>JAHFDS010000607.1 GCA_023248855.1 Myxococcales bacterium
CGCCCTGCGCGACTGCCGACGCCGCGCCGCCCAGCACGGTCGTAGCCGGCGCTGCGGCCGCGGCCAGCCACGCGGACCGGAGGCCCCGCGCGAGGGGCACCACGAGCCCGCCCGCCGCCAGCAGGGCGATCTCGTTCACGCCCATCAGAGACAGCGCGAGCACCGCAACAGCCACCGCGGCCAGCAGCGTCCCCTTCACCGCGGTCCGGAGGAGCCCCCAGATCGCCTGGACCACGACCGCGATGATCACGGGCTTGACGCCGTAGAGGAGCCAGCCGACTTGGGGCTGGGCGCCGTACCGCACGTACGCCCACGCGAGCGCCCAGACGATCACCATCGCGGGGACGACGAAGCAGGCGCCGCCGGCGACGAGGCCAGGCCAGCCCGCGCGCGTGTAGCCGAGGTGAATGGCCATCTCGGTGGAGTTCGGCCCGGGGATCAGGTTCGTCATTCCGAGGAGGTCGAGGAAGCGCTCGTCACTCACCCACTTCCGTCGCTTGACGACTTCGTCGCGCATGAGCGCAATGTGGGCGGCCGGCCCCCCGAAGCCGATGACGCCGAGCTTGAAGAAGAGCGCCATGACCTCGCGGAGGGGCGTGGTGGGCGTCACGCGCCTCAGGGTACACCGGCGCGTGTATCGGTGATATATCCCGGGGCGTGAAGCGTGGCCGTGGTGTCTGGCCGTCGTTGCTGGTCGCGTGGGTCCTGGCGCTCGGCGGGCTCGCCGAGGCCATCGGGCCGACTCTCATCCCGCAGGTGGACGAGTTCATCGACGCACCGCGCGGGCTCTTCGGACGGACGCGCGCCGAGATCGAGCGGGTGCTCGGGGCGCCGCCCTACCCGGGCGTCGTGATCCGATACTCGCCGTCGGCGGCGCTCACGTCCGTCGCCATCACCACGCAGACGTACCACCTGCCGCAGGGGCTCGGTGTCGGCGCGTCGCGACGCGACGTCGAGCGGCTCCTCGGAGAGCCGCAAGAGATGACCGAGGGGCGCTATCTCTACCTGTATTCGGACGGCTATCCCGACACGGTCGAGTTCTACTTCCGCGACGGTCGCGTGCGCCGGATCGAGTGGAACTACTGGGCGGAGTCGCAGTAGCTACACCGCCAGGCGAGGCAGCACCTGCTCGCGCAGGAGCACCATCGAGCGCTCCCACGCCGCCTGCGGGCGCCACTCGTGCGCGATCACGAGCAGCGTGCCGAACCCGCCAACCTCGTCGCGGAGCTTCCCGAGCTTGGCCGCGACGGTGTCGGGATCGCCGACGATCCAGATGTTGTCGAGGAGGTACGGGAGCGTGACGTCGGAGTCCGGCATCGCCGGGTCCACCTTGATCATCTCCAGTCCCCGAATCTTCCCCAGGAGCCGCAAGAAATAGTCGCGGTAGTCCCGCGCGAGCGGCCCCTCGAGCGCCTCGCGCCGCGCCCGCGCGGTCGTGTCCGCGACGTACACGTCGCGGGCGATCCGCCAGCTCGACCGGTCGGCGGCACGCCCCACCCGCTGCGCCCCGCCCTCGACGGCCTCCCAGTGCGTTCGGAGAATCCGGGGCGGGACGAAGTTGATGCTCATCGGGATATAACCGCGCTCGCCGGCCAGGACCAGCGTCTCCGACTTCGCCGACACGCCGGCGACGCCGATGGGCGGATGCGGGCGCTGGTACGGACGCAAGTGGAGCCGGAGGCCGATGTCCGCCTGGGGCTCGGGGATGCGGAAGCGCCAGTACTTGGACTCGTAGAGGCCGGGCTTGGGGTCGTTCCAGAGCTCGAGGATCAGGTCGAGGATGGCACGAGTGATCTCGCGCTGCTCGCCGCTCTTCGGATCGACGCCGACCACCTCGAAGTCACCGGGGAACCCCCCGGAGCCCACGCCCCAGTAGAAGCGGCCCCGCGCCATCTGGTCGAGCTGGGCGATGCGCTGCGCCAGCATGAGCGGACTGTGGTTCGGCAGGCAGGAGACCCCGGTGCCGAGCTTTATCGTCTGGGTCAGGGCGAGCGCTTTGGCGATGAACAGGTCGGGACACGGGATGTTTTCCCACATCGCCGTGAAGTGCTCGCCGATCCACGCCTCCTCGAACCCGAGGCGATCGAGCGTGACGAGCTGCTCGAGATCCTCCTCCATTGTCCGCGCGGGGTCGGCCCCGGGCGGGTGCAACGGCATCGCGAAGTATCCGCAGCGCATGAGACCTCCCCGGCGTTGGGTGGGATTCTACTCCAACGCAGGGTGGTGCACCGCAGGCGGGTGCGATAGAGTCTTCGCCGGACCGCGATGCGCTTTGCAACCTACTACTTCCTCCAGGCTCCACCGGCGCTCGCCCACCCCGAAGTCGTTCGGCGCGAGATCGAGCAGATGGCGTGGACCGAAGAGCTCGGTTTCGACAGCATCTGGCTGACCGAGCATCACTTCATCGAGTACGGCCTCTCGGTCTCACCGGCGGTCCTGGCGGCGGCCGCCGCCATGCGGACCCGGCGCGTGCGGATCGGCTTGGCCGCCGCCATCCTGCCCTTCCACGATCCGGTCCGGCTCGCCGAGGAGCTCGCGATGGTCGATATCCTGAGCGGCGGGCGGCTGGACGTCGGCGTGGGGCGCGGCAACCGCCCCGTCGAGTTCGAGGGCTATCGCGTCCCCCAGATCGAGAGCCGCGAACGCTTCGAGGAGGTCCTGGCGATCCTGGTCCGCGCCTGGACCATGGAGCGCTTCTCCTACGAGGGCCGCCACTACACGATCCCCGAGGTGCGGGTGATCCCGAAGCCGCTCCAGCAGCCCCACCCCCCGCTCTACGTGGTGTGTGTGAGCCCCGACACGATCGAGGCCACCGCGCTTCGTGGGCTGCCCATGCTCAACTCGCTGCTCCGGGGACCGGTCGACCAGCTCTCTCAGAGCCGCGACACGTACGTCAGGGCCTGCCGGAAGGCGGGCCGGACGGAGGCCGAGATTGCCAGGCTGCTCGGGCGCTGGGGAGTCTCGCGTCACGTTTACGTCGCGCCGACCGACGCCGAGGCCCTGGCCGAGGCGAAGGACGCGGAGCTGTGGTACCAGGAGGCCCTGCGGCGGTTTCTCATCCCCGAGCGGATCGAGAGCGTGCACCCGCTCCTGCAGCCGGGGTTCCGCGCGATGGCGGAGCGGCTCGGGAAGATCACGTGGGCCGAGCTCGTCGCCGAGACCGTCGCCTTCGGCTCTCCCGACACGGTCGCGGAAAAGATCGACGAGCTGCGGCGTCTCGATGTCGGCGAGGTGCTGTGCTGGATGAACTTCGGGGGCCTGCCCCAGGCGGGCGTGCGGCGCTCGATGGAGCTGTTCGCGCGCGAGGTCATGCCCCGGTTCCGCTGAGAGGGGCGCGGGCTGACCAGCGATCTACCATATTGCATTATGGCATTGCTGCTGGTAGGCTTCGAGCGTGGGCATCCAGAAGATCACCGTTCACATCGACCGGCAGCTGCTTCGACGCGCGCGCCAGCGGACAGGTCAGGGCGTCACCGCGACGATCCGGCATGGGCTCGAGCTCGTTGCCGCGAGCGAGGTGTATGAGCGCCTCCGAGCCCTGCGCGGCAAGGTCCACTTCTCGATCGACCCCCGATCGCTCCGTGAAGATCGGCGTTGATCGCGATCGACACGAGCTCGTTCATCGCGTACCTGTCCGGCAACTCGGGGCCCGACGTCGACGCGACCGAGCTCGCGCTGGCCCACCGACAGGGGGCCCTGC
>JAHFDS010000186.1 GCA_023248855.1 Myxococcales bacterium
ACATGGAGGCGCAGACCTGCGCCCACTTCTGCTCGCTCCAGATGGCGGTCTGCACCTTCGGGACGGCCGCCCCCGCCCAGTACGCGAGCATGTCCGCGTGCATGACGGCGTGCGCCGCCTTCCCGGCGGGAACCGCGGCCGATACGGGCGGCAACACGCTCGGCTGCCGCATCTACCACACCTGCAACGCCGCCTCGAACCCGCCGACCAGCGTGAACACGCACTGCCCGCACACCTCGATGAGCGGCGGCGGAGTCTGCGGCTGACCGTCTGAAGAAGACTCGCGCTCGCCCTTCCGCCTGCTCTCTTCCGCAGGGATCGTGGCCCTGCTTGACGATTCCTTCGCCTCCCAATAGTTTGTAGGCGAAGGAATTGTCTGCTTGCCGCCCACACGCCCCGCCCGCAAGGTCGAGCCCCGCACGCAGCGCGACGCCGCGCTCGACCGCGTGGTCGAGACCATCATCTACCTCACCACCGAGAGCCGCCGCCTCTCGCGCGAGCGCTGCGCCGAGTACGGCGTTACCGCGACGCAGGTCACGGTCCTAAAGCTCCTGTACGAGATCGGCGGGCTCTCCCTCTCCAAGCTCTCGACCGAGATCCGTGCGCACAACTCCACGGTGACCGGCATCGTCGATCGCATGGAGCGCGACGGCCTGGTCGAGCGCCAGCAGAGCCCCGATGACCGCCGGGTGTGGGTCATCGACCTCACCCCGCGCGGCCGCGAGCTGGCGCGCAAGATCGACGTCGGCCCGTGGGAGACCCTGCGCGGCGCGCTCGATGCGCTCTCGCGCGAGGAGCGCGAGCAGCTGATCGCGATCCTCGCCAAGCTGTGCGCGCACGTGGCCGTCGAGATCGAGGCGGAGCGCGCGTGAGCATGCGTGATCGCCTGGCCGAGCTCGAGCGCCGCCGCGCCCGCATCAAGGAGATGGGCGGGCAGGACAGGATCAAGAAGCAACACGAGCGCGGCAAGCTCACCGCGCGCGAGCGCCTGGCGCGCCTGTTCGACCGGACGCCGTCCGGGGAGCCGGACCTGTTCGAGCTCGGCATCCACGGCACGCAGATGGGCTTCTTCGACCCCAAGGACAAGCCGCCCGCAGACGGCGTCGTGTGCGCCTACGGCAAGGTCGACGGCCGCATGGTGTGCGCGGCCGCGTACGACTTCACGACCAAGGGCGGCTCGATTGGCCTGACCGGCGAGGTCAAGGTCACGCGTCTGCGCGAGCTCGCGCTGCGCTCGCGCGTGCCCATGGTGTGGTTCATCGACTCCGCCGGCGCGCGCATCGATCCGAAGAGCGGCGCGTCGAGTGACCTCATCTCGAGCTTCGCCGGCACCGGCCACCTGTTCCGCGAGCAGGCAGTGATGTCGGGCGTGGTGCCGCTCGTGGCCGCGATGGTCGGCCCCGGCGCCGCCGGCACCGCGTACATCCCTGGCCTCGCGGACTTCGTCCCCATGATCAAGGACATCGGGTCGATGGCGCTCGCCGGCCCTCCGCTCGTCAAGGCCGCCACCGGCCAGGACATCGCGGAGCAGGAGCTCGGCGGCTCGAAGGTGCACTGCGAGCGAAGCGGCGTGGGGGACCTCGAGGTCGCGGACGACGACGCGTGCATCACCGCCATCCGCGAATACCTGTCGTATCTGCCGTCGTCCTGCAACGACCGCCCGCCGATCATCGCCTGCGACGACCCCCTCGATCGCGCCGACGAGGCCCTGCTCGACGTGGTCCCCGACTCGAACCGCGCCAGCTACGACATGTACGAGGTGGTCCGGCGCGTGGTCGACCACGGCAAGCTCCTCGACCTAAAGCCCAGATGGGGGCGCGCGATCCTCACGTGCTTGGCGCGCATCGGCGGCCGCCCGGTCGGCATCGTCGCGAACAACCCGCGCCACCTCGGCGGCATCCTGACCAACGACAGCGCCGACAAGGCCGCGCACTTCATGCAGATCTGCGACGCCTTCAACGTGCCGCTCGTGTTCCTCATGGACGTGCCCGGCTTCATGGTCGGCTCGAAGGTCGAGCACGAGGGCATCATCCGCCACGGCGCCAAGATGCTGCACGTCATGGCCTCGGCCACGGTCCCGAAGCTCACGGTGGTGGTGCGAAAGGGCTACGGCGCCGGCTACTACGTGATGTGCGGGCGTGCCTACGAGCCGGATCTCCTGGTCGCGTGGCCGAACGCCGAGATCGCCGTGATGGGCGCCGAGGGCATGGTCGGCATCGCCGGCCCCAAGCTCTTCGGCGGCGTCGACCCACCGCCCGAGGTCAAGGCGCAGGTCACCGCCGCGATCCAGCAGCACATCGACATCTACAAGAGCGCGGGGTGGGGCCACGTCGACGACATCATCGACCCGCGTGAGACGCGCAAGGTGCTCGCGCGCGCGCTCGAGCTCAGCTGGAACAAGGTGGTCGAGAGGCCGCACAGGAAGCGCGGAATCATCCCCGTCTGAAGCCCGTCCGATTGGAGGCACGCATGTTCGACTTCTCCGACGAGCAGAAGATGGTCGGCCAGCTCATCCGGCGCTGGACGACCGACAAGCTCCAGCCGGCGGTGCCCGCGATGGAGCGCGGCGAGCTGCTCCCGTACGACCTCATGCGCGACTTCGTGCGCACGTTCGGCATCGGCGAGCTGGCGAAGGGCCGCATCGAGCAGCAGATCGCGCGCGCGGAGGCGCCCTCTGACACATCTGCGAAGGCGGATGAATCGAAGGGCGGCAGGGGCGGCATGGACGAATCGGGCCTGGCCGCGGTCCTGTCGATCGAGCTGTCGCGCGTGTGCCCGGGCTTCATGCTGGCGTTCGGCGCCTCCGCGGGCCTGGCCGGCGGAGCCATTCTGTCGAAGGGCACGCCCGAGCAGAAGCGCAAGTACGGCATCCCGATCGCCACCTACGAGAAGGTCGGCGCGTGGGGCATGACCGAGCCGGGCGCCGGCTCGGACGCGTTCGGCTCGATGCGCACGATCGCGCGCCGCAAGGGAGACGGCTTCGTCCTCTCCGGGCAGAAGACCTTCATCACGAACGCCCCGTTTGCCGACACCTTCGTCATCTACGCGAAGATCGACGACGGCTCGGGCGACCTGCGGGGCCGACCCATCCACGCCTTCATCCTGGAAAAGGGGATGCCAGGCCTCTCGGCCGGAAAGCCGATGGAGAAGATGGGCATGCACAGCTCGCCGACGGGCGAGGTCTTCCTCGAGGACGTCGAGGTCTCACGCGAGCAGCTGCTCGGCGGCATCGAGAAGGACCCGAGTCGCGAGCAGGCGCGTGACGTCTTCCACAGCGAGCGCACCGGCATGGCGCCGATGTGCTACGGCATCCTCGATCGCTGCCTCGAGGCGTCGGTCGCGTACGCCAAGGAGCGCGAGACCTGGGGACAGAAGATCGGCGAGTACCAGCTCGTGCAGGAGAAGCTCGCGCGCATGTTCATGCACCGCGAGAACGTCAAGAACCTGATGTTCAAGCAGCTCTGGTACGGCAGGAGCGGCAAGAAGATGCCGATGGCCGAGGCCTGCGCGGTCAAGCTCTACTGCGCGCGCGTGACCACCGAGTGCGCGATGGAGGCGGTGCAGCTCATGGGCGGCAACGGCTACATGCGCGAGTACGCCGTCGAGATGATGGCCCGCGACGCCAAGCTGCTGCAGATCGGCGGCGGCACCGACGAGATCCAGATCATCACCATCGCCCGCCACCTGCTCAAGAACTGAGGCTGCACGGGTCCGGTCCGTGCGACAACCCCGGCATGCTCGCGATGCCGAGGAGCCGCTCCCCGATCCGTGTGATGGGCCTCGCTGCGCTCGCGCTCGCGTGCACCGAGGCGACGCCAGATCGCACGACCGTCGTCGTCTACACGGCGCTCGAGAAGGCTCAGCTCGATGCCTACCTGCAGCGGTTCTACGGGGAGATCTCGGACATCCAGCTCGAGATCGTGCGCGACACGCCGGGCGCCATCGCCGATCGCCTGATCGCCGAGAAGGACGCCCCGCACGCCGACGTGGTCTGGGGCGTCGCCGCGACGAGCCTTCTGTCGCCCGAGATCCGGCCGCAGCTCGTGGCGTACTCGCCAAGCGGCGTCGATCGCGTGCGCGCGCCGTACCGGGACCCCGCGACCCCGCCCACGTGGGTCGGCATCGACGCCTACGCGTCGGCGCTGTGCGTCAACGTGCCGCAGCTCGACCACTTCGGCCTGCCGGCCCCGAAGAGCCTCGGCGAGCTCGCGGATCCCAAGTACCGCGGCCTCATCGCGATGCCGAGCCCGAAGACCTCGAGCGCGGGGTACCTCACGCTGTCCAGCCTCGTGCAGCGACTCGGCGAGGAGCTGGCCTTCCAGTACCTCGCCGCGCTCGATCGCAACATCGCCGTCTACACGCGCTCGGGCGAGAGGCCCTGCCTTCTGGCCAAGGAGGGCACCTCGCCCATCGGCATCGCCTTCGACGCGGCCGCGGTCGCCCAGGAGCCGGTCGTCACCTTGATCTTGCCCTCCGAGGGGTCCGGCTGGGAGGTGGACGCCAATGCGCTCATCCGAAAGCCCGCCATCCTGCCGGCCGCCAAGCAGTTCCTGGGCTGGGCGATCGGCGATCACGCCATGGCCGACTACGGCCAGCGTTTCGGCATCGTCTCGGTGGCCACGGGCGCCGCGCCGCCGCGAGGCTTTCCTGGCGACCTCGAGGCGCACCTCGGCGGAAACGACCTCGAAAAGGCCGCCCTCGACCGGAGCCGCCTCATCGACCGCTGGCAGACGGCCTTCGGGGCCAAGACCGAGCCCTGAGCAGCCAAGGTCGGCCGATCCAGCACAGCGGCTGTGCTACCTTGCCCGTGGGTTGGCCGAGGCCGCCGGCAACGCGTCGTCGCCGTCGACGCGACAGGTCGCACTGGGCCTGTTCGTGGTCTTTCAGCTCGTCTTCCTTCTGGGCAGCAACTTCCTCGACTACGCCGAGCACCTCGGCGCCGAGCTCGGCGCCCTGCCGCCAGTGCGCGCGCCGGTGCCGGGGCGCCTGCTCGACAGTGGACACCTCTCGCAGCTCGCCGGCGCCGTGTCCGGCCTGCTCCTGCGCTGGGCCCAGCTGACCGAGCAGCCGCAGGGCTGGCCGCTCTACGCCCAGCCGCCGAGCGTCATCCCGTTCGTGCGCGTCCACCTCGCGTGGCCGGGCAGGCAGGAGGTGGTGTTGCGGGCGCACCACGAGCCCGCCGGCAAGCGCTGGTTCCGCCTGTTCCGCCCGCGCATCGCGCAGCTCGAGGACAGCCTGGGCTTCCTCTTCGAGGCGCGCGCCGGCGAGCCCGAGCCCGCGCGCCGCGAGCGCCTGCGCGACGAGCTCCGCGCCAAGGTGGCGCACCAGTGGCCCTACCTCGTGACCTACCTCCGGCTGCGCGTGCGCGAGCACGTCGCGACACACCCCGGCGTGTCGCCGCCCGAGCTCGCCACGCTGGTGGTTCGCTTCTACCGCATCCCCCCACCTGCCCAGCGACCCTGGGACTGGTCGGTCGAGACCGAGGTCCCCGTGCTGCGCATCCGGGGCGAGGCCGTGGAGGTCTTCGATCCCGTGCTGGAACGGTTCGAGCCGAAGGCATGAGCGTCGCCGGCACGCGCCCGTGGTTGCCGTGGCCCCTTCACCGGTCTCCCTTTTGGACGGCGCCGCTGGCGGCCGAGCGGGCGGCGGCCCTGCGCATCGGCGTCGCGCTGGTGCTGCTCGCCGACCTCGCCGTCAGCTACTTGCCCGGCGCGCACTGGCTCTACGGCGGCGGCAGCATGGGCGCGCCGGCGGTGTTCGGCTGGCTCGGACAGGCGCCCAACTGGAGCTGGTCGCTGCTCGGCGGCGTGGAGAGCCGGGCCGTGATCCTGACTGCGCTCTGGGTCTGGGCGCTGCTCGCGGTCATGCTCGCGCTCGGCCTCTACACCCGGCCCGTGGCGTGGCTGGTGTGGGCCCTCAACCTGTCGTTCGCTCACCTGAACCCGCTCGTGCTCAATGGCGGAGACCAGGTGCGCGGCCTCATCCTGTTCTGCCTGGCGCTCTCGTCGTCGGGCGCGACCTGGTCGCTCGACGCGCGACGCAGGCGCTTCGACTACGTGCAGCCGTGGCCATTGCGCCTGCTCCTCGTGCAGATGGCGCTCATCTACGTCTTCAGTGGCGTCTACAAGGTGGCCGGCGGCTGGCAGTCGGCAGACACGCTCTACCTCGTGCTGGCCGACCTCCGGGTGGCGCGGCTGCCTTTCGCCAGCATCGCGCCGGTATATGCGTTGACCACGCTCGCGCCCTTGCCGATCGCGCTCTTCCAGCTCGGCTTCCCGCTCTGGATCTACCTGCGCCGGACCCGCACCGCGGCGCTCGCGCTGGGCGCCGCATTCCACGTCGGCCTCGCGCTGACGCTCGACCTCGGCTGCTTCCAGCTCTACATGCTGTGCCTCTACCTGCCGCTCGTGCCGTGGGAGCGGCGCGCTAGACCGCTTCCAGGTTGAGTTGATCGTGCGAATCGCGAGCTCGCGGGCTTCGACGTGCGCAGAGCCCATGCGGCGGCGGTCTGTGTTCCCCCCCACTTCGCGCTCCGCGCTGCGTGGGGCCCCGGTCGCGCCCTTGGGGCGGCCCTGCGGGCGCGACGCTGGCGGTCGGGATGGTCACAATCACTTCAACGTGAAACGAGTCTAGGAGGCCGGGGCGCGCAGGCGTCGACCCAGCGCCAGAAAGCCGAGCCCGCAACCGAGCATCACCAGAAAGCAACCCGCCCACAGGATGCGCGCCGAGCTCCATTCGATGACGGCGCCCCCGAGGAGTGGACCGAGACACGCCGCCGCGCCCCCCGTCATCGTCGCCAGCCCCTGGTAGCGCCCGCGCAGGGCCGGGGGCGACAGGTCCGCGATCACCGCCGACAGCACGGGGAACATTGCGATCTCGCCGAGGGTCCAGATCGCGATCACGAGCCCGTACGTGGGTACGTCGTGCGCAAGGGCGTAGCCGCCGAACCCGACCCCGAAGGCCAGCGCCGACAGGGCGAGCACCGGCGCGCGATCGCGCCGTGCGAACCAGCGCACGAGCGGCGGCTGGAAGAGCACGATGAGGAGACCGTTTTCCGCCATCAGGGAGCCATAGGTGGCCTCCGAGATCCCCTTTTGCCGCATGTCGAGCGGCAATGCCGTGCCGTTCTGACAGAGGACGAGCCCGATCGCGAACGTCAGGAGGATGAACGCGACGAACCGCCGGTCCGACAGCGCGTCGCCGAGTCGGGCCGAGCGCTCCCCTGGGGCCTCAGCGGCGGGACGTGTCTCGGGCACGCGCAAGAGGATGACGAGCCCGTACGCGGCCGTCGTCACGGCATCGACGGCGAACAACAGGCCATAGCCGAGCGAGGCGCACAACCCCGCCAGAGCCGGCGCGATCGCGAAGCCGGCGTTGATCACCCAGTGCAGGTGCGCGAAGGCGCGTGGCCGATCGACCGGCGGTACCACGTCGGCAATGAGCGCGCTCACCGCGGGGCGATAGGCCTCGCCAACCAGGCCTTGGAGGAACGACAGCGCGGCCAGCGCCGGCAGCGAGCGCGCGCAGGCGAGCGCCCCCAGCGTCGCCGCGCCCCCGAAGAGCGACAGAAGGAGCGTCGAGCGGCGCCCCACGCGGTCGGCGAGCAGGCCACCGAGCATTCCCGCCACCGCGCCCCCCGCTCCGTAGAGCGACAGGACCAGGCCCGCCACGCCGGCGCCGTGCCCCAGCGTGCGCGTCACGTAGAGGGCAAGAAAGGGCGCCACGAAGCCGCCGGCTCGATTGACCAGCGTCCCCAGCCACACCGTCCAGTAAACGCCCGGCAGGCTCGCGATCTCGCGGCGAAGCGCGGCGATCACGGGGCCGGTGCGCTGCCTGGGTCGGTGTGGCGCCCCTTTGCGGCCAGCACGGCGGGCCAGCTCGCTCCTACCGACACACTCCTGTGTTGCAGAGGGCTGGCATGCAGCAGGGCGGCGACGTCGCCGAGCAGGCGTTGCCCGCGGGCAAGCACATGGGGGCCGTCCCGCCGTCCGCAGGCGGTCGGCAGCTGCCGCCATTGCACAGGTTCGGCATGCAGCACGGCGGAGACGTCGCCGAGCATGCGTTGCCCGCGGGCAGGCACATGGGGGCCGTCCCGCCGTCCGCAGGCGGCCGGCAGCTTCCGCCATTGCACCGATTTGGCATGCAGCACGGCGGAGACGTCGCCGAGCACGCATTGCCCGGGGGCAGGCACATGGGGGCCGCCCCGCCGTCCGCAGGCGGCCGGCAGCTTCCGCCATTGCACAGGTTCGGCATGCAGCACGGCCCAGACGTCGCCGAGCACGCATTGCCCGGGGGCAGGCACATGGGGGCCGTCCCGCCGTCCGCAGGCGGCCGGCAGCTTCCGCCATTGCACAGGTTCGGCATGCAGCACGGCGGAGACGTCGCCGAGCACGCATTGCCCGGGGGCAGACACATGGGCGGCGGCAGCCCGCCGTCGGAAGGCGGCCGGCAGCTTCCGCCATTGCACAGGTTCGGCATGCAGCACGGCGGAGACGTCGCCGAGCACGCATTGCCCGGGGGCAGGCACATGGGCGGCGGCAGCCCGCCGTCGGAAGGCGGCCGGCAGCTTCCGCCATTGCACAGGTTCGGCATGCAGCATGGCGGCGACGTCGCCGAGCAGGCATTCCCCGGGGGCAGGCACATGGGCGGCGGCAGCCCGCCGTCGGAGGGCGGCCGGCAGCTGCCGCCATTGCACAGGTTCGGCATGCAGCACGGTGGCGACGTCGCCGAGCAGGCATTCCCCGGAGGCAGGCACATGGGCGGCGGTAGCCCGCCGTCGGAAGGCGGCCGGCAGCTGCCGCCATTGCAGAAGCTCGGCATGCAGCACGGCGGCGACGTCGCCGAGCAGGCATTCCCCGGGGGCAGGCACATGGGCGGCGGCAGCCCGCCGTCGGAAGGCGGCCGGCAGCTGCCGCCATTGCAGAAGCTCGGCATGCAGCACGGCGGCGACATCGGCGCACACATCGCCCCGGGCGGCGCGCACATGCCGGGGGGAGGGCTCGCGCCGCCCATGCCACCAGGGAAGCCGCCACCGCCCATGCCGCCGCCACCACCGGCCTGCTGGCAGCGATCGAGCAGAATATCGACGTCGAGGGCCTGATCGCCGGGCATGAGCGTGACGGTCCTCGAGACGAACGTGCCGGGCGCGCGGCGGTTCTCGACGCGCGCATTGAAGGTTCCGCCGGCCGCGAGGCCATCGAAGGCCACCTGGCCGGACGTGTCTGTCATGGCCGAGCGCGCGCCGAGCCCACCGGGCGGCGACGGCACCGGCAACAGCACGACCGCCGCGAACGCCGCGGGGCGCGCCTGGTGGTTTTCCGGACAGATCTCGCGCGCCGTCAGGACGAGGCGTGCCGGCGCCGCCGGCAAGTTGACGCCGAGCGTGAGCGCACCCGGGCCGCAGAGATCATCGATGTCCAGGTTGCCCACTGGCATGCCGTGCAGGAAGGCTTCGATCTGGACGGGTAGACCACGCGGGGCCTTGGCGAGCACGAGCTCGTTCGGGTCAGAGCCCGCCTGGGCGTGCAGCTCTTTGCGCAGATAGCCGGGGACCTTGCTCGTCACGATGAAATCGAGCAGCAAATGATTCGGATTGCCGTCGATCCGGACGGGTCGGCTGTGATCGCAGCTGTCCAGGCGCCAGTCGAGGTTGAAATACGAGAGGTGCGTGGTCATCAGGGTCACCGTGAAGTTGCCGTGGGCGTCGGGGCCCTGTGCGGTACCCACGCCCTCGGACCTCCAGTTGCCCGTGACCTCGTCGTAACTCCAGAGCGGCACCTGATCGCCGGCGCGGAGCGGCATGCCAGTGGTGAGGCTCGTGGTTCCGCTCGGCGCCGTGATGGAGATCTGGATCGGGCTCGAGAAGCGCCGGCCCTGGTTGCCAGCGCGATCGGCGATGGACACCACCGCGAAGCCGCCAGACACGAACGTGGAGGGCGTCGACTGACCCGTCGTGGGATCGGGAAACGAGACATCGAGGCCGCCGGGAAAGGCATCGAGCGCGACCGACGAACCGGCGGAGAAGTAGGCCAGCGAGAGGTCGAGCGGACCCTGCAGCGGGTCGCCGCCGGAGGTCGTGACCGCCGTGCCACCGGGGATCGTGATCGAGGTCGAGCCGGAGGACTCGCTCTCGAGCGGCGTCTGCGCCGACACGGGCAGCTCGATCGTGCCCTCGGTGTCCGCCATTCCACCCGGGAGCCGCGTGCTCGCCACGCCCTCGGGGGACGCGTCGAGGTTCACGAGGGACATGGCAAACAGCTTCGCCCCCGGCTCGACGACGTCGACGTTGGCGCTCGACGCGATCAGCCCTTCACCGCGGGCGATGATCCGCAGGTGGACGGGCAGGGTCGTGGAGCTGGGCAGCCCCAGCGTGAGCAAGCCGTTCGTGACACGAAAGGTCGAGGTGCGCGTGCCCACCGCGTCGAGCACCTCGAAGGGCTGGCCGGTCGCGTCGGTGATCGAGACGTCGAGGGGGCTCGCGATGGGCGCGCGCGTGGCGGCATCGGAGAAGACCCCGCTCACCTGCGAAACGAGATCGGTGGGAGGCAGCGGCGATGGCTCGACGCTCGACGAGGCGCGAGGCCCCTTGCCGCAGGCGGCGAAAAGGGAGAGCGCGAGCAGGAGGTCGAAGCGCCCGAGCGGGCGAGGCTGGAATCGGGGGGCCATGCTCACTCCTAAGGAAGATAAATAACCGTGTAACCATCGTAATCTGATTTACATGTGTTGGGCAGAGGATCGGAGGCTCACGCCTACCCGAGGACGGGTCCGAGGCGCGAAGACTCCTCCAACACGGCAGGATCCAAGGGCTATTCGCGAGGCGAGGGGGAGGGCGGACAGGTTTCGCTACGGTTGCAAGCAATGTCATGGAAACTACTAATCTTTCTTCTTGCCGCCCGACAATAGATACTGTAAAAATCTACATATGATGAATCTCTGGAACGTGAAGCCCCGCACTTTCCTCGCCGGTCTCGCCCTTGCCACGAGCCTGTTCGGCGCCGCTTGCGCAGGCTCGCAGCAGTACCAGACGGGCATCCAGGTGGCGCAGTCAGGCCAGATCTTTGGCGCGCTGCGTCGGGTGGCTCAGGCGCACAAGCTCGAGGTCTCCGACGCCGCGGGCGGCGTGTCCATCAAGACCGAGCAGGGCGACTACCTGCAGTACATGCCCTACGGCAAGGAAGTGACGCTGGTGGTCTCGGCCGACGAGACCCGCCAGGCCGCGGCCAAGCAGCTCGGCGACGCGCTCATCACCGAGGCTCGCCAGGTCGCGCAGCTGCCCTGAGGTCGGGGTTGACCCATGCGGCCAGGCGAATGCGAAGCCGGCCCGACATCACGAGCTCGGCCTCGACCAGCGTGACCTCGCCGGGATCGATCGTCGCCATCGAGACCCGCTCGGCCATCGCCGGATCGCGCGCCGCGATCCGGAGCGGGCTCGGACCCTTGGCGTCGCCCTTGCGGTGGAACAGCCAGTCCACGCCGGTCACCAGCGTGGCGTAGGCCGGGGGCCAGTCGAGCGAGACCCAGAACCCGCCCGGATCGGGCTTGGCTCGCGCGGTCACGCGCTGGGGCTCGATCTTGACCGCCAGAAAGGGCGGCTGACGCGGCAGGGCAACCTTGCGCGTCAGCTTGACGGTCGTGCCGTCCTTTCGGGTCAGCTCCGCCTCCACGGCCACCGTGCGGTGCTGCCAGTCCACCTGCCGCGGCAGGTCGGCCACGTGCTTCCAGGGATCGAGGTAGCCCTCGGGCTTTTCCCACGCGCCCGCGCCGACGCGGAACCGCACCGCCGCGACCCTGCGCAGATCGTCTGACCTGCCGTGAAGGTGCAGCTCGATCGAGCGCGCGAGCTCCGACGAGGACAGCTCGGCCAGGAGGGCCACCCCGCCGGAGGTGGCAGGATCGTGCTCGGCGAGGAGGAGCTCCGCCTCGAGCCTGCGATCGTCCTCGATCAGGGCGTCGAGGCGCGCGGCGTGCCGCCCCGCGAAACCGAGCGTCGCGAAGCGCACGTGGACGTGGTGGTGATGGAAGTGCGCCCAGCCCTCGTAGGGATCGGACGCGAACAGCCGCTCGAGCTCGGTGACGAGCCCATCGGTCGCGCCGAAGCGGTGCGCCTTCACCCAGACGCGCAGGCGCTCGAGCACCACGAGGCGCACGCGGCCGTCGATGCCGATGTTCTCCAGGAGATCACGGCCAAAGCGATCGACGTGGGCGCGCACGAGCTCGAGCAGAAAGAGGGCCTGGCGGTCCACGTCGAGGCGATCGGGTGCGCCGGTGCACCACTGCTCGTCCTTGGGCTTGCCCGCCTCCAGCCGGTAGTGGTCGGTGCACGCCGCCGGGTCGGGGGTCTCCACCTGACCCTTCTCCGAGGTGAGGTAGTAGCCGAGGTCGAGGTTCATGCCGCCGTCGTGCGAGCCGCCCGGGTGCCGCCCACGCGGGCCCTTGGGCGTCATCTCGATCGGCGTGTCGCCGTTCTCGGAGCAGGTGTCGAAGACGGCCAGGGGATACGGCCCCGGGCCGAGCGCGACCGCGACCTTGCGGGTCGAAAGGCGCAAGAGCGCGATGGCGTGGCGCTGCGCCCAGCGGAACGCGGGATCGCCGTCGGCCCCGCCCGCCATGTCGGCGGCCAGCACGCGGAAGCCCGCAGCGGTAGAGATGGGCGCGTGCAGGTGGGTGAGCGATCCCGGCACGAGCGGCTCGTAACGATTGCGGCCGTCGTTGGCCGCAGCGGGGCGCGCGAAGAGCAGCCAGGGCAGGGCGAAGAGAGCGAGGGCAGAGCGCATGGGGCGCGGACAATACAGCCAGCGCGCCCGCGTGGGCAGGTGCGTCCTCGGCGGACCGCTGGAACCCGATTGTGCGAGGATGCCGCATGATCGACTGCCACGCGCACGTGTTCCCCGAGCTCGACGAGATGGCGAGGAAGCTGCCGGGACCCGCACGGGGAGCCGTGCTCGCGCTCGAGCGCGTGTTGCGCCTGCCCGGCGCGTCGCGCCTCGTGCGTGGCTTGCCGCTCGACGTGGAGAAGCTGGCCGAGACCCGGCGGCGGCTGCCGGGGCCGCTCCGGCAGATCGTCGAGACCGTGCTCTCGCTCGGGATCGCGCCGGCGATCCTGCTCGGTGGCAGCGTGCGCAAGCTGCGCGAGTCGATGGCGCGAAACGGCGTCTTGCGCACGGTCGTGATCGCGGCGCACCCGACGACCCCGAACGAGTGGCTCCTCGGGCAAGTGCGCGGCGCGACCGACCTCGTGCCGGTCGCCCACGTCCCCGAGCTACCTCCCGGGACGCCCGAGGCCGCGTGGCGCGATGCCTTCGACGCGCTGGCGAAGGACGGCTTTTCGGGCTTCAAGATCCACCCGAACATGGACGGGCGCGAGGGCGACGATCCGGCGTACCGCGCGCTCTTCGCCGCGGCCGAGGCGCACCACAAGTTCGTCATCCTGCACACGGGGCACTTCTCGGTGCCGGGCTATCGCAAGCGCGGGCCTTCGGACGCGCAGGCGTTCGCGCCGCTGTTCCAGGCATTTCCTGCCGTGCGCGTGTGCCTGGCGCACCTCAACCGCGACGCGCCCGAGGCGATCTGGCCGCTGCTCGCGCAACACGCGCAGCTCTTCGCGGACACGAGCTGGCAGACGCCAGACTCCATCCGGCGGACGCTGGCCGAGGTCGGCCCCGATCGCCTGGTGCTCGGGTCGGACTGGCCGCTCCTGCACACCGAGCTGCAGGCCGACGCGCTCGCGGTGCTGCGCGCCGGCGCCGGGGCCCAGGCAGGGCGCATCGGCCTCGACAGCGCGCGGCGGCTCCTCGGGACGTAACGACGAAACCGGATCGTGCACGCCAGGATGCTCGCGCTGCTGCTTGCGCTGTCGTGCGGTTGCGGCGAGGGCCCGGGCAGGCCGCGTCCCGACGCCGCGGTGGACGCGGCCCTATTCGACGCGCGGTCGGCGGAGACCGGTGCGGGCGCCGACGCGGCCACGTGTCCCCAATGCGAGCGGCTCGTGCGCTGCTGCGCGGCGGCGAACGCGGCGAACACGTGTGACCCGCCCTGCGGAGTCGTCGAGGGCCTGCTCCAGACCTGCCGGGCGGGCGGCGGTGGCGGCCTCGATCCGGCGGCCCTCGAGGCCGGGTGCGCTCGCTCGCTCGAGCTCTACGCGCAGAGTCGACCGGAGATCCCGGCCTGCACCGGCGGGTGACGCCCGCCGTCAGGGGACGGCGTGCGCGTCGAGGGCGTCGCCGTGGAGCGCGAGGAACGCCGCGGCGAGGCGCGCGCGCAGCGCGGGCGCGCGGGGCGAGTCGCGACGGAGCGCGAGGCCGAAGACGAACGCATCGGGGTAGAGGTCGTAGTCACGGCGCAGGCCTGGGTGCGTGAGCAGCGAGGCCAAGAAGCCGTGATAGTCCGGGTGCGGCAGGTAGATCGCATCGGGCGCGCGGGCGAGCAGCGAGGCGGCGTCGAGGCCGCGCCGGGCGATCGCTTCGTCGTGCAAGCCCGACAGGTCGAAAAGGGCGATGTGTGGGGCGCGTGCGCCGATGACACCGTGCTCGGTGAGCGCGACCGTGGTGCCCGCCGGGGCGCCGGCCAGAGCGTCGGCGAGCGCGGTCATGGCGCGCCAGTCGTCGACCTCGGGCAGGGGCGATGTGAGGAAGCGGGCGCGCGGATCGGGCGGTTCGGGCAGGCGCCGCGCGTCGTAGGCATCGGCGGCAAGGGCGAGCGCGAGGCCGGCGCCCACGAGCACCGCGGCGCCCGCGCCGAGGCGACGCGCGGAAGGGC
>JAHFDS010000608.1 GCA_023248855.1 Myxococcales bacterium
GCGGGGCCGACAGGGCGCTCGGCGGCCTGCTCGGGCGCCATGTAGGCGGCGGTGCCGACGACGACACCGCTCTGCGTGGCGCTCGCGTGCGACTCGGTGACGAGGCCGAAGTCGAGCAGGACCACGCGCCCCTCGGCGGTGACGAGCACGTTGGGCGGCTTGATGTCGCGGTGCACCTGGCCGGCGGCATGAAGCGCCCCGAGGCCGTGGGTGAGCTGGATCAGCGCCGCGCGCAACCTAGGCAGATCCGCCTGGGCCCGCTGGAGCGGCGCAGGGGCCGGGGCCGCGACGGGCGCCGGGGTCTCGGGGGCGAGGACCGGCAGCGTGGCCGAGCAGGTGGGGTCCGTGGACGGCTCGCCGATCGCCCCTCGGCCCTGACGCACCCAGCGCAAGAGGTCGGTGCCCTCGACGTGCTCCATCGAGAAGCCCCAGGCGCCGTCCTCCTCGACGAGGTCGTAGAGCGCGATCAGGTTCGGGTGGCGCAGATCGGCCAGGGCGCGGAACTCGTGCTTGAGCGCGAGCAGCTTCGGCGCGTCGAGCTTGACCAGGGTCTTGAGAGCCACGCGGTGGCCGCGCGCGCGATCGAACGCGTCATAGACGACGCCCATGCCACCGGCGCCGAGCCGCGCCCGGATCTCGAAGCGCTCGCTGCGCGAAAACGCCTGGTCGGCCGCCTCGCTCACGCCCAGAGGGTACTTCGGCCGAGGGCCCTCGGGCTCTCGCGACCGGCAAGCGACCCATTCTGGACTGACCAGCTTGTCTTAGCCGCCAGCGCCGGCCGCGCCGCTGCTGCCTGAGTCGCCGCCACCTCCGAAGCCGCCGCCACCTCCACCGGCGCCACCGAACCCGGCGCCGCCGAAGCCTCCACCTCCTGCACCAGCGCCCCCGAAGCCGCCGCCGCCCACGCCGCCGAAGCCGCCTTCGCCGGCCATGCCACCGATGCCGCCATTCGGCCAGCACCACGCGGGCACCTCGGCCGGGTCGGCGAGGCGGACCACGCCGAGGGGCGCCAGCGTGGCACCGATGCGGGTGGCCACCACGCCATCGCCCGCCACCGCGAAGAGCACGTCGTCCCGGAAGATGCCGCGCCGGAAGGTCGAGCCGCCCTCGGTCCCGTCGAAGCCGGGCGAGCACGAGTAGCTCGGGTCCTGCTCCGCGTGGCTCTGCAGCGGACGGCCGTTGATGGCGCCCAGGCGCGCGAAGCCGCTCTGGGTCGAGACACGGAAGAGCTCGAGGGTGCTGTCGAAGCGGACGCTGCCGCTCATCGGGTCGAACGCCTGGCTGAGAAGGGGCAGCGCCAAGAGGCCCCGGTCCGCGTAGTACGACACGGCCTTGTGCTGGGTCGAGGCCTCCGACGAGCCCTCGCTGTCGAAGACGAACCGGTGCGCGAGCGTGGGGGCGGTGCGGTTCGACACGTCGAAGATCTGCAGGGCGAGGTTCTGCCGCCAGCCGCTGGCCGGATCGGCCTCGCGACCCACGGTCAGAAGGTGCCCATCGTCGAGCGGCTGCATGTACTCGGAGAAGCCGGGGATGTGGAGCTCGCCCAAGAGGCGCGGGTGGGTCTGATCCGCGAGGTCGATGACGAACAGCGGATCGGTCCGCCGGAACGTCACGATGTAGGCGGTGTCGCCGACGAAGCGCGCCGAGTACACCTGCTCACCGCGCGCCAGCACGCCCACGTCACCGGCCAGCTCGAGCGCATCGCCGCTGGCCTTGAGCACGAACAGGTGGTTGGTGGTGCCCTGCCCGCTCCAGGGCTCGCCGGCTGTCGTGACCACACGGACGAACCCGTCCTTCTCGTCGAGCGCGAACTGGCCGTGGATGTACCCGTCGACCGAGCCGGACGCCTGGTACGTGGGCGTGGCCCCGGCACCGAGGCTGAACTGGTGCAGGAAGGTTTTCTGGCCGATGCCCTCGGGCCCGTACTCGGCGAAGTTGCTGGCGAGGATCATCGACGTGGCGTTCTCGTACACGGTGTCGGCGACGCCGAGGATCGCCGTGCCGTCGTCGGCCCCTCGGAGGTTGCCGAGGTCGAGCGGCGCCACGTGCGTGATGCCCGCCTGCGTGGTGCCGGCCCTCGGGAGGAAGAACTGGTCGCACGCGACGGCCGTCGCGGTGACGCGGCCGTCCTTGCGGAACGTGCGCGGGAGCCAGTCGCGATAGGACATCTGCGAGATGATGGCCTCGTTCTCCTGGACCATGACGTCGCCGAGCGCCTCGCGGACGAGGCGGCCGAGCTCCTCGCTCGAGATGTCGCGCACGTGCCGGCCCTGCCCGGACAGCTGCTCGAGCACGACGAGGAGCGCCTTCTGGTGGTCGTCTTCGTTGGGGTAGAGACGCAGCTCGGGCCCCTTGCGGTCGACCTGCAGCACCGTCCGTACATGGTCACGGTCGCGCCGCGCCGACACGTAGTTGCCCTCGAGGTAGGCCTCGTGCTCGATGGCGGGCGCCCCGGAGGCCACGCCGAGCACCGTCACCTTGATGAGGACGGGCCCGGCAATGAAGCCCGGCCCGGCGCCCATCGGGCCGCCGCCAGCGCCGGCGAAGCCACCCCCGCCGGACAAGGGTGGCGCGACGCCCGCGGCCTGGTAGATGGCCGTGCCATCGACGCGCGAGTAGACCACGATCTTCTGCGTCGCATTGCCCGATTGCCCGGACAGGAACATCTCGAAGGGCGAGCCCTCGATCGGCGCCGAGGTCTGCAGGGCCAGCTCGGTCGCTGGCCAGGCCTTGACGAGGTGCAGGCGCCCGGCGCGAACGAGGTAGATGCGGTCGCCGTCGGTCTTGACGAAGTCGGGCTCGTCGACACCAGGGACCTGCGTGTTGGTGTCGGTGTACGAGCCATCCGGCGGCGCGGAGGTGCCGCCGGCCATGCCGGCGGATCCGGAGGTCGGGTCGCCCCCGCCGCCTTCGCCGCCGCCCCTGGGGCCGCCGCCTGCACCGGCGCTGCCGCTCCAGGGGCCGCCGCTGCCGCCGGTGGCCCCGGGGCCCTCGGGGCCGGAGACGCCGCCGTCGAAGCCCCCGCTCAGACCGCCGCTGCCGCTCGAGGTCTGCGCGCGCATCGCGG
This sequence comes from Myxococcales bacterium, assembly GCA_023248855.1. Classification (GTDB taxonomy): domain Bacteria; phylum Myxococcota_A; class Polyangia; order JAHFDS01; family JAHFDS01; genus JAHFDS01. The sequence continues at coordinate 3,068 of JAHFDS010000608.1, forward strand.
CGCGAAGGCGCTCACGCATGTCGTCCTTGAGCGCAGCCTCGAGGTCCTCGCAGCTGGTCGCGCGCCGCATGAGGGGAGCCGTCTGGCTGGTGCCGGGCGGCGGCTTCTTCGTGGGTTCCTCGGCGCAGGCTCCGGCAGCGAGCGACAGGGCCGACAGGATCGCGAATCCAATTCGTTGACCAAGCATCGTGTCCTCCGCATCACCCCCTGTGCACCGACTGTGCCGCGCAAGACACGCTGTTTTTCTGGGGTTTTCGACGCGTGCTGCGTCTCGCTGTGCACCTACTGGCACAGATTGACCCAGCCTGGCCGGCGGTCCTGCCACGTGATCGGGCCGATCACACCCGGGGGCACCGGACCCGGGTGAAGGAGAACCCAGGCAAGAAATTCCTGAGCCTTGGTCGAGGCACGGCCTCTGCACCAGGCGGGGGCATGACACAGCCAACTCTCCTGATCCCCCTGCTCGTTGTCCTCGGCTGCGGTTCCGACGCCGCCTTGGCCCCGAGGGGCGCCGGGGGAAGTGGCTCGACAGACGGCGCTGCCGGGTCATCGGGCTCGGGCGGCATGCCCGGCGGCGCGGGGGCGGGCAATGCGGGGGCGGGCAATGCGGGGGCGGGCAA
>JAHFDS010000609.1 GCA_023248855.1 Myxococcales bacterium
TGGCCGCGGCCGGCCGGCCGGTCCGGCTGCGTGACGACGCCGACCACCTCGTGAGACGCGAGCAGGGCCTCGAGCGTCGGCAGCGCGAAGGGCGGAGTTCCGTAGAAGAGCACTCTCATCCGCCAGCCACGCGGGCCAAGCCCTCTCGGCACCGCTCGGCCAGCGGACGCATGCCCAGCTCAGCGGCGATAGCTTGGGCGGCCTCGAACTGATGAGCGGCCGTCTCACGGTCGCCGCGGCGCTGGGCCACTTCGCCGATTAGCCACCGGGTCCATGCCTCGTGCGAGCGCTCGCCGTGACGCTGCGCGAAGCCGAGCGCCTCGTTGGCTGTGGCATCGGCCTGGTCGAGCTGGCCCGCGTGGAGGTACGCCTCGGCTAGCTTGCGAATCCACAGCGCGCGGTTGACGAAGGCACCGGCCTTCTCCTGCAGCTCGATCGCCTCGCGGACGAGCGGAATGGCTTCGGACGCCCGGCCAACGGCCGAGTACGCCTGACTCAGTGCCGTCAGCCCTCGCATGAGCTGACCGACGAATCTCTTCTCACGACAGACGGCGACAGCGGGCTCCAGCGCGCCGATGGCATCGGCCGCTGCGTCGTGATCGAGGAGAAGATACGCGCGCGCGACGGCGAGCGGCACCTTGCTGTAAAGATGATTCGTGTCCTCAGCGACCTGCTCGCCCCGCTGCAGGAGCTCTGCCGCGCCGGCATTCTCACCAAGCTCGATCAGGCACTCGGTGCCCACGGCGCAGGCGCCGCAATACGGCAACCCTGACAGGCCGAAGCGTTCCGTCCGCCGGGGCCCTTCGAGGGCATCGATCAAGGCGGTCACCTTCTCAAGCGCTTCGGGAAACCGACCCAGCGCCTGGTACGCGTGGGCGAGATAGAAAAGCCCAGTCACCCGCAGCGACAGGTCGTTGCTGGATTGCGCGATTTCCAGGCAGCGCCGGCCGTAGGCGATGGCCTGCTCCTGCTCGCCTTTCGCCCAATAGTACTGGACGAAGAACGAGTAGACGACATCGAGGCGCCGGGTTTCGCCGTACTGGTTCGCCAGGCTCTCGGCGTCCCGGAAGATCTCGATGAGGCGGTCCAGCCGTCCGGCCCGCCAGAGGGGGGCGCGCAGCGCGAGCCGGATGTCGATCCCTGATCGCCCAGTCTCGACCGTAGCGGGCAGCCGACCGAGCGCATCGAGCGCGCGCTCGTAAAACTCCACGGCCCTGTCGTCGACACAGAGGCCGGCAGCGCGATCGCCAGCCAGGCGAGCGTAACGCGCAGCCTTCGGCCACGCCTCGCCACGGACGAAGTGGTAGGCGAGTTCCTCGGCGCGCTCCTCGAGGCGGTCGGCGGCCAGCTCTTCGATGGCCGTGCCGATCCGGGCGTGCAGTTCGCGCCGCCGCGCGTGGAGCATGGACTCGTAGGCGACGTCCTGGGTGAGCGCGTGCTTGAAGACGTACTCCACGTCCGAGGGCGCGAGCCGCTCGTAGATGAACTCGAGCGACATCAGGTCCCTGAGCGCGCGCTCAAGGCTGTCGGGGGTTTCCGCCACGCGGCGCAGCAGCCGGAGCGTAAACTCGCGCCCGATGACCGACGCCACCTGCACGGTGCGCTTCTGATCCTCGGCCAGCCGATCGATGCGTGCGGCGATCACGTCCTGGACGCGATCCGGCACGACGATCGTCGATGCTGCGCGGACGAGGGTGAGATGGCCGTCGCTCTTGCGCACCACGCCGGTCTCCAGCAGGGACCGGCCAATCTCCTCGAGAAAGAACGGATTGCCCTCGGCCTTCCGGGCGATCAGGCGCGCCAGATCCTCGGGGAGATCCTCGACGCCAAGGGTCGCGTGCACGACCCGCCGGGCATCGGCATCGTCGAGCGGCTGCAAGACCACGCGCGAGGCATAGGTATGCTCGCCGAAGGGACCGCGGTAGCTTGGCCGGTAGGTCAGGATCAGCAGGATGGCCGCGCCGGCAAGGCCGTTGATGAAGAACGTCAGGAAGTCCTGGGAGGCGCTGTCGATCCACTGAAGGTCCTCGACCACCAGCACCAGGGGCCGGGCACGGCTCCGGAGGAGCAACACCTGATGAAGCGCCTGGAACAGCCGCCCGCGGCGCTCGGTGGGATCCATGGTGGTAACGGCAGGGTCCCCGGGATCCATCGAGAGGACGTAGCGGACGTAAGGTGCGGTCTCCTGGGCCCGCGCCCCAACCTCCTGCAGGCCGGCGGTAACCTTGGCGAGCGCCTCCGCCTCCCCGTCCGTGTCTTCGACCCGGAAACTCTGTCGCAAAGCGTCGACGAGCGGCAGAAACGGAGTGGCCTGGCCGAACGACAGGCAGCGGCCTTCAAGCCACGCGCCGTCGGCGCCGAACCGCCGGCGCAGCTCGAGCAGCAGCCGCGACTTGCCGATGCCGGCTTCGCCGACCACATACACGACCTGCCCACGGCCGGAGCGCGCGGCTGTGAACGCGCGCGTGAGCGCGGCGAGCGCGTCGTCGCGGCCCAGGAGAGGGGCGACGGGCCGACGCGCGCCCCCGTGCTTCGGCGCGCCGAGCGCCCAGGCTTCCACCGGCTCCGCCCGGTTCTTCAGTGTGACGGTGCCGAGCGATCGCAGCTCGAAGTAATCGGCGATGAGCCGGCCGGTCGCGTCGCCGACGACGATCTGTCCGGGCTCGGCCGTCTGCTGCATCCGGGCCGCGACGTTGGTCGTGTCGCCGACCGCGGTGTAGTCCATTCGCAGGTTGTCGCCGATGGCGCCGACGACGACGAGGCCGGTGTTGAGGCCCATGCGCATGCGGAAGTCGATCCCCCGGGCGCGCTGCAGCTCGTCGTGATACGCGGCGAGCGCGCGCTGCATCCCGAACGCCGCCAGCGCGGCGCGCCGGGCGTGGTCCTCGTGGGCGACCGGCGCGCCGAAGAGCGCCATCAGGCCGTCGCCCAGGAACTGGTTCACCGTGCCCTCGTAGCGGTGGATCTCGGCGAGCATGCGCTCGAACGCCTGGTTCATGAGAGCGTGCACGTCCTCCGGGTCCAGGCGCTCCGAAATGGACGTGAACCCGGAGACGTCGGCGAACAGCACGGTGACCTGCTTGCGTTCGCCCTGAAGCGCCGCCCGATCCTTAAGGATGCGCTCGGCGAGGTGCGCGGGCGTGTAGCCGCTCGGCGTGGCGAAGCGGGCGTCTTCGGGCGGGAGGACGGGCACGCCGCCGGGGCTCTCGCGAGTCCGTCGGAAGGCAAGGCTCGAGTCAGGCGCGACCACGGTGGTGAGGCGGGTGCCGCACGCGCCGCAGAACTTCTTGTCAGGTGGGACGCGCGCCCCGCAGGCGGGGCAGCTCAGCTCGAGCCGGGCGCCACATTCCTCGCAGAACTTGACGCCAGGCCGGCTCGGCGTGCCGCAGGACGGACAGATCATCATCGGCATTCTGCCACAGGTCGGCGGCGACCTTGGTCAGCGCTGAGTCCGCTGCCGCGTGGATCTGCGTGACTCGAGCGGGCGTTGCAGCTCCCGCGCGATCTGGAGAGAACTATTCCGGACCAGCAGCGGGATGGAAGAGGCGGGAGTTACAGCGCCAGCGCGCTGTGCGGAGCGTCTTCGCGCAGGCCTTCCTTCTTGATCGCGCGCTTGATGCGGTCTCGCCTGACCGGCTCGAGCCGGTCGATGAACAGCACGCCGTCGAG
>JAHFDS010000187.1 GCA_023248855.1 Myxococcales bacterium
TCCAGCAGGGTGTCACGGGCGAGCGCACGCTCTGGTGCTGGGGCCGCAACACCGACGGACAGCTCGGCGTCGCCGCGATGCCGAGCAGCGGAACGCCGCTGCGCGTGACCGGTCATTCGGATTTCTCCGCGGTGAGCGCCGGCGGCCAGATCTCGTGCGGCCTGCGCGACGACGGTGAGCTGCTCTGCTGGGGCCAGGACAGGCTCCTCGGCGCGACGCCCGGCCCAGGGGGCGTCGCCATCGTGGGTGGCGCGACCCGCTTTCGCGCCGTGACCGCCGGGGAGAGACACGCCTGCGCCATTCGCCGCGACGGCCACCTGCTCTGCTGGGGGGAAAACGCCGGCGGTCAGCGCGGTGCGGGCACCCTCGGCTCGGTGCCGGAGGGACCGCTCGAGGTCGGCGGCTCTGGCGATTGGACCGACGTCCGCGCGGGGGTCGCCCACACCTGTGGTCTCCGGGACGACGGCGCCTCGCGGCGACTCTATTGCTGGGGCGCCAATGCGTTCCCCGGCAAGCAGCCCGGCGAGGCGGCCGCGCCGATCGAGGTGCCACCGATCGACGGGCCCTGGCAGGACGTCACATGCGGTCAAACGCATACGTGCGCGTGGACCCGCGCGGGCAAGGCCTACTGCTGGGGCCAGAACCTGCGTGGCGAGACCGGCCTTCCCGAGGGCGTGCAGCCCTTGCCGCTGGCGGTCCCGGGCGAAGCCGCCTGGAGCGCCCTCGCCGCCGGGGGCGCGCACACGTGCGGCCTCCGGGACGGCGCGGCCTTCTGCTGGGGATCGAGCCGCCTGGGCGAGCTGGGCAGCGATCGCTACCTGCCGGATCACGCCGAGGCGAGCGCCGTCGTCACCTCCGAGCGCTGGAAGGCGATCGTGGCCGCCGAGTCGTACACCTGCGGGATCGCCGCTTCCGGCGAGGCCTATTGCTGGGGCGACGACGCCGAGGGACAGCTCGGGGACGGCAGGATCGCGGCGCCGCGGCGGCCCGCCGCGGTCATGGTGAGCGCTGGCGGCTTCACGAGCCTTTCGCTGTCGTCGCGGTTCGCGTGCGCCGTCTCGGGCGGGACGGGCGCCATCTGGTGCTGGGGACAGGGCGTCCGGGGGCAGCTCGGCAATGGCTCGGAGGTGCTCGATCAGACGACGCCCGTGCAGGTGACGAGCGAGTTGCGCTTCTCGGCCGTGGTCACCTCGGTGCCGACGCCAGAGGGATCCGCGCCGGCGCCCGACCTCGAGGGTGGATTTGCGTGTGGCATTGCCATGGACCGCTCCCTGCATTGCTGGGGCAGCCACAATGCGCCGGGAACCCTCGGCGTCGAGGCCGCACCGGGCGCCGTCACGACGCCGCGTCGCGTGCGCGATCCCAACTCGGACTGGGTCGAGGTGACCGCCGGAGTCGAGCACGTTTGCGGCATCCGGGAGCTGCTCGGTCAGCGCAGATTGTTCTGTTTCGGCAATGGCGCCGATCATCGCCTCGGCGTGGATCCAGCGAGCGGTCCGATCGCGCCGCAGCCCGTGGGCACGGGCGGCGACTGGGTGCAGATCAGCGCGGGCGCCCTGCACACCTGCGGCATCCGCGACGCCCTGGGCCAGCGGCAGCTCTTCTGCTGGGGGCGCAATGACGACCATCAGCTCGGCGGTGACCCCGGCAGACCAGAGGACTTCGTGGACCTCGGCCCCGGCTGGCTCGCCGTCAGCGCTGGGGCCACCTACTCCTGCGGCCTTCGGGCGTCTGGCCTCCTGTGCTGGGGCTCCTTCGGGCCGTCGGCTACGCCCGCGGCGGTGCCCGGCACGGCGGCCTGGCAGAGCGTGCGCGCCGGGAGCCAGCACGTCTGCGGCCTGACCTCCTCGGGGGCCCTGGAGTGCGTCGGCTCGAACGACAGCGGCGAGCTCGGCGACGGCACGACCAGCGCTTTGTCCGCGACCGCCCGGCCGGGCGGCACTGGCGAGCTCTGGCGTGATCTCGACGCCGGCGACGCGTTCACCTGCGGCATCCGCAAGGAAGGCGCGGACCTTCGCTGCTGGGGCGGCAATCGTCGTGGCGAGCTCGGCAATGGCGCTGGTCCGGCGCGGGTCCCCGTCCCCGTGCTCCCGGGCGGCTGACGCCGCCGCCCGGTCAGAAATCCAGGACGCCGCCGGGATCCGGGCGTCGCCCGCCGCCGCGCGTGATCGTCACGCGCGTGCCCGCGCCTTCCGGCCGAAGGGCAATGGTGAAGGTCCCGGCTGGATCGAGGCCCGTGACGAGGTGGCGCCGGGCTCGCGAGGGGACGAGGTAGGTCACGGTGTCGATGGCGCCACCCAGGTCGCGTGGGAACAGCACCGCCGTGTCGGCCGAGACGACGCCTTCGAACGCCGCGCCGCCGTCGCTCTGCACGAGCGTGGCCGCGCTCCGCGACCCGCCCGCGTCGGCGCCCTCGAGCACGTGGAGGAATCGCACGTCGCGCGTGAGGCTGGCGGGCTCGACCCGGAGGCGAAACCGGATCGGATCCTGCGGCGCGGGCTGGCCATCCAGGGCCTCCGCAGGCTCCACCCGGAGCACCGCGTCGCGCGGCAGCAGGCTCTCGACGAACAGCCGCTGACCAGTCGGCGTCGTCATGGTCGCCTGCCGCCCGCTCGTGAGCGCCTCGGCCGGCAGACTGAGCCAGAACCGCTTGAACCTCCCCTCGGTCGCGGTCTGGGCGCGATCGTAGACGACCACGCGATCCGGCGGCAGCCACACGATCGAGCGACTGGCGTGTCGCACGTCGGTGGCGCCCTCGTAGGCGGAGTTGTAGAGATCCGTCGCGTCGCCGGTGACGTGCACGAAGTCGCCGTCCATGCTGCGCGCCACCACGCGGCCGTCTCCCGAGGCCACGTGCATCCATTGCGAGCCGCGCAACCAGGCTGTGCGGCGATAGCCCGGGTCGTCGTGCGTCGGACGATCGTTCTCGATCGCCAGCGTGTTGTGATAATCGCTGCAGCCGATGTCATCGCCGTAGCCGGTGCGTTCCTTGGTGAGCCACTCACCATTGCGAAAGAGCTCGAGCTGATTGCCGTCCGCGAGCTGGTGGTCGATGCTCGACCAGCTGATCTTGTAGGTGAGCCAGGTCGCGTCCGGCCGCCAGCTCGTGCGCGCGAGCAGGCGCCCCATCCCGGGCGCGAAGAACCGCTTCGGCATGCGAGGGCGCGGATCGGACGGGGCCGCCGCCCCTGGATCGAGCAGCAGGAAATACAGGATCGGCGTGAGCATCGAGTCGGTGGCCCTGGCCCGCGCGAGCAGCGCGCCCTCGCCGCCCGGCGGCAGGTGGGTCTGGATCCAGCGCAGGTCGGCCAGGCGATCGCCCCGTCCGTGCGCGGCGTCGTAGAGCCCGACCGGCCCGAAGACCTCGATGAAGTCGCCGGCGAAGTAGTGCTCGCCGTCGCCATACCACGCCGGCTGATACACCGGCCCCAGCCACTCGATGCCCGGCAAGAGGGTGGGTTCGGGGCTGAGCGAGTGGAGGTACGCGGGGACGAGGTCGTCCCAGAATGGATTGTCGGAGAGCACGACCTGCGGCTCGGGCACCGGGCTGGCGTTCGGATCGTCCCGCCCCGAGGTGGACAGTGCGAGCAGCCACTGGGCCACGTACCCGATGGCTTGCGGGCTGTACTCGAAGCCCTCGGCCGGCATCCCTCCGGCCAGATCGGTGCGCATCAGGTGATCGACCATGTAGAGCCACGCGCCAGTGGCGCTGGCGAGGTGCCCCCGGACGCTGCCGTCGGGGTCATCGGCCGGATCCAGGGCCAGGGCCATCAGGCCGAGGTTCCGCATGTGCGCGTCGAAATAGTTGTTCCCCGCCGTGCGAGCGCGCTCACGATTCGAAAGGAGCGTCGGGTCGTCGAGCAGCCCGACCGGCTCCGGATGATCGAGCCCCGAGGTCGTCGCGTGCAGATCCTCCTGGATCCAGCGGGCGAACACGGTGCGAATGGTCGCCTTGTCGGCCGCCGTGAGCGAGCCGTAGATCCAGTCGACGGTGAGCGCAAACGCCTCCCCGTACCAGCGCGAGCGGTCGCGAACGGCGAAGCCTGGCCCCCGGAACGGCTGGCCCGCGGCGACCCCGAGGACGGCGCGATCCATGACGTACATGAGGCACGTGCGCGCCCGCTGCGCATAGTCGTCGCGCTCGACCGACCCGGGGCTCACCAAGGAGAGGAACGCGAACAGCTCGGCGTATTTCTCCGCCCCGTATTCACCCGGGTAGGCATCGCCTCCATTGTCCGAGCTCGGGACGAGACCACGGTCCATGTCCGCCTTCGCGCTGGCCGCCAGTACGGCGAGCCCACGCTGATAGACAGGGTTTCCGGCGCTGGCCCACGCACGCAGCCGCGGCAGGTCCGACGCGCGCAGGAAGAGCCTCGGATGCCCGGTCTCGGGCGGAAGACGTGGGCCGTCCGGGGCGGCCGGTCCCGAGGCGTCCGGGCCCGGGGCATCCCGGCCCAGTGCCGCGTCAGGGCGCACGGAGGCGTCGTCGCGAGGAGGAGCGGCGGCGTCTCCCCGCCGTACGGCCGCATCGCCTGTCGTGCCGTGGCCCGTCGGCGCGGCGCTGGCGTCTGGCGACCACGCCTGGCCGTCCGCACCGGTGGGTGGCCCTTCCACGGAGCGCGGCTCGGTGCAGCCATTTTCGAAGCCGAATGCCAGCCCCAGTGCGGCAATCGACCATCGCCATCTCGTGGTCATGCGCTGCCTCCTCGGGTGGCTGCACAGCAACCGGCGTGCCGGGTTGCGCAGCCGGCCGCCGCGCGACGAAGTCACTCGAAACGCCGTGATGCGCGGAGGTGCGCTCGTGTGCAAGCACGTGCGTGCACACCATGGAGGTTTCAGAGCTGCCTGCTCGGCTGCGGCGACTGGATGACCGATCGCGTCACGCTCGGCCGGACCGAGCTCAGCGGCGGCTTGCGGCTCGGGGGCGAGCTCCAATAGCCGCGCCGGCCCGGCTCGTACCCGACCCTGGCTCAATGGTTGGCCCGGACGAGAAACCTTTGGCTACTTGGGATCGCGGCGTCGTATGATCCAGCCAAGCATCGAGATGCCCCCGAGCCGCGAATGCCGACCCATGAGCGAGAAGCCAAGGCCCGTCGCAGGTTGGTCCTGATCGTCGACGACAGCCCCGTGGACCTGGACGTGAGCCGTCGTCGGCTGGAGCAGGCTGGCTACGATTGCTTGCTAAGGGAAATGCCCCTCGGAACCGCCGCGATCGTGCTCCGGGAGCGACCAGATGCGGTGCTCATGGACGTGGGGCTACCGGGATTGAACGGGGATCAGATCGCGTCGCTCCTGAGGAAGAACGATGGGACGCCCTGCCCCATCGTGATCCTGCACTCGGGCCTGCCGGTGTCCGCCCTCGAGCAGCTGGCCCGTGAATGTGGCGCCATCGGGTTCATCCAGAAGACCGGAGACAACGAGCTCTTCATCAGCCAGTTCAATCGTCTCTTCATGCGCGGCGTGGGGTCGTAGACGGATCCCCGCGCGCTGCGCACTGCACGCGCAGGTAGGCGACTCCGGGAGGACAGGTTGCGTGAGCGACTCGGCTGAATCGTGGGCGGCGCAGGCTGCCGGCTCGTCGGCCGGGGAGCATGCGGCCGCGCCGCCCGGTCGCCACGGCGCGCTGATCGTCTGCTGCGCCGTGGTCGCGGTGTCGTGCCTCGCTGCGGCGCTGTGGAGCGTCGCGACCCAGCAGAACGCCCTCCTCCGCCAGCAGGCCCTGGAGCACGCCGAGAACTATTCGCGCGCCCTTGCCGAGTTCCGCACGCTCTATACCTCGGAGGTCGTGGCGCGCCTCCGCGCCCGCGGCGACGTCGCGATCACCCATGACTACGCCAAGCAGAGGGGGGCGGTGCCGCTGCCGGCCACGCTGGCGCTGCTCATCGGCGAACAGCTCACCGCCCGGGGTGGAGGAAGAAGCCGCCTCTATAGCCCCTACCCCTTTCCCTGGCGCCGGGAGGCCGGCGGCCTGCGCGACGCCTTCGACCGCGACGCCTGGGAAGCGCTGCAACGACATCCCGAGCAGCCATATTACAAATTCGAGGTGGTCGATGGCCACCATTCCCTGCGCTACGCCGTTGCCGACCCTATGCGCCGCTCCTGCGTCGGTTGTCACAACGATCACCCCGACTCGCCCAAGAAGGACTGGAAGGAGGGGGATGTGCGCGGCGTGCTCGAGGTCGTGGTGCCGCTCCATGCAATGACCGAGGCCCGCACCCAGTTCGGAACGCGACTGACGTTGCTCATCATCGGCACTGTGCTCGGCATGGTGGCGCTGGCCGGGGTCCTGCTCCGCTACGCGCACGCGGTGCGCCGCCTCGCGGAGGCGCGGCGTCAGACGGCGATCGCGCTTTCGGACGAGGTCACCGAGCGCAGGCGCGTCGAAGAACAGCTGCGCGCCGTCGAGGTCGATCTGCGTGGCACCATGACAGCGCTCGCCGCGTCGAACCGTGAGCTCGATGACTTCGCCCATGTCGTCTCCCACGACCTCAAGGAGCCGCTCAGGGGCATCCAGAGCTATGCGCAGTTCGTCAGCGAGGACTACCAGCCATTGCTCGACCAGGACGGGAAAGCCAAGCTGGCCACGATCGAGCGGCTGGCGCAGCGGATGCAAGGGCTGATCGACGACCTGCACCAGTTCTCGCGGCTCGGCCGGGTCGAGATGTCGTGGGCCGAGACCGATCTCGAGGTCGTCGTCGCCAAGGTCATCGACTCCGTGCGCATCCGCCTCGACGAGCAGCACGTCGAGGTGCGCCAGCCCCGACCGCTGCCGACCATCCGCTGCGACCGGGTCCGGGTGGCCGAGGTGTTCCGGAACCTCATCACGAACGCGCTCAAGTACGGCGACAAGCCGTCCCGCTGGATCGAGATCGGCTGCCACCAGGAGAGCTGGGAGGGGGCGCCGCTGACCTTCTATGTGCGGGACAACGGGATCGGCATCCCGCCCCAGTACGCCGAGCGGGTGTTCAAGATGTTCAAGCGGCTCCACGCCCGCGACGCCCACGGCGGTGGCAGCGGCGCTGGCCTGGCCATCGTCAAGCGCATCGTCGAGCTGCACGGTGGCAAGGTCTGGGTCGAGTCGGAAGTCGACGTCGGGAGCACCTTCTACTTCACGCTCGCGAGCTCGGATCCCTTGAGCCAGCGAATGCCCCAGCCCACGTAGCATTCGTGATGCTCACACTCGGGCCAGCGGACGCGCCCTCGGGTGACCTGTTGCTCGTGCACGGCAACGATCTCGGCGGCGCTTTCTACCGGCCGCTCGGCGAGGCGCTGGTCGCGCGGGGCCTTCGCGTGCTCCTGCCGACCCTGGCGGGGTTCCACGACGCACCGCCGCTCGCCGCGCCGAGCTGGCAGGCGCTCGTCGCGACGCTCGGCCCGCCGGTCGCCGCGCTGCGGCCAGGGGCGACCCTCGCCGGGCACTCCCTGGGCGGGCTCTTCGCCGTGCTCTGCGCGATCGGACGCCCCGAGCGCGTCGCTCGCCTGGTCTTGCTCGAGCCGCTCGTGCTGCCGAGCCGCCGCTTCGCGCGCGCGGCGGGCCACCGGTACCTGCGCGACGTGCTCGCGCGCGACACCGGGCCCTTCCAGAACTGGACCGGATCCTTCTTGCGCGTGGCCGAGCCTGCGCGATTTCCCGGGGCGGCCCTGGCTCTCCACCTCGAGGCCCGCGCGCGCGGCGATCGCGACACCGGGCGCACGCTCTTCGAGACGCTCGAGGCGCAGTATCCGGTGGCGCTCGACCGGCTCACCGTGCCGATCTTGCTCCTCTCTGGCTGCAAGAGCGGGCTCCGGATGCGCCTGATGATGGCCATCTTGCGTCGGCAGCTGCGCCGGGCCGCGCCCCGCGTCGAGCACGTGCGCCTGGCCCACGCGGCGCACTGGATGGCCAACGAGGTCGACGACGCGATCGCCGAGCACATCGCGCGATTCGTCAAGGACACGCCCCGGGGGGCCGCGCGGTAGGATCGGCGGGAGATGCGCCTAACCGCGAAGCTCTCCGACGATTTCGATCCCGACGCGGTCGTGGATCCCGCGCACCGCGGCGAGGTCGCCTGGGGACAGTTCAACCAGAGCTTCGAGCGACTCCAGGCGCAGCCGTGGTGGCGCATCAATCAAGGGCGGCGACACCCGCTCTGGCTCCGGCTGCTCCGTCTCGGCGCCGCGTTCGTCACGCAAAAGCGTGACGCCATCCTCGATCTCCGGCGCAAGGCGGCCGCGTTCGCACGCCTGCCCATCCCGCGCGACCCCGACGTCGTGTACTTCGGCGCCGAGGCCGGATGGGAGGCGCTGCTCGTGCAGTCCCTGTTCGGCGCGGGCGGGCGCGTGCTCCTCATCGACAGTGACCCGGTCGCCTTCGCGCGCTTTGACGCGGCCCCGGAGGAGGTCCGCGTACGCGCCCCACGCGGCTGGCCCACCCGTGAGCTCGTGGTGCGGCGGGATCGCGCGCGCATCGAGTACGTCCAGGCGGACCTCTTCACCGTGGCGGAAACGGCGCGATTCGACGTGGGCATCGACTGGGGGCTCATCGAGCACTATCCCGACGCCGGCAAGGCGCGGCTCCTCGCGGCCCTGGGACGGTTCCTGCGGCCCGGGGCGCTCGAGATCTCGAGCTGCCCGCGCGACACGGTGTTCGTGCGCCTGTTCTACCGCGCGTTCCGCGACGAGGTGAACTTCGGCTACCGCGAGCTCATGAGCCTGGCCGAGCATCGCGTGCACCTCGAGCGCGCGGGCTTCTCGATCGTGCACGCCTGCACGCTGCCCGCCCACAACGTGCTGGCAGCGCGCGCGCCGGCGAGGTCGGGTTGAGCCTGGTCCGGCTCGCGCTGCGCAACGTGCTGCGCAAGCCGGGCCGCACCCTCGCCACGGTGGTCGCGCTCGCGGTGGCCCTGACCGCGTTCATCCTCCTTCGCACGACAGTCGGCGCCTGGCACGGCACGTACGAGCGCGCGGCCGAGGACCGGCTGGGCACGCGCAACCGCGTGTCGTTCACGCTCGTCCTGCCGCGCGCCTACGCCGACGAGGTGCGCGACCTGCCCGGGGTCCGCACCGCGAGCTTCGCCAACTGGTTCGCCGGCCGCGACCCGAAGCACCCGACCACGGTGTTCACGAGCCTGGCCGTCGACGCCGCGAGCTATCTGGCCGTCTACGACGAGATCGCGCTCGACCCGGCCGCGCGGAAGCGCTGGCTCGCGAGCCGCGAGGGCGCCGTCCTCGGCGACACGCTGGCCGGCACCCTCGGCGTGCGCGTCGGAGACACGCTCGTCCTCGACGGGACCGTGTACCCGGGGCGCTGGAGCTTGCGCATCGAGGGCGTGTACTCGACGACGCGGCAGTCCCCCGTGCGCAGCCAGCTCCTCTTGCACTGGTCGCGCCTCGACGAGGCCATCCCGGCGTGGCGCCGGGGCCGGCTCGGCTGGATCGTCACGCGGCCGGCGGCCGGTACGAGCCCGGCGGCGCTCGCGCGCGCCATCGACGAGCGCTTCGCCGCGCGCAACGTGCGCACGCTGACCCTGAGCGAGCGCGCCATCAACCGGTCGTTCCTCGGCCTGTTGGCATCGATCCTCGACGCGCTCGACGCGGTCTCGATCGTCATCCTGGCGGTGGTGGCCCTCCTGTGTGGCAACGCGCTCGCGATGGGCGTGCGCGAGCGCAGCAGCGAGTACGGCATCCTGCGGACCCTCGGCTTCCGCGGGCCCGCGCTCGGCCTGCTGCTCGGCGTCGAGGGGGCGCTGCTCGGCGCCGCGGGGGGGGCGCTGGCCGTGGCGCTGGCCGTCGTGCTCGTGCACCACGTCCTCGGCGCGTACGTCGAGGCGCAGCTCAGCGGCTTGTTCCCCTACTTTCAGGTCGCGCCCCGGACCGCGCTCGGCGCGCTCGGGCTCGGCGTCGGGCTCGGCGCGGCCACGGGCCTTCTGTCCCTGGGCCACCTGCTCCGGGGCTCGTGCGCCGCGCAGCTCCGCGGGGGCGGGCGATGATCCCGCTTCGCTACCACCTGCGGAGCCTCTTCGAGCGGCGCGCGATGGCCGGGACGGCGGCGCTCGGGGTCGCGTTGTCGGTGCTGGTGCTCGGCATGGTGGTCGCGCTGCGCACCGGGCTCGCTGCGGCGCTCGGCCGCTCGGGTGCCATGGACGTGGCGATGGTGCTGCGCGCGGGCAGCGAAGCCGAGCTCACGAGCCAGTTCCCTGCGGCGGACGTGGCGCGCGTGCTGGTCGCACCCTCGATCCAGGCCGGGCCGGACGGGCAGCCGCTCGCCGAGGCCGAGGTGGTGGTGACGATGTCGTTCGATCGCGCGGGTGGCGACGGCATCTCGAGCCTGGTCCTGCGCGGCATCGGGCCGCGATCCCTCGCGCTCCGCGCGGGCCTGCGGATCGCACAGGGACGCGCGCCGGCGCCGGGCGCTGACGAGGCGATGATCGGCAGCGCGCTGGTCGGGCGCTTCGCAGGGCTGCGGCTCGGCGGGCAGCTTCCGCTCGGGCTGCGACCGCTGACCGTGGTGGGCGTGCTCGACGCGCGCGGCGGCGTGGTCGACTCCGAGATCTGGGCCGACCGTGACGCCGTGCAGCGCGCCACGGGGCGGGAGGCCCTGATGTCCTCGGTGCGCGTGCGGCTGCGCGCGCCGTCGGAGCTCGAGCCCCTGCGGTCGCGCGTCGAGCAGGATCGATCGCTCGAGCTGCACGTCGAGAGCGAACCGGCCTACTTCGAGCGCCAGCGCGATCGCTCCGCGGCCTTCGTGCTCGGCATCGGCACCCTCGTCTGCGCGGGCTTTGCGCTCGCCGCGCTGCTCGGCGCCGCGGTGACGCTGCACGCGCTCGTCGCCGGGAGAAAGACCGAGATCGGCGTCCTGCGCGCGCTCGGCTTCTCCGCCAGCCAGGTGCTCGCGAGCTTTCTGCTCGAGTCGGTGATGGTGTCGCTGGCCGGAGGCGCCCTCGGCATCGCCGGGGCGCTGGCGCTGTCCGGCCTCGAGCTCTCGCTGGTGAACCCGGCCAACTTCTCCGAGGTGGTGTTCTCGCTCGAGCCCTCGCTCGGCATGCTCGGCGGGGCCGGCGCGATGGCGCTCGGGATGGGCCTTTGCGGCGGCCTCGTGCCTGCGCTGCGGGCGGCGCGCACGCGGCCCGCGGAGGCGATACGGGACCGGGACTGACCCTACACGCTCGGGGCCCCAAGGCCGAGCCGCGTCGGGTCGGCGAGGAGGCGCTCGAGGGCGAGGGCGGCCAGCAGGATGTCGTGGCCGTCGACGAGGAAGTGGTCCGCCGAGAACATCAGCGCGAGCTTCTTTCTGACCACGACCTGCCCGCCGATCACGACGGGCTTGTCGCTCACGCCCGCCGGAAAGAAGGCGCTGCAGGTGTTCGAGATCGAGTGCGTGGGCACGCCTGGCTGGCCCTCGCGGACGCCGTTTTCGTCCTCGGCGAAGAGGGGAGAGAGGCCGTAGGTGCCGAAGAAGCGGCGGTAGAAGCGGTGGTCGCTGCGGCACTTGTAGGAGAACAGCTTGAGCACGAAGCGGGGCAGACGCTTGAGCCGCTCGACCGCCTGGATCTGCGGCAGCTCGCCGAGCGGCGTCCGCAGGTGGTGCGTGATGACCGCCTGGATCTCCTCGAGCGAAAGCTCGTCCGAGCGCTCGATCACCACGGGAAGGAGGATCCGCTCCCCGCTCTCGGCCGTGCGCAGCATGACGAGGTTGCAGGCCACGCGCTCGAAATCGACCACGTACTTGACGAAGAGGCCGTGAAACAGGTGGTGGTTGAGGCGGCGGTGCTCCGCCAGCAGGAGGCTCGTGGCCTTGACCAGGCACGCCAGGAGGCTCACCGGGCGCCCCGCCGCCCGGCGTGCCGCGAGCACGCCGAAGAGGTCGGTCACGTCCGGCTCGAGCAGCACGCTCGTCGTGGCGTGGAAGCGCTTGGCGCGCGTCAGGAGATCGTAGATCGCCTCTCGGTTCTTCGAAAACGGCACGAGCTTCATGCGGCTACAACCATCCGCCCTCGGCCAGGCTGCGGCGCAGCGCGCGGTAGCAGTGCAGAAGCTGGATCTCGCTCGTGCCCTCGAAGATCGTGGTGACCCGCGCGTCGCGCGCGCGCTTCTGGATCGACCAGTCGGCGTCGATGCCGCGCCAGCCGTAGAGCTCGAGCAGCGACTGCGTGGCCTTGACCGCGAGGCGCGACGCGCGGAGCTTGCTGATCGAGCAGAGCAGGCTCACGTCCTCGCCTCGGTCCAGCCGCAGCGCGAGCTCGAACAGGCCCGCGCGCGCGGTCCGCAGCTCCGCGAACAGGTCGCCGAGCAGGAGCTGCACGTGGCTGCGGTCCGACAGCGGGCCGCCCGGGTGAACGACGCGCGCGTCGATCCACGCGACCACGTCGCGGAGCGCCCCGGTGACGAGGCCCAGCATCACCGAGGTGCCCCCGAAGCGCATGTAGTCGAGCGTTGGGCCGAGGATCTCCTCCGCGCCGCCGACCGCGCCGACGCGGTGAAACTCGTCGACCTCCGCGCCCTGGAAGATCACCTCGGGCGTGGTCACGCAGCGGAACCCCAGCTTGTCCGTGTTGTCGCCGACCGTGACGCCGGGGCCGCGCGGCACCGCGAAGAAGGTGAGCCCGCGCGAGGATTGGCCCTCGAACGCCTCGACGAGCACGAGGTACAGGCTCGCGTCGCAGCCGTTGCCGACCATGCACTTTCTGCCCGACAACGCCCAGCCGCGATCGGTGCGGACCGCGCGCGTGCGCAGCCCGGGGAGGTTCGAGCCGCTCGTGGCGGCCTCGGTCAGGCACACCGACGCGTAGCCGCGCCGGGCCAGCAGCGCGCGCACGAAGACCTCCTGCTGCTCGGGCGTTCCCGCGTGGAGCACCGGCCGCAACGCGCCGTGGTTGAACCCCATCGAGAACGCCGTCGGGGCACACGCGGCCGCGAGCTCCTCACCCCCGGCGGCGAGCGCGCGCGCGCTCACCCCGCGCCCGCCGAGCGCGATCGGGAACCCAACGTTCATCAGGCCCGCGTCGCAGGCGGCCGAATGGACCTCGTGGGGCAGCGCGTTCCGGCGGTCGCTCTCGCGCGCGCTCGGGGCGATGTGCGTCTCGGCGAACGCGCGGCACTGTCGCTTGAGCTCGAGCTCGCCCTCCGAGAGCTGGCGCCAGTGGGGATCCGTCGGGCTCATGGGCGCAGCACCAGCTTGCCGAGGTTTCCACGCGCGCGCAGCAGCGCATGCGCGGCGGCGGCCTCGGCCAGCGGGTAGCGGCCACCGACGGCCGGTCGGAGCGCGCCGCTCGCGAGGTGCTCGAGGAGGCGGGCGTACAGGCGTCCCAGGCGCGCCGGGCTCGCGTCGAGCCGGCCCACGTTGCAGCCGATGAAGGCCTGATCGCGTGCGAACAGCACGCGCGGATCCACGGGCGGCACCGGCACGACCCCGGCGGCGCCGAGCTCGATGAAGCGCCCCCCGGGCGCGAGCACGGAAAGGCCCTTCGGGATCGCGTCGCCCGACAGCGAGTCGATGATCACGTCCACACCGCGCCCGCTGGTCAGCGACCACGCCGCCTCGGCGAAGTCGGTCGTGTGGTAGTCGACCGGGTGATCGACGCCGAGCCGGCGAAGGTGCAAGAGCTTGTCCGGTCCGCCGGCCGTGCCGATCACGCGCGCCCCGAGATGCTTGGCCAGCTGCACGCACGCCGTGCCGGTCGCGCCAGCGGCGGCCTGCACGAGCACCGTCTCGCCCGCCCGCACGTGCGCGTGCTCCTCGAGGCACGCGATCGCGGTGAGCCCCACGAGGAGCACCGCGGCGGCGTCCTCGGCCGACACGCCCTCCGGGAGCGGCGTGACGGATCCCGCCGGCGTCACGACGCGCTCGGCGTAGCCGCCGGCACGGACGAGCGCCATCACGCGCGTCCCGGGCAGGAGCGCGACGCCCGCCCCCACCCGCGTGATCGTGCCGGCCACCTCGTGTCCCGGCACGAACGTGGCGCTGCCGATCCGTGGGTGCAGGCCCGCGGTGGCGAGCACGTCGATGAAGTTCACGCCTGCGGCCTCGATGCGGATCTCGATCTCTCCGGCCGCGGGCGGCTCGCTCGCGAGGCGCACGAGGCGCAGCGCCCCGGGGGTCGCGAGCACCGCGGCGTAGCCACCCTCGGCGAGCTCACGTGGAGCAGGCAGCGCGATGCGCTCCGAGGCGGGCTCCGCCGGTACACCCGTCGGCGCGGCCGGGACGATGGCCGAGGGCGGGCCGCCCGGCGCTGGCCCGAGGTGCGCCGCGACGTCGGAGATGCACCGGCGCTCGAACAGCAGAGTCGGGGGCAGCGGCCGGCCGACCGCGGCCTCGAGCTGGCGCACGAGCTCGACCGCGAGCAACGAGTCGACGCCGAGCGCCTGGAAGCTCGCTTCCGGATCGATGCTCGCCGCGTCGCGGCGAAGCGCCCGCGCGATCTCCCGCTGCAGGAGCGTGACCAGGCTCGTCGCGCCCGCGGAAGACGTCGCCACGCCCGCGGCCTCGGGCGACGCCGCTCGCCGCGTCGGCAGGTTCCACGGCGCGCGCAGCGCGGCCTCGCGATCGGCGCTCACGGCGCAGACGACGAGCTGCGGCTCGCCGAGGGCCGCAGCGAACAGCAGCGCCTCGGCCGCCACCCGGGGCGCCATCGGCGCGAGCCCCTGCTCGGTGAAGCGCTGCTGGAGGCGCGCGTCGGCGACCATGCCGGCATC
>JAHFDS010000610.1 GCA_023248855.1 Myxococcales bacterium
TTTCCCCCCACTTCGCGCTCCGCGCTGCGTGGGGCCCCGGTCGCGCCCTTGGGGCGGCCCTGCGGGCGCGACGCTGGCGGTCGGGATGGTCACAATCACTTCAACGTGAAACGAGTCTAGTGCAGCGCGGCGCGCACTGCGCCCTCGAGCGTCTCGAGCGACGCCTGCCCGAGCCATTGCCCGCGCAGCGTGCCCGAGGCATCGACCAGGAACAGGTGCGGCAGGGAGCTCACGCTCCACGCGGCGGCGGCCCCCTGCCCGTCCACGACGGGCCAGGTCAGGCCCTCGCTGGCCGCATAGGCCCGGGCATCCTCCGGCGGCTCACCGACCCCGGCGCCCACGACGGTGAACCGGTCGCGCGGAAAGCGCGTCATGAGGGTCTTGAGGGTCGGCATTTCGGCGCGGCAAGGCGGACACCAGCTGGCCCAGAAGTCCACCAGCACGACGCGCCCGCGCAGCGCCGCGAGCGACAGGTGGCGCATGGGCTCGGGACCGAGGGCCGTCTGTCCGTAGACGACCGGCGCCTCGAGCGGTGGCGCAGTGCCGCCCGTACGCGCGGGCGCGAGCGAGCCGACGTTGCGCACGATCCAGAAGACCGTGCCGCAAAGGAGGGCCAAGAGCAGGATCGAGAGCAGCCGGCCACCGGCGCGAGCGCGGCGTGCGTGGGCGTCGGGCTCGGTCATGGCGCCCTCCGCTCACGGATCGCCAGGCCCGCGAGCACGAGCGTGCCGAACAGGCCCGCGATCAGCACAGGGGTCGCGAGCGCGAGGCCGAGCATCGTCCACAGGATGCCATCGATCGCGCGCGCCGCCAGCAACGGCACGAGACACGCCGACGCGAGGTCGAGGTCCCGGGCCTCCTTCTTGGGCCCGCGGCTGACGATCGTGAGGACGACCGCGATGCCAAGCGCGATCAGGCACGGCAGCAGCAGGCGCCCCATCACGGCGTTGACGGCCATGCCGAGCGCCACGCCCACGCCGACGGTGCTGGCGCGAAGGGCGGCCTGCGTCAGGTCCGGTCCCGCGAGCAGCACCGCTTCGAGCAGCGCAAACGTGGCCACGTCTCCGAGCCCACCCGGGCCGCCGCTGGCGAGCGCGGAGAGCGTCACGCGCGGGCAGAGCAACATCCCGCCGAGGCGATCGAGCGGGCTCACCGCGCCGAGCCCACCCCGGTCACTTCTTCTTCTCGGTTCGCTGCACGTACAGGCGGCGCGCTGTGGTCATGATCGCCTGGGGCACGTTCTTCGACTTCCCGAGCTTGGCGAGATCGGCCGTCAAGAGGTGCGGCAGAAGGCCCATCGTCAGGGCCACCGGCACCTTCGGGTTGAAGCACAGGCTCTTCTTGACGGCGTAGTCCTTGGTGTACGTGCGGCTCGACGCGATGAACCGCAGCACCTCCTCGCTGAGCGCCCGGTTGGCCGCCCAGGACGCGATCTCGAGGTCCGTCACCGCCGGGGACTTCGCCGCCGCGAGGGCGACCTGCTTCTTGGTGTCGCGGATGAGGATGGCCCGGTGGAAGGTGTTGCCCGTGGTGGCGAGCCGGATCTTCGCCGTCATCGGCAGGTCCTCGATCCGGATCTTCTTCTTCTTCTGGGGCAGCACTGGCACCGGCTCGGCGTCCTCGGGATCGCCGCCCCCGCCGAGCTCCCCGTCGATCAGCACCGCGGGCGCGATGCCCTTGGCCTTCGCATCGCTGTCGGCACGGGCTTGCTCCGCCGCCGCTTCCGCCTGCGCCTCGGCCATCTGCTGGTCGATCGCGAAGGCCTGGCCGTCGAAGGCCGGCGGCCCTTGCTCGGCCACCGCCGCCACCGCCTCGTCGAAGGCCGGGATGCCCTCGGGGCGCACCCGGTTGCGCGCGCACAGCTCGACCAGACGATCGATGGTCGACTGCCGCGTCGCCTGGTTCATGTACATCGCGGTCAGGATGGCCGGGCAGCGCAGGATGCGCTCCTCGTTGACGCTCATGATCTCGAGCTCGCGCTCACCGGCGTGTGCCGCCAGGAGCACCACGCTGTCGTCAGCCAGGCCGCGGTTGAGCAGCAGCGCCTCGTAGATGACGGCGCGTGCGAGGAGGCGTTCGGACAGGAAGTGCAAGACGCGCGGATCGAGGGTCTCTGCGAGCGCGGTCGTGAGCACCTTGTCGCCCAGCTCGGTCGCGCTCTTCGAGGCGGCCTGGCGCAACGCCTCGTCGGGCTCGAGCCAGATCTGGTAGAGCGCCGTCACCTGCTCGGCCGGCTTGAGCGGCGCCAGACCACGCGCCGCCATCATCTTGAGCGCGGCCGGCGCGCCAGGGCCGACCACCTTGCGCAGGCCCTCGCTCATCTGCTCGGGCGCGAGCGACGACAGCTCGATCGCCATCAGTGCCGCTCGTCAGCGCGCCCGGCTGGCACGCGAAAGGGTGCTCCAAGCTCGAATGCCATCCAACCATTGCCGAACGGCACTAGTCGTCCTCCTCCGCGGTCACCTGTGCCGAGGCCCAGAGCCGCTCCGCCAGGGTCTGCGGCAGCTCCTCGTAATGCGACAGCTCGCTCGAGAACGCTCCCCGCCCGGCCGTCAGCGTCCGCAGATCCGCCGCGTAGCGCAGCGTTTCGGCCACCGGCACGAGCGCCTGCACGACCTGCTGCTGACCGCGCGCGTCGGCGCCCTGCACGCGCCCTCGCCGCTGTGCGAGATCGCGCATCACGGCGCCCATCGACTCCTCGGGGCAGGTGATCTCGATCTTCGCCACCGGCTCGAGCAGGGCCGGCCGCGCGCGCCGGATCGCCACGCGGAGGGCTCGTCCCACCGCGCGCTCGAGCGCCGCCGCGTCGAGGCTGCCCTCCTCGCCCAGCTCGCGCACCGTGACCTCGAGGTCGGTGACGGCAAAGCCGCCGCGGCCGCCGCGCGCCAGCCGCCGGCGAATCGCCGCTTCCAGCGAGCCGGATGCCGGGTGCACGGCCTCGGAGACGCGTATCCCCTCGCCACGCGCGAGCGGCGCGATCTCGAGGACCACGCGCGCGCGCGCCTCGCCCACCTGGCACTGCCCCTCGCCGGTCACGCGATCACGCACCGTCTCCCGGTAGGGCACCCGCGGGGGCACGAGCTCGACGTCGTGCCCCGCGCGGCGCAGCCGGTCCACCGCCACCTCGAGGTGCAGCGGGCCCGAGCCGGCCAGGAGCGGCCCTCCCGCCGCGTCTTCTTCGAGGCGCAGGGAGGGATCGAGCGCACACAGCTGACGCGCTGCCGAGAGGGCACGCCCGGGCTCCTCGTGCGGTCCGAGCCGGAGCGAGAGGGCCACCACTGGATCGGGCGGCTGCGGCAGGGAGACCGTGAAATCAGCCCGCAGATCGCAGAGCGTGTCGCCCGCGCGCACCCCTTCGGGCAGCGGGATCGCCACGAGATCGCCCGGGCCCGCCTCGTCCGTCGGATGGCGGGTCGTCCCGACCAGACGATACAGGCGTCCCGGCCGGCCCTCGATCGCCGGTCGTGACGTGTCCACCAGCGTGAGCTCGGGCGTGAGCGAGCCCGATACCATGCGCAAGATGGCGTGCGGCTCGCCGTCGAAGAGCGTGGTGCGCACGACGAACGCCGCGCAGGACAGCTCGCGCGAGGCCCCGCGCAGGAGTGTGTGGTGCTTGCCGTCCTTGCCGAGGTAGGGGGCTTGATCGGCCACGACACACTCCTGC
>JAHFDS010000188.1 GCA_023248855.1 Myxococcales bacterium
CGACAGCGCCCACGGCGACGATCCCGCCGACGAGGTCCAGCCCACGGCGAGCACCGCCCCCCCCTCGGCGGCATGACGTTCCTGCGCGCGCTGCTCGTGCTCAGCGCCCTCGTGCGAGCGGACCCGACCACCCGCGACGTGTCCTACGAGCTCTAGCGCACGTGGAGCTCGGCCCTGCGCTACCTGCGCGTGGATCTGCGCTGGCACGTGCGCGAGTCCGATCGCGACGTGGGGTACGTGATGTTCGACTTCGTCGACGACAAGAAGGCGCGCGAGGCGTCGCTCGAGCTCATTCGCATCACGGATGGCGTCGGTCGCGAGGCGGTGCGCCTTCGGCTGCGCGCCGAGGAGGTCTCGCTCTATGCTCGCGAGCGCTTCCTCGAGCGCTTCGCTGCCAAGCTGCGCGACGACTACGGGGCGCCGCCGCCGCCGCCCAAGAAGGCCCCGCCGCCCTCGCACCCGACCGATGGTCCCCGCGCACCCGACGGCGGAGTCGGCTACTCACCGCGCCCGTAGGCGTACGAGATCATCGAGGAGCGCGCAGCTCGAGCAACGCGATCTCGGGCGCGGCCCCGAGACGCACCGGTGGGCCGGTCGTGCCAGCGCCGGTGGTGACGTGGAGGGTCGAGGCGCCGAGTCGATACAGCCCGAGCGGGAAGCGCGTGATGATGCGCGCAGGCGTGAGCCAGCGGGCGAGGAACGGCACCGCGACCTGGCCGCCATGCGTGTGCCCCGACAGGACGAGCGTCGCTCCGAGCGCCGCGGCGTCGGGGAAGAGGTCGGGATCGTGCGCCATCACGATCGAGGGTGCCCCGACCGGGCACGCCGAGAGAGCGGCGCCCACGTCGGCTCGATCGGCCCAGGTATCGTCCACGCCTGCCAGCCAGAGTGCGCCGCCGCCGTGCGAGATGGCGACGCCGGCGTTGCGCAGCACGCGCAGACCGGCGGCCTCGAGCGCCTCGATCAGGGTCTCGACCCGGCCGAAGTAGTCGTGGTTGCCCAGGCTGACCCAGACGCCGAGGGGGGCGCGGAGCGCCGAAAGCGCGCGCGCGACCGCAGCGACGTGCGCGGCGCCACCCGCGATGAGGTCGCCCGTGACCGCGACCAGATCGGGCGCGAGGGCGTTCGTGCGAGCGACCCAGCGCGCCACGCGCGCCTCGGGCGCGTAGGCGCCGCAGTGGAGGTCGGACAGGTGCGCGACGCGCAAGCCTGAGAGCGCGGCGGGCCAGCCGGGCAACGCGAGGGCCCGTCGCACGATGCGGGGCTCGCGAGTCAGCGCGCGCACCCCCGCCGCCACCGCGAGCCCGAGGGCGCCGAGCGCCGCCTGGCGTGCCTCGACGAGCTCGAGCGCGCTCGCCAGGGCGACCAGCGGCCAGAGCAGGACGAACACGAGCGAGCCCGCCCACCAGGCGAAGAAGGGGAAGAGGACCGCGCGCATGCCGAGGGCGACCCGCTCGTGGAACGGGTTCCGAAGACCGAGGAAATAGGGGAGCGACAGGCCAAGGGGCGCGAGCAGGCCGAGCCAGCGCACGCCGGTGGCGGTGCCGAGCGCCCAGGCAGCGGGCAGCTGCACGCCGAGCGTCACCGTCACGACCAGCGTCCAGAAGCGCAGGCGGCTCGCCCGCGGCCAGGCCATCCGGACAGTAGAGATCGCGCCCGGCACCGGGGCAAGGCGGCGGCGGCGGCGCGCGAGGCAAGAAAACTTGCGCCGAGCCGCATAGGTAAGAAAATATCCTACATGACACACATGGCCGACCGTCGCCTCCGCCGCTCCGAGGACGCCTCGCTCGCCCTGCGCTACCAGCTGGACGCGATCCGATCGGCAGCCGGCTCCGAGGCCGTGCTGGTCGCCGACGACACCGGCCTGTGCCTGGCATCGTCGGGAGAGCGCGGGCTCTGTGAGGAGCTCGCGGCGTGGCTCCCACTGCTCGGGGTGATCGACGTGACCGGCCACGCGGTCGAGGCGCTCGGCAGGCCCATCGCCGTGCGGCGCTTCCAGATCGACAAGACGCGCCTCTTCGTGTGCGTGGTCGGCCGAGAGCCGCTCGGCGCGTCGGCCGATGGAGTGGCCCGCATCCTCGACGCCGCCTGATCTCCCATTCAGAGGTGCAGCCGGACGACCGTGGGAGGGATCTGGGATCAGGTGCCGAGTGCCCGCGCTACCGTCTGCCCTGGACCTGCTCGAGCGTGCGGATCACCGAGGCCTCGAAGGGCCGCAGCACGAGCATGAAGCCCACGTTGCGCGCGTCGGGGTGCGTGGAGTCCTCGCGGAGCGCGCGCGCGAAGAGCTCCTCGGACAGCAGGCGGAAGCGTCGCGAGAACTCCATGCGCAGGCCGGGGGTCATGCGGGCAACGAAGAACTCGCAGGCGCGCTCCTGGCCCTGGTGGAGCTGGCCCTTGAAGAGGGCGTCGGCGAGGGGATTCACGATCCGCTTCTCGACGGCCCCGCCGCGCTTCCAGGTGAACTGGCTCGGCACCCGGAGTCGGTAGCGCAGCCCCCGGTGCAGCTCGATGATGCCGATGCGGTCGAGCTTCAGCAGGTACCGCTCGGCGCGGGAGCGGCTGATCCTGAAGCCGAACATGATCTGCTCGACCGGGACCCGGTAGACGAGCAGCACGAAGAAGCTGTAGAGCCGGAAATCGCTGGCCAGCACCTCCTCCTGCGCCGGGCTCAGCTGAAACACGGTCTCGCCCTGCGCGGTCTCCGCCTCGTGGAACAGCTCGGAGAGCGGAACCTGGAGGACCTCGGCGATGCCCTGCAGCTTCGCCACGGTGAGGCGGGCGCCCGAGAACAGGCGCTTGACGGTGACCTCGCTCAGGCCGAGCTTCTCCCCGAGCGCCTTGTAGGTGAGACCGTTCGTCTTGAGGCGTTGCTTCAGGGTGAGCAGCATCTGGTGCGTGATCGCGTCACTCCTCGGTGGTATCCGATTCATGAACATGACGTATCAGATCTGGATGCCTCTGCGGTTCCCGATTGTCGCGCCCGCGCGCAGGTCCCAGGATCGGTGGCGATGAAGGAGCTCAACCCCGCGTATCGGGACCGCCTCCTCGCGGTCATCAACGAGGCCCCCTTCCCGGCGCACCTGCGGATGCGGATCACGAGCATCGGTTACGGGACCTGCACCTCGAACGCGTCCGAGACCTGCGTCAGCTCGATGGGCGTGTGCGGGACCCCCATGGCGGTCCAGAGACGGTCGTGCCACGGGCTCGGCTGCGAGCGCAGGCGCAGGGTGCGCAGGTCGTTCGCGGTCCGCACCGGGTGCTTGGCGCCGATGTGCCGGAACCCCACGGAGGTCAGCACCATGAGCTTCCATCCGCGCCTGGCGGCGATGTCCGCGAGCAGCGGGGTCGTCAGCTCCACCACCGCCTCGGCCTCGGCCTCCGAGTCGAACAGGAACGGCAGCTCGTAGGCGCTCGCCTCGGGGCAGCTGCCGCCACGCCGCGCCGCCCGAGCCGCCGAAGATGTCGAGCTTGCCGCGCTCCACCGCGGCGATGATCTGGCTCTCGTCGCCCAGCACGCCGGCCGGGAACAGCTTGATCTGGATCGCGCCCCTGGCGGCCTTGCCGACCTGGCGTTGGAGCAGCGTCACCACCTCGGCCCACGGTGAGCCCTCGGGCGCGATGGTACCGAGTCGCATCACGATCGGCGCGCCGGCGCGTGCGCTCCCGAGGGCAACGAGCAGCACTGCGAGCCCGACCAGCGCACGCTGCATCATCTTGGGCATGGTAGCGCAGGCACGGCTGGCGCAGCAGGAAACGGCGCTCGGAGCCGCGCCTCGTGACGAGGTAGCTCAGGAGAAAAAGAGCTGATGTCGATGCCGAGCGCGGAGCGCGAGCAACCGAGACGTCTAGGTGTCGTCCGGGGCGTGTGCCGGACCTGCGCAAGGAGCAGATGTTGCCGGTCCCGGTCCGCTGGGGCGGCGTACAATCCCGAGAGAGACAGGCAACCGCCGCAGGAGTTCGGTTGGTCGAAGGGCGTGACACGGCTCGGCGCAGCTCATCCTGGCGACTCCGCGGGATCTGCGGGCTCGCCGTCGGGTTCGTGCTCCTCTCCGGGGGCTACTGGTTCGTGCGAGGGCTCTCGCGTGACGATGGAGCGCCAGAAGAGGTCGCGCGGGTGTTCTCGTCGTTGAGAGCGGCGCTCGAGAGGTACCACGCCGAGCACTCGGACTACGCCATCGACGGGGACAGCGGAGCTGGCGACGAATCCTGGTTTCCGCGGCACGTGCCTGGTCGGAACAAGATGCCCGTACCGTCCGACGTGCCAGCCAGCTGGAAGCTGCTCGACGTTCGGCTTCCACTCGACGCCGTGTCTTGTCGCTACGCAATCGCCGTCCCCGGTCCCGATGACCTCTACGTTCCGTGGCATTCCCTTCGCCGCTTCACAAAGGCGGATGAGGTCTTCCAGCATGCAGCGTCACCTCCGCTCTGCGATCCCGAAGCCGTTCTCACCAACCTCGACTGGTACTACCTGCGCGCGCAGTGCAACCCGCACGGAAGCTCCAATCCGGACGAGTGGAAGGAGTGGATGACTCGCTCCGACTGGTCGGAGATTTGGAGAACGACACCCGCGAGGGAGGAGGCCATTGCGAACACCGGACTGATCTCGCGGGCCGCGATGGCCTACTTTGAGCAACACAATCGTCTGCCACCCAGCGTTCGTCCTACACCGCCGCTCTCGGCGATTGGCGCCCGGGCAACGTTGCACAGCGCGAACATCTGGGACGATGCCACATGGGTGGCACTTGGATTCAGCATCCACGAGCCGCACTACTGCGCCTACGAGTTCACGTCAGACGCGCATGGCTTTAGCGTAAAGGCCTACACGCGCGCGGACGACAGTGGAGCAGACACCACATTCGAACGGCAGGGTAGCCTTCGTGAGGACGGCACCATGCAGGAGGCCAAGGGCATCTACATCGACAACACAGACGAGTAGGTCGCGAGTCCGACCACAGGCGTGAGCGGTGCTCGGGTGGAGGTTCTCGACGCGAACCCCATTGGGCACGCCGCTAGCAAGGCCCCAGTCCCGCCCGGAGAAATCCCCTCCTCCTCTCTCTGGCACAGGAACGGGTTGCGTCGGCTGCTCGTTCGTTCTAATCCTGCCGCCGAATGGCTCTCCAGGGCAGGGTCGCGCTCGTGACGGGCGGTGGTCGGGGCATCGGACGTGCGGTCGCCAGGCGGCTCGCGGCCGAGGGCGCCCGCGTCGTCGTCAGCGGTCGTGGAGTGGCGGAGCTCGAAGCCACCGCGGTCGAGATCCGCGGAATCGCGCTGCCGTTCGACGTGGCGGATCGCGCGGCGCTCGCGCCGTTCCTCGCGGCGCTGGCCCGGCAAGCGGGGCCGATCGACATCCTCGTGAACAACGCAGGCATCGCGGAGTCGTCGCCGTTCGATCGCACCGACGACGCGCGCTGGGATCGCATCCTGGAGGTCAACGCCACCGCCCCGTTCCGGCTGTGCCGCGCGCTCGTGCCCGGGATGATCGCGCGGGGCTGGGGGCGCGTCGTCATGATGGCGTCGAACGCCGGCATATCTGGATATGCGTATACGTCGGCCTACTGCGCCTCGAAGCACGCGATGGTGGGCCTGATGCGCGCGATGGCCGCAGAGGTGGCCAAGACCGGCGTCACGGTCAACGCGGTGTGCCCGGGCTGGGTGGCGACCGACATGGTGGACCAGACGGTCGCGCGGATCGCCGACAAGACCGGCCGGTCGACGGACCAGGCGCGCGACGCCCTGGCGTCGATGACGCCACAGGGACGTATCCTCGAGGCCACGGAGGTCGCGCACGTGGTCGCCATGCTGTGCCACGAGGACGCCAGGGGCCTGCACGGGCAGGCCGTCGTGATCGACGGTGGGGCGGTGATGAAGTGAGAGAGCATCCTCGGACCGAAGCGCCCCACGCCGTGCGGAGCAGGGGCGTCGGGGGACACCCATGAGTCACGAGATCATCCAGCCCACGCACTTTCCGCGGGCGAAAGGCTTTGCCAACGGGATCCTCGCGCAGGGGCGCACGCTTTACGTGGCCGGGCAGATCGGCTGGGAGCTCGATGGGGCGTTCGCGGCGCGCGACCTGCCGGGGCAGTTCGCGCGGGCGCTCGACCATGTGCTCGACATCCTCAGGGCCGCGGGCGGCGCGCCCGAGGACCTCGTCCGCATGACGGTGTACGTCACCGACCTCGCCGCCTATCGCGCCAGCACGCGCACGATCGGCGAGGCCTGGCGCGCGCGCCTAGGCAAGCACTTCCCGGCGATGGCCCTCGTCGGGGTGGCCGGCCTGGTCGAGCCACTCGCGCTCGTGGAGATCGAGGCGACGGCGGTGATCCCGGACGCGCGCTAGATTGGCGGCGGAAAAAAGCACGCGGCCCCCGCCGCCAGGGGTGGGTGGGGCTCTACCACACGACTCTGACGCCATGCGGCGACACACACGGAGAGGCCTATGACACTTTCGCCGAAGTCGTTCGACCTGGAGATTGCCCGCGGCGTCGCGGCCATCACCCTGCGGCGGCCTGACCGGCTCAACGCCCTGACGTTCGAGATCTACGAGGAGCTGGCGGAGACCTTCGCCGCGCTCGGCGAGGCCACGTCTTGCCGGGCGATCATCCTTTCGGGCACGGGCAAGGGGTTCTGCTCGGGCGGCGACGTCGACGACATCATCGCGCAGCTCTTCGGGCGCGACGTCGATGGGCTCTTGCGCTTCACGCGCGTCACCGGCCGGCTCATCCAGCGCATCCGGCAGGTACGACGGCCCGTCATCGCGGCCGTCCACGGGGTCGCGGTCGGCGCGGGCGCGGTCATCGCGGCGGCGTGCGACCTGCGCGTCGCCTCCAAGGACGCGCGCTTCGGCTTCATCTTCCCGCGCGTCGGCCTGTGCGGCGCCGACATGGGCGCGGCCTACCTCCTGCCCCGCATCGTCGGGCTCGGGCACGCGTCGGAGCTGCTGTTCTTCGGGGACCTCGTCGACGCGGAGCACGCCGCGCGCATTGGCCTGGTCAATCGCGTGGAGCCCGATGCGGAGGCGGCCCGAGCCTGTGCGCGCGGCTGGGCCGAGCGGCTGGCACGAGGGCCGGCGTTCGCGCATGCGATGACCAAACAGATGCTGGAGAGCGAGCACACGATGCCGCTCGAGGCCGCGATCGAGGCCGAGGCGCAGGCGCAGGCCATCTGCATGGGCCACCCGGACTTCCGCACCGCGCATGACGCCTTCAAGGCCAAGACCACGCCTCGCTTCGCAGGGGACGAGTAGTGCAGCCACCAGACGGGCGGCTCCCGCTGTCCATCGACGACCTCGGGTGGTTCTTCGCCGAGGGGCATCGGGAGACGGCGGACCTCGCACGGCGGGCTGCGGCGACCCTGGCCGGAGAGCAGGACGCGGCGCGGGTCGCGCGGCGCATGGGAGAGCTGGGCCTCTACCGCCTGCTCGCGCCCGAGGGTCGGCCCGACGTGCGCGCGCTCTGCCTCTTGCGCGAGGCGCTCGGGTATGCGGCGCCGCTCGCCGACGCCATCTTCGCGGTGCAGGGCCTCGGGCTCCAGCCGGTGCTGGCGGCAGCGCAGCCCGCCCTCCGGGGCACGCTGCTCCCTGCGGCTGTTGCGGGCGAGCGCATCCTCGGCTTCGCGCTCACCGAGCCCGAGGCCGGCAGCGACGTCGCGGCGCTGCGCACCACCGCCCGGCGCGAGGGCGACGACTGGGTGCTGTCGGGAGACAAGGCCTTCATCTCCAACGTAGGCATCGCGCACGCGTTCGTCGTATTCGCCAATGCGAATCCATCTGCCGGGCGCAAGGGCATCACCGCCTTCCTCGTGCCCGCGGACGCGCCGGGCCTTGCGGCCGAGCCGCAGCCGATGTCGATCGCTCACCCGATCGGCAGGCTCGTGATGCGCGACTGCCGCGTGACCGCGCCGAACCTCCTCGGAGAAGTCGGCCAGGGGCTCAAGCTCGCGCTCGGGACGCTCGACGCCTTCCGCGTGTCGGTCGGCGCGGCTGCGGTCGGCATGGCGCGGCGGGCGCTCGACGAGGCGCTCGGCCACGTCGCCCGGCGCGTGCAGTTCGGAAAGCTGCTGGCGGCACAGCCGATGGTGCAGGCGCAGCTGGCCGAGATGGCGACCGAGCTCGACGCCGCGCGGCTGCTCGTCCTGCGCGCGGCGCGCCTGCGCGACGACGGGACGGACCGCACCCCCGTCGAGACCGCGATGGCCAAGCGCTACGCCACCGAGGCCGCCCAGCGCATCATCGACCGCGCGGTGCAGCTCCACGGCGGCACCGGCGTCCTGTCCTCGAGCGTGGTCGAGCACCTCTACCGCGAGATCCGCCCGCTCCGCATCTACGAGGGCACGAGCGAGATCCAGCACCTCATCATCGGCCGCGCGCTGGTCGAGCGGCTGGTCGGCAAGGAGGCCCTCGCGTGACGCTGCCGCAGATCCCCGAGACGTTCAACCTCGCCGACTACTACCTCTTCGACCGCCTCGGCGAGGGTTTAGGCGACAAGACCGCGCTGCGCTTCGGCGGGCGCGCCTATTCGTACGCCGCCATCGCCGAGCGGACGTCCGCGCTCGTGCAATGGATGCTGCGCCACGGCGTGGGCCTCGAGCAGCGCACCTACCTCGTCCTGCCCGACACACCGGCCTTCGCGTGGACGTTCTTCGCGGTCCTGCGCGCGGGCGGCGTGGTCACGCTCGGCAACCCCGACGCGCCGGCCGAGGACCTCGCCTACGTGCTCGACTACGTGCGCGCGGGGCTGCTCGTCACCACGCCGAAGACCGCCCTGGCGCTGGCCGGCGCCATCGGCCAGGGCCAGCACCTCGGCCACGTGCTGCTCGTGCCCGACGTGCCGACGGGCGGCGACTGCGAGGAGGCGCTCGAGGTCCCCGAGGCGCTCAAGGGCCTCGGCGCGAGCGTGGCCGCGCTCTCGGTCGTGCTGGGTGCGGGGCGCGCGAGCGAGCCTGTGCCCTGCCCGCTCACGCACCGCGACGACCACGCGATCTGGCTCTTCACCTCGGGCTCGACGGGGCGCTCGAAGGCCGCGATGCACAGCCACCGTGACTTCGCGTTTGGCACCGAGGTCTACGCCAAGCGGACCATGGGCTATCGCCCGGACGACGTCACGGTGAGCGTGCCGCGGCTCTACTTCGGCTACGCGACCGGCACGAACCTCATGTTCCCGTTCGCGGTGGGCGCGACCACGGC
Source organism: Myxococcales bacterium (assembly GCA_023248855.1). Classification (GTDB taxonomy): domain Bacteria; phylum Myxococcota_A; class Polyangia; order JAHFDS01; family JAHFDS01; genus JAHFDS01. The sequence continues at coordinate 9,185 of JAHFDS010000188.1, forward strand.
GCTGTTCTCGGAGCGACCCACACCCGAGGCCCTAGCGAACGCGATCGAGCGTGACCGGCCGACCATCGTCACCAACGTTCCGACGATGATGGCCAAGCTGCTCGAGCACGACGCGGCTCGAGCCGCCGAGGGGCGGCCGCTCGACCTCGGGAGCGTGCGCTTCCACCTGTCGGCCGGCGAGGCGCTGCCGCCGACGCTGCTCGAGCGCTTCACGGCGCGCTGGAGCGCGCCGGTCTACGACGGCATCGGCTCGGCCGAGATGTTCCACATCTACTGCACCAACCGGCCCGGCGACGTGATACCCGGCTCGCTCGGTCGCGCGGTCGAGGGCTACGCCCTGCGCGTGTTGCCCGAGGAAGCCGAGGGCGCGGGCGCCGCGGAGGTCGGCCCCGGCGAGATCGGCGTCCTGTGGGTGCGCGGCGACAGCGTCGCGCACGGCTACTGGCTCGACCGCGAGAAGTCGTGGCGCACGTTCCACGGTCACTGGTGCCGCACCGGCGACCTGTTCCGCGTCGACGAGCGCGGCTACCTGTGGTTCGCGGGACGCGCGGACGACCTCCTCAAGGTGAGCGGCCTGTGGGTCGCGCCGCTCGAGGTCGAGACGTGCCTTTGCGAGCACCCCGCGGTGGCGATGGCGGCGGTGATCGGCGCCGAGGACGAGGGCCTGGTCAAGCCCAAGGCGTTCGTGGTGGTGCGGCAAGGCGCGCGACCGGTCGACGACGCGGCTCGCGCCGCGCTGGTCGAGGCGCTGCAGGCGCACGTCAAGCAGCACCTGTCGAAGCACAAGTACCCGCGGTGGATCGAGCTCTGCGACGATCTGCCGAAGAACGACCGCGGCAAGGTCGACAAGAAGGCGCTCAAGGCGCGCACGTGATGCGGCGGCTCGATGAGCTCACGACGACGGCCCTCGGGGCCCTGCTCGCCGGCGGACGCCCGGTGGTCGCGCTCGTCCCGGTGGGCTCGGTGGAGCCGCACGGGCCGCACCTGCCGCTCGGGACCGACACCCTGATCGGCGAGGGAGCCATCGTCCGCGCCGCGGCGCTGCTCGAACGGGCGTGCGAGGTCGTGGTCGCGCCGGCGGTCCCTTATGGCGTGACCGACTTCGCGCGCGGGTTCGCGGGCGCCGTCAGCGTGCCCGCGGCGGTGGTCACGAGCCTTCTGCGCGCCGTCTCGGAGGGCCTGGTCGGACAGGGATTCGCGAGCGTCTGCCTGGTGTCGAACCACCTCGAGCCGGCGCACGACGCCGCGGTACGCGCGGCGGTCGTCGGGCTGCCGCGGGCGCGCGTCGCCTCGCCGCTCGAGCGGCGCTGGGCCCGCCTGCTGTCGGACGAGTTCAAGTCGGGCGAGTGTCACGCGGGCCGCTACGAGACGTCGATCATGCTTTCGTGCCGGCCCGAGCTCGTGGACGACCGCGCGCGCGGCGGGCTGCCCGACGTGCCGATCTCGCTTTCTCGTGGCATCCAGGAGGGCAAGGACGGCTTCGTGGCGATGGGCATGACGGCGGCCTACGCGGGAGCGCCCCGGCTGGCGACGGCGGCGGAGGGAACCGCCCAGCTCGAGCGGCTGGCCCAGATGATCGAGACCACCGTGCGCGAAGCGCTGGCGGCAGCAGGCCCCTGATGCCCGCAGCGATGACGGCTCGCGCGGACGCGCTCTTGTCTCAGCCGCTGCCCATCGGACGCGGCGGGCTCGTGCTGCCGAACCGCATCTGGCTGCCGGCGATGGTCACCTGGCGCGGCACCGAGGACGGCTTCGTCACCGACTCGGTGCGCGAGGTCTACCGGGCCTACGCGGCCGGCGGCGCCGGGATGCTGGTGCTCGAGGCCATGGGCGTCCGCGATGTCGCGTCGGGGCCGCTCCTGCGAATCGGCCACGAGCGCTTCGTGCCCGGCCTGCGCGCGCTGGTGGACGAGATCCGCGCGGCGATGCCGTACCGGCAGCTGGTCGTGCCGCAGATCATCGACTTCCTCAAGATCGCGACGCGAAAGCCCACGCGCGCGTTCATCGAAGCGGCGGTCAAGCGGGGACAGATCGCCGAGGAGGCGCTGGCGGTCAGCGACGCCGACTTCGAGCGCGACCTCCGCGCATGGCTGCCCGACGAGCGGCTGCGGCGCGATTTCCTGCACGGCTACCGACAGACGGTGATGGACCTCGGCATGGACGAGATCCGCCGCATCCCGGGCTGGTTCGCTGCCGCGGCGAGGAACGCCCGCGCCGCCGGCTTCGACGGCGTGGAGCTCCACTTCGCGCACGCCTACACGATGGCGTCGTTCCTCTCGTGCACGAACATTCGCCAGGACGAATATGGCGGCTCGCTGGAGAACCGGCTGCGCCTGCCGCGCGAGGTCGTGGCCTCAGTGCGCGAGGAGGTCGGCGCCGCGTTCCTGGTCGGTTGCCGCTATCTCGGCAGCGAGGACATCCTGGGCGAGGACGGCCGCCTCGGCGGCAACACGCTCGAGGACGCGCGCGCGATCGGCGTCGCGCTCGGCCGCGCGGGGCTCGACTTCCTCTCGATCTCGCGTGGCGGCAAGTTCGACGACGCCAGGCAGCCCGACGTGGGCCACGCCGCGTACCCGTACACGGGGCACTCGGGGCACGCCTGCATCCCGCGCACGAAGAGCGACCCGCCCGGGGGCAGCGTCTACCTGGCCGACGGCATCCGGCGCGCGGTGCGCGAGGCGGGCCTTTCGATCCCGGTCGTGACGGCCGGCAAGATCTACCGGTTCGAGCAGGCGGAGGAGATCCTGCGCCAGGAGCGCGCCGACGTGATCGGCATGGCGCGGGCGCTCCTGGCCGACCCGGACCTGCCGCGGAAGTGGCTGTCCGGGCGCGACGCCGACGTCACCGAGTGCGTGTTCTGCCCCTTCTGCGAGCGCGAGGACCAGCACCACCGCGTGGTGACCTGCACGCTGTGGCCGCGCGCACCGGGCGGAAAGACGCACGTGCTGCCTCCGCGGTGGACGCCGTAGCCGGTCGGCTGCACCTCACAGCATCGGCCAGAGGATCTGGAAGAAGCCGACGAGCAGGACCACGGACAGCGCGGCCGCGAGCAGGCCCACCAGGACGGCCCGGCCGACGGTGCGGCGGCCGAGCAGCGCGCCGATCGCGCCCGTGACACCCGGAACCAGGCCGACGGAGCCGTCCATGAGCGCGGTCTCGCTCGTCCTCGACAGAAAGCCCGTCGCGACCAGGAAGTAGAGCGAGCCGAGCACGAAGAAGGCCACCGCGGGCAGCTTGGTCATCGACGGGAGGATACGCCGGGGCGGGGAAGGTGGGGGCCGGGACACGGGCGCCCCCACCGCCGGTGCGCTAAGATGCTCGCACCCATGGGCGTCTTCGACGACGCGTCCACGATCGCGCAACCGCGCGTGGTGGCGCCGGCGACCGCGAGCTTTTCCGTCGTCGTCGTCGCGGGAGCGGGCGCGGGAGCACGACTCGAGGTCGCGCCCGAGCGGTCCGTGCGCGCGCTGGTGGGGCAGAGCCCGAGCTGCGACCTGCGGCTCGACGATCGCCGCGTGTCGAGGCGCCACCTGGCCCTCGAGGTGGTGGGCGACCGCCTGCGCGTGGTCGATCTGGCCTCGACCAACGGCACACGGGTGACAGGCGTGGCGATCGAGCGGGCGCTGCTCACGGGGGGAGAGCGGATCGAGCTCGGCGACAGCGTGCTCCTGGTGGAGCGCCTGGGCGCGAGCGGCGCGCCCCCGCCCCCGGCGCATGGCTTCGGTCGCACCCTCGGCGGCAGCCCCGCGATGCGACGGCTGTATCCCCTCGCCGAGCGGCTGGCGAGGTCGAACGTCAGCATCGTGATCGAAGGCGAGACCGGGACCGGCAAGGAGGTGCTCGCGGAGTCGCTGCACGAGGAGGGGCCGCGCGCGGCGGGGCCCTTCGTGGTCTTCGATTGCACGGCCGTCGCGCCGACGCTGGTCGAGAGCGCGCTGTTCGGCCACGAGCGCGGGTCCTTCACCGGCGCGACCGAGACACGTCACGGCGTGTTCGAGGAAGCGCACGGCGGCACGCTGCTCATCGACGAGATCGGCGATCTCCCGCTGCCGCTGCAGGCCAAGCTCCTCAGGGCGCTGGAACGGTCGGAGGTGCGGCGCGTCGGCAGCAACAAGTGGATCAAGGTCGACGTGCGCGTGATGTCGGCGACGCGGCGAGACCTGGACGCGGAGGTCGCCGCCGGCCGGTTCCGCGACGACCTCTACTTCCGCCTGGCCGTCGCGCGCATCGAGCTGCCGCCGCTCCGACAGCGCCAGGGCGACGTGGCGCTGCTCGCGGAGCACTTCTGGAGCCGGCTCGGCGGGCGTGGGCCCCTGCCCGCGGACTGGCTCGAGCGCCTCGAGGCCTACGACTGGCCGGGGAACATCCGCGAGCTGCACAACGCCGTGGCGCGCCGCGTCGCGCTCGGCGCCATCGACGTGCCCGAGGCGCCGACGGACGAGGCAGCGGCGGCGATCCCCGAGGGGGACGCCCTCGGGCGGATCCTCGCGCTCGACCTGCCGCTGCCGCGCGCGCGCGAGCTGGCGGTGCAGGAGCTCGAGCGGCGCTACCTGACCCGGGTGCTCGAACGGCACGGCGGCAGCGTCGCCAAGGCCGCCGCCGCGTCGGGCATCGCGCGCCGCTACTTCCAGCTGCTCCGAGCTCGCCAGCGCAAGCGCGAGGAGCCCTGACCGAGGATGCGTGCCGAGCGCTACGAGCTCCACGCGGAGATCGCGCGCGGCGGCATGGCGACCGTCCACCTCGGGTGCCTGCGCGGCGCGGGGGGCTGGTCGCGCATCGTGGCGATCAAGCGGCTCCACCCGCAGTTCGCGCGCGACCTCACCTTCCGCACCATGCTCGAGGACGAGGCGCGGCTGTCGGCGCGCGTGCGTCACCCGAACGTCGTACAGACCCTCGATGTGGTCTCGCACCAGGACGAGCTCTGGCTCGTGCTCGAGTACGTGCACGGCGTGTCGCTGTCGCGCCTCCTCGATGCTTCGCTGCGTGCGGGTGAGGCGATGCCGCCGCCCGTCGCGGTGGCCATCGCCTGCGGCATGCTCGAGGGGCTCGCGGCCGCGCACGAGGCGACCGGGACGCGAGGCGAGCCGCTCGGCCTCGTGCACCGGGACGTCTCGCCGCAGAACGTGCTCGTGGGGGCCGACGGCGTGGCGCGCCTGGCGGACTTCGGCGTGGCCAAGGCGCGCGGGCGCGCGCAGACGACCACGGACGGGCAGGTCAAGGGCAAGCTCGCGTACATGGCGCCCGAGCAAGTCTCGGGCACGCGCATCGACCGCCGCGCCGACGTGTGGGCGACCGGCGTCGTGCTGTGGGAGACCCTGGTCGGCCGGCGCCTGTTCCAGGGCACCGACGCGGAGATCGCGTCGCGCGTGCTGGCCGCGCCGATCGAGGCGCCGGGCGCGTGCCGCCTGGGGCTGCCCGAGGCGCTCGACGACGTGGTGCTCGGCGCGCTGCAGCGGG
>JAHFDS010000189.1 GCA_023248855.1 Myxococcales bacterium
GGCAGCGCCGTCGCTTGTGTGGACCGCAAGACGAGCACCGCCGCGGCGGCGACAGCGCCGATCGCGCCAAGAAGGCCGAGCGGCATCCAGCGGCGGCGCACCACGGTGGGCCGGACCAGGCCCGCTCTCACCCGCGCCAGCGTGTCCGCGGTGGGCTCGCCGCGACTTGCCGCGAAGAGCGCCAGCCCCGCCGCGCCGAGCGCCCCCTCATCGAGCGCCGCCCGGTCCTGGCCCGACAGGGGCTCACCCTCGAGCGCGCGCGCCAGGGCAGCCGCCTGCGCCGCCTCCTCCGCCGAGGGCGGCTTCTCGTCCTGCCGGCTCATGCGTCCTCCGGCCTGGCGCGCCAGGCCCGCTCGAACGCGCGCAGCGCGCGCAGCATCACCACGTCGAACGTCGACACGGACACCTCCAGCGCCTCCGCGCACGCGGGCCGCGGGCGCTCCTCGAAGAAGCGTAGCTCGATGGCGCGGCGGTAGCGCGGGTGCAGGCCCGCCAGTACCGCACGTACCCGCTCGGCCAGGTGGGCCGCCTCGTCGGGCGCCCGCTCGGGGACGGCCTCGCCCTCGCTGGCGAGCAGGCTCTGAAATGCGAGGAGCGCGCGGCCTTCGCGGGCCCGCCGGCGGTGCAGGTCGAGCGCCTGTCGCACCGCGATGGTCGCGACCCAGTGCCACACCGAGCGCCCGCGGTCCTCGTAGCTGCCCACGGAGGTGAGCACCCGCTCGAACGTCACCGCGAGCGCCTCCTCGCAGAGCACGCGATCACCGAGCCTGGGCATGAGCACGCGCGCGTGGAGCGGCCGCGCGAACGCGTCGTAGAGCTCGCCGAGCGCGCCCCGGTCTCCTGCGCGCAAGCGTCCGAGCAGCGCCCGTTCGCGGTCCAGCCAGGCCGGGGCGTCGAAGGCATCGTCCATCGGATAACGCGCGACCGAGCACGACCTTACAGCGCGGCCAAAAGGCCGCAACCAAGGAGAGCACTCGCCCGGGTCACGGGGACGATCAGCGGCGGTAGGCGGGGTCCTTGGAGCCGCCGTCGCATGCGGGGATGGTGGAGCCGGCGCGGAGGTTGGTCTTCGTCTTCATGGGGATCAGTTCTCGACGAAGCTCTTGAGGCGCTTGCTGCGGGAGGGGTGGCGGAGCTTGCGCAGGGCCTTGGCCTCGATCTGGCGGATGCGCTCGCGCGTCACCTCGAAGTCCTGGCCGACCTCCTCGAGGGTGTGGTCGCTCTTCTCGCCGATGCCGAAGCGCATGCGCAAGACCTTCTCCTCGCGCGGCGTGAGCGTCGCGAGCACCTTTCTGGTCTGCTCCGCGAGGTTGAGCGAGATGACCGCCTCGGACGGCGAGACCACGCCCTTGTCCTCGATGAAGTCGCCGAGGTGCGAGTCTTCTTCCTCACCGATCGGGGTCTCGAGCGAGATCGGCTCCTTGGCGATCTTGAGGACCTTTCGCACCTTGTCGAGCGGCAGCTCCATCTTCTCGGCGATCTCCTCGGGCGTCGGCTCGCGGCCGAGCTCCTGCACGAGGTAGCGCGAGGTGCGGATGAGCTTGTTGATGGTCTCGATCATGTGCACCGGAATGCGGATGGTGCGCGCCTGATCGGCGATCGCGCGCGTGATGGCCTGGCGGATCCACCACGTCGCGTAGGTCGAGAACTTGTAGCCGCGCTTGTACTCGAACTTGTCGACCGCCTTCATCAGGCCAATGTTCCCCTCCTGGATGAGGTCGAGGAACTGCAGGCCGCGGTTCGTGTACTTCTTCGCGATCGACACCACGAGGCGCAGGTTCGCCTCGACCAGCTCGCCCTTGGCCTTCTCCGCCATGCGCTCGCCGTTCGAGATGTCGTGATAGGTCTTCTTGAGCGTGTCCGCGTCGAGGCGCGCCTCCTCCTCGACCTTCTTGATCTTTTTCTTGGCGTTCTTGATCTGCTCGTCGAGCTCGACCATCTCCTCGGCGGTCAGGCCGAGCTTCTTGGCGACCGTGCGCGCCTTGGCCTTGTTGGTCGTGATCTCGCGCAGCGTGCGCGCGAGCTCGCGCGTCTCCATGCCCGCCTTGCGCTCGCACTCGTGGACCTCGTGCTCGCCCGCCTCGACCCGCACGACGAAGGACTTCAGCTTCTGGACGATGCGCTCGATCTGCTTCTTGTTCATGCGCAGATCGGACAGCAGCTCGAACATCTCGTTGCGGTTCGAGTCGATCTTCTGCTTGAGCTTCTTGCGCTTGATCTCCGCGAGCTTGGTCGGCCCGTCGAGCGACTCCTCGATCTTCTGGATCTCGCGGAAGCGCATCTTGACCTTGTCGATGATCTTGATGACGCGGTCGGTGTGGAACTCCTCGTCGAAGTCGCCGTCCTCGGTCTCGACGTCGACGTCGCGGACGATCTCCTTGACGCGGATCTTCTGCTTCTTGAGCCGCTCGCCGAGGTCCAGGATCTCCTCGACCGCGATCGACGACGACAGCACGACCTGCAGGACTCGCCGCTCGCCCTCCTCGATGCGCTTGGCGATCTCGACCTCGCCCTCGCGCGTGAGCAGGGAGACCGACCCCATCTTGCGCAGGTACATGCGCACCGGGTCATTGGACTTGGAGTACCCGTCGTAGTCCTCCTCGTCCTCGAAGCCCTCTTCCTTCTTGGCTTCCTCGTCGGCCTCGTCGGGCTCGGCGTCCATCTTGGTGGACTGCTTCTCGCTGATCTTGACCTTCGACGACGAGTCGACGACCTCGATCCCCTCGTCACCGAGCGTGGACAGCCAGTCGTCGATCTGGTCGGACGACACGATGTCCTCGGGCATGACGTCATTGACCTCCTCGTAGGTGAGGAAGCCCTTCTGCTTGCCCATGCTGATGAGCTGCTGCTTGCGTCGCTCGGTATCGCGCGGTGTCATCGAGGCGCTCTCCTGCTTGTTGCCGCCCACTTGGCCCTCCGGGCTTCGTGGTTCCAAAGAAACTACTGACCTAGCTCTGACGGACCTGCTGTTCCCGGAGGGAGTGACGTTCTGCCTTGATCCGGCTGATCTCGGCAAGGATGGTCAGCCGATCGGCTTCGTTTGCGCTGCGTAGCTCCGCGTCCAGCCGGGCAAGCTCGCGCTTGAGGAAGGCGCGGTCAAGCTCTTCGTGCGCGAGCCTGAACACTCGCGCAGCAGTGGCTTCGTCGGTGGTGAGGTCTTCCGCATACGCGCGCGCGACCGCCTGCATGAGGTCGAGCGGCGCGGAGGCGAGGATCTCGGGCTCGGTCCGGCCCTCGAGCGCGAGCAAGAGCAGCGCGCGCATGGCGTCGTCGGACACGCGCCCGAGGAAGGTGGCGCGGGCCGCCGGATCGGAGGGTCCGAGCTGTGGACGGCGGGTGAGCTGGCAGAGCAGGTGGAGCTCCCACTTCTCGGCAAAGCGCGGTGTCGGCTGCACCTCTCCCGGTGCGGGCACGGACTCGCCGCCCCGCTGACGGCGCACACCCTCAGTGAGTCCCTGTTCCACCGTTTGCGAAGAAGTGCCGAGTTTACCCGCGAAGAAGCCGATGTAAAGGTCGCGAGTTGCCTTGCTCTCCACGACCTCGAAAACCGGACGGACCCGCTCGATGGCGGCCCGGCGCCCGTGCACGGTCGCGTCGGCCGCCATCGCGACCCGCTCCAGCACGTGCTCGAGCAGCGAATCCGCCCGATCGATGAGCGCGCGCAGCGCCTCGGGGCCGGCGGTGCGCACGAGCTCGTCCGGATCGACCTTCTTGCCCGCGCCACCGAGGGTCACCATGCGCACGTCGAGGCCGGACCGCGCGAAGAGCGGCGCGGCCTTCTCGGCCGCCGCTTGCCCCGCCGGATCGCCGTCGAAGATCACCACCAGCTTGCCGACGAACCGGCGCAACAGATCCAGCTGCTCGGCCGTGACGGCGGTGCCCATCGGCGCCACCGTCTCCTCGAACCCGGCCTGGTGCAGCGAGATGACGTCGAAGTTGCCTTCGACCAGGATGCCGCGGCCAGTCCGCCGCATCGCGTCGCGCGCGGCGTGAAGGCCATACAGCTGCTCCTTCTTGTGGAACACCGGCGAGTCAGGGCTGTTGACGTACTTTCTGTCCTTGGCCTCGGGGTCGAGCAGGCGCGAGCCGAACGCGATGACGCGCCCGGAGCGATCGATGACCGGGAGCATGACGCGGTCGCGGAAGAAGTCGTAGGGGCGGCCGGTCTTCTCGGACAGGCCGACCAGGCCCGCCTTCTGCGCGACGTCGCGCGGCACGTGCTTCTCGAGCTGGCCCCAGAGGCGATCCCAGTCGGCGGTGGCGTAGCCGAGGCGAAAGCGCTGCTTGCTGTCCTCGGTGATCTGACGGCCGTCGAGGTAGGTGCGGGCGGTCTCGCCGAGCGGTCCGGCCAGCGTCGCCTCGAAGTGCTTGCACGCGAACTCGAGCGTGCGGAACAGCTTGTCGCGCTCGCTCTCGCGCTCGCGGTGCTCACGCAGCGCTGCCGGATCGCGCTCCTCGGGCAGCTCGACGCCGAGCTGGCCGGCCAGCTCGCGCACCACCTCGATGAACGCGCGCTTCTCGTGCTCCATGAGGAAGCGGATCACGTCGCCCGACGCATGGCAGCCGAAGCAGTGATACATCTGCCGCTGCTTGTTGACGTTGAACGACGGGGAGCGCTCGTCATGGAACGGACACACGCCCTTCCAGTTCGCGCCACCGGCCCGCCTCAGCGTCACGTATCGCGAGATGACCTCGACGATGTCCGTGCGCTCGCGGATCTCGGCGATCTTGTCCTCCGGGATGAGCGGCACGAATGAAACCGATGAAGGCTACGAGAGGGGAGGGAACGGGTCAAGGTGGGGGGGCGAGCTGGGGTTAGGCGTGGCGGGCTGATCCGCTTTCTTGAGCCTCGCCCGGGGCCCGCCTAGCGTGGAGGGATGCGACGACGGACCTTCGTGGGGGGAGCCTCTCTCCTGCTCGGTGTGCAGACGGCCTGCTACGGCGGTTTCAACCTGACCCGCAAGCTGCATCGCTGGAACGGGACGATGGGCGGCAAGTGGATCAACTGGCTCATCTTTCTCCTGCTGACAATCGTGCCGGTCTACGAGGTGTGCCTGCTCGTGGACGCGCTGGTCCTGAACTCGATCGAGTTCTGGAGCGGACACAACCCGGTGTCGGTGGCCGCGGGCGACGCCAAGGTGCTGCGCGTGGTCCGCGTCGCCGAGGACCGTGTGCGCATCGAGCGGCAGGGCGCCCCGAACCTCGAGGTGCAGCTCGGCGACCGCTTCGCCGACCTCCACGTCGAAGGACACGGTCCGCTCGCGCGCATCTTCGAGGACGACGACGGCAACACGCTGCTGTTCGATCGCGCCGGCAAGCTGAGCCACGTGTATTCGGGCGAGTCGATGAGCGAGCTCCTGGCCTCGGCCCGCCGGGGGGACGTGGTCGAGGTGCGCCGGCTGCTGGAGCGGGGCCGGGTGGGGTAGCAGAACCCCCTACGTCAGCCCCAGCGCGCGCAGGCGGCGGTGGAGGTTGCCGCGGTCCATCCCGACCAGGCGCGCCGCGGCGGCGATGTTGCCGCCCTCCTGGGCCAGCGCCGCGCGGAGCAGCGCGCGCTCGTGGTCCTCGAGCAGCTCGCGGAGGGGCTTTTCGCCGAGCGCGGTGGGCGCGGCGGTGGGCGGCGGCGGCTCGGAAAGGCCCAGGGCGCGCTCGACCGAGGCGCGATCGAGGGTCAGCGGACTCGCTCCGCCGAGGAGCACCAGGCGCTCGATGACGTTGCGCAGCTCCCGCACGTTGCCGGGCCAGGACCAGGCCGCGAGAGCCGCCTCGCCGTCGCTGGTGAGCGAAAGGCCGCCACGGGCGCCGAGCAACTCGGCCGCGAAGGCCCGGGCGAGCGGCGCCACATCCTCGGGCCGCTCGCGCAGGGCCGGCACGCGGACCGGCAGGACCGCCAGGCGATAGTAGAGATCCTGGCGGAAGCGGCCCTCGGTCACCGCGCGCGCGAGGTCCACGTGGGTCGCAGCCACGATGCGCACGTCGATGGGGACCGGCTCGGTGCCGCCCAGGCGCTCGACTTCGCGCGCCTCCAGCACGCGGAGGAGCTTGGCCTGCAGATCCAGGGGCAGCTCGCCGATCTCGTCGAGCAGGAGCGTGCCGGCGTGGGCCTGCTCGAAGCGTCCGATGCGGCGGCGGTCGGCGCCCGAGAACGCGCCTCGCTCGTGCCCGAACAGCTCGCTTTCGAGCAGCGTCTCGGGGATGGCGGCGCAGTTGACGGCCACGAAGCGGCCGGCGCGCCCCGAGGCCAGGTGCAGGGCGCGCGCGACGCGCTCCTTGCCGCTGCCGGTCTCGCCGAGCACGAGCGCCACCGCGTCGCTCGGGCCGAGGCGCGCGATGGTGGCCCGTAGCGCCACCATCGGGGGGCTCTCGCCCACCAGCGTCCCGGGCTGCTGCAGATCGGCCAGGAGGCGCTCGCGCTCCTCGGTCAGCGCGCGCAGCGCCAGGGCGTTTCGCACGGCGGTCAGCACACGCTCGGGGTTGGGGGGCTTTTCGATGAAGTCGCTGGCGCCGAGCTTGAGCGCGCGCACCGCGTCCGCGATCGACGCCTCGCCCGAGAGGATCACGATCGGCAGCGGCAGCGGGCGCGAAAGGCGCGCGAGGAGCTCGAGGCCGCCCTCGCCAGGCATGCGCAGATCGAGCAGCATCACAGAAGGCGGATCGCGCGGATCGTCGAGCAGTGCCTCGGCTTCGCGGGTGTTCTTGGCCGCGGCGGTGCGGAAACCCTCGTCGCCCAGCAGGCCGCATACGCCGCGGACGATGGCCGCGTCGTCATCCACCACCAGGACGCGCGGGCGGGTCATCCGGGGGTGTCCCTCATCTTGGGGAGCTCGACCAGCGCGACCGTGCCGCCGTGGGGGCGCGGGGCGAGGGCGAGGCGGCCACCGTGGTCGTGCACGATCTTGTGCGCGATCGGCAGCCCGAGGCCCGAGCCGCCGGGCTTGTCGCTGCGTCCGAGGCGCGCCAGCGCGTCTCCCTCGATCAGGGCGGCGATGCCGGGCCCGCCGTCCTCGACGCGCACGCGGGCCAGCGTGCCGGCGTCCTCGACGCAGACGCGCACCGGTGCGCCGCGGGCGGCCTCGACGGCGTTCTTGATGAGGTTCCCGAGCGCGCGACGCAGCTGGTCCGGATCGGCCACGAGCTCGAGCGGGCCTTCCGAGACGAGCTGGACGTCGTCGGCCGCGCCGTAGAGCGCGCACAGCTCGGCGCACAGGTGCGACAGGTCGAGCGGACGCGGCGCGAGGGCGGGCAGGCGGGCGAACTCGGCGAACGACTGCGTCATGCGCTGGAGCGTCGAGACCTCCTCGTCGAGCAGCGCGACCGCCTCGGCGAGACGCTGCCGATCCTCGGGCGCGGTGTGTACGCGCGCCAGGCGACCGAGCGCCATGCGCATCGCGGTCAGCGGATTGCGCAGGTCGTGCGCCATCGTGCGCGCAACGTCCTGCCACACCGCGATCTGCTGCGCCTCGAGCAGGCGATCGCGGTGGCGGGCCAGCTCGTCGCCCATGTGGTTGAACGCGCGCGCGAGCTGGCCGAGCTCGTCGCGCCGCCCGGCCTCGGCGAGGCGATGCCCGAGCTCGCCCTTGCCGTAGCGCTGCATGCCCGCGGCGAGCCGCTCGAGCGGGCGCAAGAGCGCGCGACCGAAGAGCACCGCGGCCACGAGCGCAGCGCCGAGCGAGAGGGCCACCACGCCGGCCACCGCCAGCGGCGCGCGCCGCACGAGCGCCTGGCGCGCCAGCTCCGCCTGCGCGAGGGAAAGGCGCGCCGCCTCCAGGTCTCCTGCGAGCGCGGTGTCTGCGGGGCGGGCGCCGAGGGCGCCGTCCACCCGCTCGAGCAGGCCCTCGAGCCGCCCGAGCGAGAGCGCCCCGAGTCGCTCGACCGTGGCCTGCCCGATGGCGGCCCAGACCATCACGGGCAACAGGCTCGTGCCGAGCACGACCGCGATGAGCTTGCCCCGGAAGCGGGCGGTTCGCTTCACCCGCACCTCGTCCGTCCTGTCCACAGTGCTCGCATCCTTGTACTACGAACCTCCAGATCGAAAAGCGTATCCGAGCCGGCAGCAAGCCGACCCCGGCGACCCGAGGGGCGCGCCGACGCCGCGACGCCGGCCTTTACTTGGCTGGTGGAACGAGGCGGGGGGCTAGAACGCGGGGAAGACGTGCTGGGCGCTGGTGCCGTTGGTGCTCGCGCCATTCGGCTGCTTCTGGCCCAGCACGGGGAGCTTCGACTTGGTCGCGGTCCACAGCTTGCCGATGCTCTGGATCGTGCTCGGCTCGACGTAGCCGAGCATGTTCGCCAGCCAGTCGGGCACCTCGGCGCGCAGGCCAAAGTCCGCGAGCAGGCGCTGCTTCTCGACCGGGTGGATGCGCGCCACGTCGCCGCTCGGGTGGAAGTAGTGTCCCACCTTGTACGCGGTCGAGAGCGCCATGAAGTAGAGCGGATGCTGCCAGTTCTCGAGCAGGCGGTTGAAGATGCGCGAGGTCCGGTAGAACTCGCGGCTCGCCCAGTCCGCGCCTTCTTGCAGCTGCTCCGGCGTCAAGAGCTTGGGCTTGAACACCACCTGGCCGCCGTCGTAGCGCGACCAGTCCGTCGTCAAGAGCCTGCCCTCGGCCTTCATCTGCTTGAAGAAGTCCGTGCCGGGCAGGGGCGCCATGAGCGAGAAGTTCGCGATGCCGATGCGGAGCGCATCGACCACCTCGACCGTGCGCTCGAAGACGAACGCGTCGTCCTCGTCGAAGCCGAAGATCAGGCCCGAGATGATGACGATGCCGTTGTCGTGGAAGACCTTGACCTGGTCGCGGTAGTGCGTGGGCTTGTTGAACTGCTTGCGCACGCCACGCAGCGCCAGCTGGTTGACCGACTCGATGCCGATGAAGAGCGAGAAGCAGCCGCTCTTCCTCGCCAGCTCGATGGTCTCGGGGTCCTTGGCCACCCCGAGCGTCGACTGCCCGCCCCACTGGATCTTGAGCGGCGCGATGCGCTTGAAGAACTCTCGCGACCACTTCGGATTGCCGATGATGTTGTCGTCGAGGAAGACGAAGTACTTGTGCCCCTGGTCGACCAGCCGCTCGATCTCCTGGGCGACCTCCTCGATCGGGCGGTGCCGGTAGCCGCGGCCGAAGACCGAGAACACCGAGCAGAAGCTGCACGTGTACGGACAGCCACGCGTCGCCACCATCGGCACGACGTTCATCATCGCCGAGGTCTTGACGAGGTCGCGCCGCGGCTCGACGTACCAGCCGTCGTCGGGCGCCGTGCCCTGGTAGATCTTCTTGAGCGTGCCCTTGCCCGAGTTCCAGTCGTCCAGGAGCTGGGGCCACGCGATCTCGGCCTCGCCCACCACCACCGCGTCGCCGTGCTCGGCCGCTTCCTCCGGGCACACCGACGGGTGGCTGCCGCCATGGACGACCGGGATGCCACGCTGGCGGAACTCGGCGGCGATGTCGTAGGCCCGGGCGGCCTGGCTGGTCATCGACGAGATGCCGACGAGGTCCCAGCCTTCGTCGTAGGGGACGTCCTCACCCTGCTCCTCGTCGACGATCTTGATGTCCCAGTCCTGCGGGCTCAGGGCGGCGATGACCGGAAGCCCGATGGCCGGAAAGCGTCGCGTCTTGCCGCGGTGCTTCTCGGCGATGTTGGGATTTCCGGGATATACGAGCAACAGGCGCAAGCAGCCTCCCTCTCTTCGACCTTCGAGCCGCGGCTCGCCTCGGGCTTGAACACGAAACATTCGGCGAGCCGAAGCGGCCATCGTAGGGCTTGCGGGTGAAAAGCGGCAAACCAAATCGCGCAGAAAGTGCGCGAATTCGGTTTCTGACACAGATCTGCCACTGCACGTGCGCGCAGCCATTGGGGGACGCTAGACCTTCTTGCCTGCCCTCCATGCGTAAAAGCCGATCCCGCTCTTCTTGCCGAGCTCTCCGCGCGCGACCTTGTCCACGAGCAGCGCGGGCGGCGCGTAACGTGGGCCGAGCTCTCGCTCGAGGTAGCGCGCGATCGCGAGCCGGACGTCGAGCCCCACGAGGTCCGTCAGCTCGAGCGGCCCCATCGGGTGGCCGTAGCCGAGCGTCATCGCCTTGTCGATGTCCGCAGGCGAGGCGACGCGGTCCTCGACCATGCGGACGGCCTCGAGGCCGAGGGCGATGCCGAGCCGGCTCGAGGCGAAGCCCGGCGCGTCCTCGACGACGATCGGATCCTTGCCGAGGCGCTCGCCGAGCGCGCGCGCGAGCGCGGTCGCGGCCGGCGCGGTGCGCGCCCCGACCACGATCTCGACCAGCTTCATGAGGTGGACCGGGTTGAAGAAGTGCATCCCGACCAGGCGCTCGGGGTGCGCGAGCGGCGCCGCGATGGAGCCGATGCGCAGGCTCGAGGTGTTGCTCGCGAACAGCACGTCGGCGCCGACCAGGCGCTCGCACTCCTGGAACAGGACCCGCTTGATGTCCACGTCCTCCACGATGGCTTCGATCACGACGTCGGCGCCGTAGAGCGCCGCCTCGAGCTCGGTCTCCCCGCGCAGCCGCGTCACGGCCCGGGCGCGCACCTCCTCGGTGAGCTTGCCCTTTTCGACGCCCTTTTCGAGGTTCTCGAGGATCCTGCCGAGCCCGGCCGCGACCCGGTCCGCCTCGAGGTCCCGCAGGACCACGTCGAAGCCCGCGAGGGCGGCGACGTGCGCGATGCCGTGTCCCATCGTGCCCGCACCGAGCACGGAGATCTGACGTACCGAGGACAGCTCCTTCATGGCGCGCGCAGGGTAGCAGGTTGTCGCGCCGCGAGCCGGATCACCGCCATCCTTCGGGTGGTAAGCTCCCTCGATGAGCCATCCGATGCGAGCAGAGGTCGAGGCCGATCGCCTCGACTACGTGACGATCGTGGCGACGGTGGCTGCCGCTGACGGCGCGCTCACCGGTGCGGAGGTGGCGCGCGTGCGCAAGCTGGTGGCGCTCCTCGGTCTGCCGGAGCGCGCCGAGGCCGACATCGCGAGCGCGACCGTGGTTCCGCCCGCGTCGGTCGAGGCGCTCAAGACGCGCCTAGGCGCCTCCCCGTTGCGACACGCGCTGCTCGCGGACTGCCTGCTCGTCGCGCAGTCCGATGGTCTGGTGCAGGACACCGAGAAGGCCGAGCTCCTGGGCATCCGCAGCGAGCTCGGCGTGACCGAGGACGAGTTCTTCGCGCTCTCGCGCTACGTCAGGAGCCTGCTCGGTGGCCAGCCCGACGCGCGCGCGCTCGCGGCGATCGGCATCGACGAGGCCGCCCTCGGCGTCCGCGCGATGCTGGCGTAGGTGGCGCTACGGCTTGCCCAGGATCGGCGGCCGCGCCAGTCCCTTGCGCTGCCGCTGCAGCTCGATCTCGCTCATCAGCACCGCGGGCGCGACGGTCGAGGTCAGGACCAGGCCGCTCTCCGCGCCGCAATATCCGTTGAAGACGCCCGCGCGATCGCTGGCCGCGGCCGCCAGCTTGTTGAGGAACGTCAGCGGCGTGCCGACGAACTCCACGCCGCGCACCAGCGTCTCGAGGCCCGTCTTCGCGTCCACCTTGTAGACGAGCCGCGCCTGGCCCTTGAACGCCTGGTACTCGTAGTTCGAGGTGTTGGTCGAGCCGCCGACGATGTCCGACACGATGAGCCCGAACGGCTTGTTCTGCCGGCGCACCTCGTCGAGCAGCATCCGCTTGAGCTGCGCATACGGCTTTCTGTCGGTCGCCTCCACCACGAGGACCCCCATGCGCGCCATCGGGTCCGCCACGCCCTCGGCGCGGGCGTGTCCGTTCGATCTGCCGTCCCCGAGCACGGGGGTGCGCGACTTCAGGTACCCGCGCAGGATGCCCTTTTCCACCAGCGTCACGCGCCGGGAGCGCGTGCCCTCGTCGTCCCAGTCGTAGTGGCCATTGAGCGCCTTGCCCATGGCCGAGGGCAGCGTCGGATCGTCGTAGACCGACAGGAATCGCGGTACCACGGGCTTGCCGAGCTGGCCCTTGAACGTGCGCCCCTCCTTCTCGTCGAGCAGGCGCTCGCCTTCGAGCCGGTGCCCCAGCGCCTCGTGGAAGAACACGCCCGCCGCCTCCGGCAACAGGATCGCCGGCCCACTGTACGGATCGAGCGCGGGCGAGCTCCGCAGCGCGATCAGCTCAGCGGCGAGCTTGTCGACGGCGGCCGCGAGATCGGCGTCCGACGGCAAGCCGGCCTCGGAGTCGGCGTAGAACGAGCGCTCGTGCTCGAGGTACATCCCGTCCGCGGCGCGCGCCGCGCCCTCCAGGTGCAGGCCATAGATGAGCCGCTCGGACACGTGCGTCGCGCCCTCGCTCGAGACGTAGTAGCGCACCACCCGGTCCGCGGTGACCTTGACGATCGAGTCGAAGATCTCGGGGTGCTTGTGCAGCAGCATCGACGCGCGCTTGGCCCGTTCGCCCCACCGGGGGCGCGCGAACACGAGGGTCTTCGGGGCGTCCCGGTGCGACTCCGGCAGCTCGCGAGAGAACGAGGCCACCGTGTCCGGGTCCACCACCGCCATCGCGCGCTTCGACCTGCGCTTGTGCAGCTCCGTGAGCGCCTTCTTGTACTTCTGGTCGGTGAGCAGCCACAGCGACGTGCGCAGCGCCTGCGGATCGTCGTCGACCGGCCCCTCGACGCCGGGCGTGTAGGCCTCGAGCTCCTCGAGATCGATCATCTCCGAGCTCGGCTCGGGCGACGAGTTGTCGAACGTGTAGTCGCCGACGCGCACCTCGACGTAGGTCGCGCGACTCTTGCCGCAGCCGTCGGTGTAGGTGGCGCCGTAGCGCGCCACCACCTGGCAGCTCTCCTGTGCCCGCACGAGGTAGCTCACGAAGTAGGGCGCCTCGTAGCCAGGCAGCCGCAGCCGCTGCATCGAGCGATCGAGCTCGGCCTTCATGGCCGAGACGATGGCCTCGCGTGGGTCGGGCGCGGCCTCTAGGCGGGGCGCCAGCAGAAGGAGCGAGCAGAGAAGGAGCGATCGCAAGGCATCACCTCGAGAAGGAGTCGACCAGCTGGGCCCGTGTGACCTCGAGCGGGACATGATCGTGTGGCCCCTGACGGAGCAGCGAGAGCAGCTCGTCGTGCCGGTCGATCGCCTGATCGACCAGGGGCTCGGTGCCGCGGACATATGCGCCCAGCGAGATGAGATCGCGCCGGCGCTCGTGGGCCGCGAGCAGCGCGCGCACGCGTGCGGCCGCGCGCTGGTGGTCGGCGTCGGCGACCTGTGACATCACGCGCGAGAGCGACGCCAGGACGTCGATGGCCGGAAAGTGCCCCGCTTGCGCCAGCTCGCGCGAGAGGATGACGTGGCCGTCGAGGATGCCGCGCACCTCGTCGGCGATCGGCTCCTCGAGGTCTCCGCCCGCGACGAGCACCGTGTAGATGGCCGTGATCGAGCCCACGCCGCCATCGCCTGCCCGCTCGAGCAACCGGGGCAGCGCCGCGAACACCGAGGGGGGATAGCCCTGCCGGGCCGGTGGTTCCCCCGCGGCCAGCCCCACCTCGCGCTGCGCCCGCGCGAAGCGAGTCACCGAGTCGACCAGGAGCAAGACACGCGCCTCGTGCTTGTTCGAGAACCACTCTGCGATCGACGTCGCGACCAGCACCGAGCGCAGCCGCACCAGCGCCGGAGCGTCGCTGGTCGCACACACGACCACCGCGCGCGCGAGGCCATTTGCGCCGAGCGACTCCTCGAGGAAATCGCCGACCTCGCGTCCGCGCTCGCCGCACAGGCAGATCACGACCACGTCGGCCGCCGCCTGGCGTGCGATCTGCCCGAGCAGCACGCTCTTTCCGACGCCCGATCCGGCGAACAGGCCGAGCCGCTGACCTTGCCCGACCGTGCACAGGCCGTCGATGGCGCGGACGCCGAGCGAGAGCGGCCGCGTGACCCGCCGGCGCGAGAGCGGGTCCGGCGCCGGCCGGTCCACGTCCCAGGGCTCGAGCCCCGCGGGCAAGGGTCGCCCGTCGATGGGCGCGCCGAGCCCGTCGAGCACCCGACCGAGCAGGCCCTCTCCGCAGGCGATCTGGAACGGCCTGCCGGTGGGCAGGACCGTGGCGTCGGGGCCGATGCCGCGCACCTCGCCGAGCGGCATGAGGACCACCTCGTCCTCCCGGAAGCCGACCACCTCGCACGACAGCAGCGTCCGATCCGGCCGCTCGATCTCGCACACGTCGCCCGCGCGCGCGCCTGGAAGGCACGCCCGCAAGACGAGCCCCCGCAACTCGAGCACGCGGCCGGTCACCCGTCGGGGCGCGGCCCGATCGAGCCGGCCGAGCAGCGCAGGCAGGTCGAGCGCGCTCAGCGTCCGCGCTCCCCGAGTGCCGCCTCGAGCCGCGCGAGCTGCGTCGCCAAGCGCGCGTCCACGGTCGCTCCACCGGCCTCCACCACACACCCGCCGTGCGCGACCTCGGCGTCCGGCAGGATGCGCAGCTCCGCGCCGCTCGCCGCGGCCGCCAGGCGCGGCAACGCGCGCTCGAGCACCGCCGCATCGTCGGGATGGACGCGCACCACCGCCAGGCGCGCCCGCCGCAGCTCGCCGAGCGCCGTCCTCACGATCTCCACGACGATCGTGGGATCCTGCTGCAGCGCCCGCCCGAGGATGCGCTCGGCCACCCGCACCCCGAGCGCCGCGAGATCGCGCTCGAGCACCCCGGT
>JAHFDS010000611.1 GCA_023248855.1 Myxococcales bacterium
CGGACGCCTGCGCGATCGTCCGGTAACACAGCGCGGCGCCCTCGACGCTGCACGCGACGATTCCAATGTGCTTCATCGGTCCTTGCCCTGGTTCACAAAGCGGATCGAGTTGCCGTCGGCGTCCTTCACGTACATCTCCCGGTTGCCCCAGGTCTGATCCGTGGGTGGCAGGTCGATCGTCAGGCCCTTCGCGACTAGCTCGCCGTGGAGCACATCCACGTCGGCGACCAGCAAGAACACGACTCCACCCGAGACGCCGTCCCCGGAGAACGAGGACACGTGCAGTCGCACGCCATCGCGCACGAGCCCCAGGTAGCAAGGGTCGGGCAGCCGCTCGTCGACCCGGTAGGCGAACTCCTCCCGAAACCCCAGCTTGCGACAGTAGAACTCCACCGCTGCTTTGGCGCTGGATACGTGAAGGACAGGGATCGCGTGCTTGAGCACCAACCCGAGGTTACCGCGATTGGGCCAGGCGCTAGCGAACCGAGGGGTGGGAGGAGGTCTCGATGCCGCTTCCACTCCCTGCAGCCGTCGACTCGGCGCCCGATGTCCTCTCGGCCTGGGGCCAGTTCACCGACGCGATCGTCAACTATAAGGTCGTCGGCCTGGCTGGCCTCCTGGCGCTGGCCATCTGGGTCTTCATCTCGGTCGCGAAGCGCTGGGGTGCTGGTGGCCCCGCGCCCAACTGGTGGAAGCGCATGCCCCGCCTGGCGCGAACCATGCTCGTGGCGTCCCTGGGCGCGCTCGCGGGTGTGCTGGCATCCATCCAGGGCGGCGCCAACGCCGGCCAGGCGATCGTCGTGGGTATGTCGGGCGTGCTCTCCATCCTCGGTCACGAGCTCGCCCGAAGCGCCGGCCTCGTCGCGCCATCCAAGGCCAAGGCCGCGGGCGACGCCACAGTGCCGCCCCAGGATCCGCCTGCCGAGCCATAGGCCGATGCCCGGCCAGCCCGGCGTCGGCGTCCTGCTCTCCGGGCGGACGCTCCTCTTGCCCCTCGACGCGCTCTACCCCGAGTGCGGCGTGCTGACCGCCGCGCATCCGCAGGTCCGCCCGTTCGCGTGCATCCAGGACAACGGCTGCCACCTCGGGATGAACACGCGCTGCATGGAGACGCTCGCCCGTCGCCTCGACCGCCTGTTCGCTGCCCACCCCGCGCTCGAGCTCGTGCTGGTTCACTGGAGCTTGCCCGACAGTAGTTGCTGGGGCGTCGCGTTCGACCGCCGGCTCTCGGCGCCCCGCGTGGCCCGCATCCGCCCCTCGTACCTGAGCCACTACCTGCGGACGGGCGCCCCCTTCGCGGTGCCACCCGAGCTGTTCGGATGAGCGCGCTTTGGGCCAGGCGCTAGCGATGCGAGTCCGGGCGAATGGGGGGCCGATGCGCGCGATTTTCGAGCAGCAGTTCAGCAAGGGGCCGAAGGCGCACTACGCGGTCGGACTGCGCGAGCGCGCCGACGGCATGTTCGAGGTCGTCTTCCGCTGGGAGAACCCCAAGAGCGCCGACCAGCGCGTGTTCACCTTCCGCGACCGGCCGCAGGCGGATCAGCACTGCCAGGACAAGATCAACGACCTCCTCGCCCGGGGCTACCAGCGGCGTGGCGCGCCGCCGCCGGCGCCGGAGGCAGCATGCCCTTGCCTTTCACCCGAGCCGGCGCCACTCCAGCATGTCGCAGCGGCGGCTCCATCGCCTGGGCCCGAGTCTCTCGCACAGGTGCTCCTCCGCCGTCGGCGCGAAGCGTCCTGGGCTCTCGAGTGAGGCGCGCGTGGTCCGCATCCTCGTCAAGAACCAGTTCGCGCAGCTCGAGGGAGACTTCCCGCGGGACGCAGTCGATCGCGCGACCTCCTACCCGGTTCGGGGCGCGGCCTTCACGCGCCTGTACCAGAAGAAGCGCGCCGACGGCACGCGGCTCTGGGATGGTCGCCAGCGCCTCCTTCTGCCTCCCGCCAATGTCTTCCCCGCCGGCCTGCTCGACGTGGTGCACCGAGCGCTCACCCGCGCCGACGTCCCTGTCGAGGTAGGCGACCTCACGCACTACCCGCCTCCGAAGCACGCCGCGCCGGTGCTGCGCGAGCTGCCGAGCGGGCTCCGACCCTACCAGCGCGAGGGCATCGCGCGCGCGATCCTGCAGCGCCGCGGGATCCTGAAGATCGCCACTGGCGGCGGCAAGACGGTCCTCGCGGCGGGGCTCCTGGCCCAGCTGGGCCTGCCAGCGCTCGTCCTGGTCGACTCCAAGGATCTACTGCACCAGACCCGAGAGGTCCTCGAGCGCCACCTCGGGCGGCCCACCGGCGCGGTCGGCGATGGCCTGTGGCAGGAGGGCGAGCTCGTGGTGGGCACGGTCGCGACGCTGGCGACCCGGTTGCACGAGCCGCGCACCCGGACGCTGCTGCGCTCGCGCCAGGCCCTGATCGCCGACGAGGTCCATCACGGCGCCTCGGACAGCGCGTTCCGCGTACTCATGGCGTGCCCTGCTCCCTACCGCATCGGGCTCTCCGCGACGCCCACCGGGCGTTCCGACAACGCCGACCTGCGCACCCTCGGCGCGATCGGCCCTGTGATCTACGAAGTCTCGGCTGAGGAGCTGATCGAGAGCGGTGTGCTCGTGCGCCCGGTCGTCGAGTTCGTGCCGATCGAGGCGCCGCTCGTACCACGCGGCGCGGACTACCCGACCGCCTACCGGCTGGGCGTCGTCGAGTCGGTCCCGCGCAACGAGATCGTCGCCCGCCGCGCCCGTGAGTTCTTCGTCTCGGGCCACCAGGTGCTCGTGCTGGTGCGCGAGATCGAGCACGGCCGGCGACTCCTCGAGCTGCTGCAGACCGCGGGCGTTCCCGCCGAGCTCCTGTGCGGCCTCGGACTTTCGGCGGAGGCCCGCAAGGAGGCGCTGGGTCGCTTCCGTTCCGGCGCCCTGCGGTGTGTGGTGGCCACCGAGATCCTCGACGAGGCCATCGACATCCCGAACATCGACGCGCTGCTCCTGGCCGGCGGCGGCAAGAGCGAGATCCAGACGGTCCAGCGCATCGGCCGCGGCATGCGCACGGGCAAGCGCGCCACCGTCCTCTCGGTCGTGGACTTCGCCGACCTGACCCATCGCTACCTGGCCCGCCACAGCCTGTGCCGCTTGGAGACCTACCAGCGCGAGCGCGCCATCCGGATCGTGTACCGGGGCGAGCCGATCACCGACCCGCGAGAGGAGCGTGCATGAGCGCAGCCCACGTTGCAGTCCACCTCCCGATCTGGCCCGAGCCCGGAACGCCGCGGCCGCGGCTACGCGCGGAGTGCGCCTCGCTGCCGAGGCCCTGTCCGTTCCCGGAATGTCGCCACCACCTCGCGTCGGACAGCCAGGGGCCACCGTTCGTGTACTCCTGCGCGCTCGACGCCGCCGACGATGGCGCGCACACGATCGACGAGGTCGCTGAGATCCTGGGCGCGACCCGCGAGGAGATTCGCGACGTCGAGATCGCCGCCCTGCGCAAGCTGCGCACTGCCCTGCGCGGGCCACTTCGGCCCCCGGTGGCCGAAGACAAGGAGCCCCTGTGTCAGAGCTGACGCCGCCAGCGACCTACCACGCCGGGCGCACCTACTGCGTGGATTGCGTGGAAGGCATGCACGCCCTCGGCGACGGAAGCGTCGACCTGCTGATCGCGGACCCTCCATTCAAC
>JAHFDS010000190.1 GCA_023248855.1 Myxococcales bacterium
ACTGCGGCCGATCCGTGGGCCGAAGCGGCTCGGCCCACTGCTCGCGCGGCAGGTTGAGGACGCGCCGCAGCTGGTCGGCCGCATCCGCAATCTGCGCCTCGGCCTGCACGAGCTGCAGCTCTCGCTGCGCGAGCGTGCTCTCCACGTTGATGAGGTCCGCGGGCGAGAGCACGCCCGCCTCGATCTGCCTTCGCGTGAGGTCGAGCTGCTGCTCGGCGAGCTTGAGCGAACCCTGCTGCACGGCGTGCGCGTCGATGGCCTGCGCGAGGCCCCAGTAGGCGTCCTCGGTCGCCTTGACCACCAGCATGACGCCAAGCCGCACGTCCTCGCCGGCGCGCTGCGCCAGGAGCTCGGCGCGCAGCACCTCGACCTGCGGCAGGTCGAGATCGAACGCGAAACCCTTGAGCAGCGGCTGGGTGAGACGCAGCTCGATCCCGCTGCGGAAGAGCAGCGGCTGGAGGGCGCTGCCGAGGCTCGATTGCGTGCGCGCGTTGGTGAAGTCGAGGCCGAGCAGCGTGCCCGAGCGCAGGCGCTGCTGCAGGCCGAGCTGCCAGGTGTCGTTCTGCAGGTGGAAGATCCGACTGGCGCTGCCGTCGAGCGTCGTGGTCGGGGGCGAGTCGGACTCGCTGTGCAGGAAGCTCGCCGTGACGGTCGGTTCGAAGCGCAGCGCGGCGACGTCGATGCCCTTCCTCGCGGCCAGGGCGGGCTCTCGCCGCAGCACGATGCTGAGGTTTCTGGCCACCGCGATCTGGATCGCGTCGCGAAGACCGAGGGGCCGGGCAGGAGCCTCCGCGCGCGCGATCCGGGCCGCGAGCAGCATCCCGAGAAGCACGGCGCCGCGAGTGAGCATCGTGGGGCATCCTACCGCGACGGGTTCATCTGGCTGCTGCCACCCGGCGGTCGTAGGCTGGGCCCGTGCCCGAGTTGCCCGATCTCGAGTACGTCGCAGGCGCGCTGCGCGAGCACGCGGTGGGCCGCTCCATCGCGGCCGTCACCCTGGGGGATCCAACGGTCCTGCGCGTCTTGATCGAGGCGCCGCTGCCGGCGCTGCTGCTCGGCCGGCCGATCGCGTCGGTGGAGCGGCGGGGGCACTTCCTGCGCTTCGCGATCGGGGTCGACGTCGTCCTGGTCGTCAACGCCATGCTGGTCGGCCGGTTCTTCCTCGAGTCGGGCAAGGCGAAGCGGCGCGCCGGGACCGCGCTCCTGCTCGAGCTCGACGATCGCCAGCGCCTGTCCTACGTGGACGATCGGCGCATGGGCAAGGTGTACGTCGCGCGCCCCGCCGACGAGGCGCGCATCCCCGCCTATCGCGAGCTCGGCATCGACGTGATGTCTGCGGCGTTCTCGCGCGAGGCGTTCGATCGCGCGATCGCTCGCCGGCGCGATCAGGTCCGCCAGTTCCTGCTCGACAAGACCGCGCTCGCGTCGATCGGCAACGCCTACGCGGACGAGATCCTGTTCGCCGCGCGCCTGCACCCCAAGACCTTCTGCGGCAAGCTCGGCGACGAGGACCGGGGGCGCCTTTACCAGGCCATCCGCAGCGTGCTCGCCGAGGCCTGCGCGGAGATCGCGCGGCGCCGCGGGCCCATCGACGAGAAGGTGCGCGACTTCCTGGCGGTGCGTGGCCGCGCAGGTGAGCCCTGCCGCCGCTGCAGCACGGTGCTCCGGCAGGTGCGCGTCGGGGCAGGAGACGCGTGCTTCTGCCCGAGCTGTCAGCCCCCGACGCGGGCGCTCTTCATCGACTGGCGAAAGGTCGGCAGGTAGCGCGTTTTTCGCGCCGTCTGCGGACTGTCCCACCCAGCGGAGAGCGCCGTCCCAGGCCACTCGAGCTTCGAGTCGCCGCCTGCCCGAGTGGCCACTCGAGCCACCGAACGGGCCTCCTTCGCGGGAAACCCAGGAGATCCGCGCGATCGCCTCCTTGGCCCGGCGGTTGCTCAGGGGTTCCGCCGAATCAGGAGGAACGACGATGCGAACGATCCGTGGCAGCAAGAACGTATTCGGCAGGGCGATTGTATTGGTCGGGGCGATCGGCACGGGCGGCTGCGGCGCCGACACCGTCGACGGGACGCCCAGCACACCAGGCGCGAAGGGTGGACAGGGCGGCAAGGCGGATGCGATCGACTACGCCAACGACCCTGCGCGCTTCGACCGCAACCTCGAGCGTCGCTTCGACCGCCTGCCCCCCAAGGGTGAGGCGCGCAACATCCCCTGGGCAGGTGACTACTGGTCGAGCGCCCGCGACAGCATCAACATCCGCTGGGACGGCAGCGAGCCATCGCCTGCCGAGAAGTACGCCAAGGCGTTCGGCAAGGCCGGCGTGCCCGACGAGGTCTCGCGTTACGTCGGCAAGAAGTCGAGCACCGAGGAGATCCCGGGCTGGGTCGGCATCTGCGAGGGCTGGTCGGCCGCGGCCATCCGCGAGCTGCCGCCGCAAAAGCCGGTCGAGAAGAACGGCGTGACCTTCTACCCGGGCGATCTCCAGGGCCTGGTGACGCTGCTCTACGCCCGCGGCAACTCCGACTCGAAGTTCCTGTCCCGCCGCTGCAACGACGAGAACGCGCGCTTCGACGCGAACGGTCGCGCGCTCGATGCCGGCTGCCGCGACACCAACCCCGGCACCTTGCACATCATCGCGGCCAACTACCTCGGCATCAAGCGCGAGGCGTTCGTCGAGGATCGCACCTACGACGCGCAGGTGTGGAACCAGCCGGTGCGCGGCTACGAGATCACCAAGCAGCGCGAGATCTCGAAGGACGAGGCGAACGCGCTCACGGGAGGCGACACCTCGGGCGGCACGACGACGACGCTGCTCGCCGAGACGACCTTCGCCAAGGGAGTGCAGAAGACGGGCGAGGCCACGGTGCCGGCGAGCGGCATCCTCTATCTCAACACGGCCGGGGATGGCGACGTGGACCTGTTCGTCAACGTCGGCGCGCCGGCCAGCGAGACCAAGTACACCTGCAAGTCCACCGGCGGCGACTCCAAGGAGAGCTGCACGGTGCGCGAGGCCGCGGGCACGAAGGTCAGCTGGATGCTGCTCGGCTACGCCGAGACCAGCAAGGCGAGCCTGACCATGACCGCGCCGCAGTCGAACGCCGCCTACGCCTTCAACCCGGACGCGAAGCGCTTCGTCGAGGTGGAGATGGACCTCAAGTACATCTCCGAGGCCGGTCCCTCGCGCACGTCGAACGTGGCGGAGATCGACAGCTACACGCGTACGGACCACTACCACTACGTGCTCGAGCTCGCGACCGACGGCACCATCCTCGGCGGCGAATACGTCGGCGACACGCGGCGGCTCCATCCCGACTTTCTGTGGTTGCCCACGGGTGCGCCGCTCGGCGAGGTCGCCGGCATCTCGTACGACGACGTCAAGGCGCTGCTCGAGGAGAGCCGCCGCTGACCTGCCAGGAGTGCTAGCGTGCGCGCATGCGCACGGCCCTCTGGTCGATCCTTGCTTCGCTCGTCCCCTCCATCGCCACGGCGCACGAGCTCCCTGGCGGCCACGCTCATCCGCACCCGGATCGCTGGATCATCGCGCTGGCCCTCGGCATCGGCGCTGCGGGAGCCTTGTGGTGGTCCTCGCGGGCACGCATCCGTGATCGCAAGGACCGAATCCGCTGACGGACCCTCCGCACAGGGGTGTTGGTTCGTCGACAGCTGACGGCACGGTCGTTCCGTCCTCTCCTGTGATTGCCAATGGTTGTGTCCTGGCACGGGGCCTGCTCCGTCCCTGGGCATGGGCAAGCTGATCGCACGCCTCGAGCGCACGCCGGTCCTGGCGCGGCTGCCCCGCAGGCTCGCGCGCATGCTCACGACGAGCACGCTCTCGACCGCGGTGGACCTGGCCGTACTGTTCGTCTGCCTGGGCGCGCTCGCGCTCCGGCCCGGCCCCGCGGCCACGATCGGCTGCCTCGCGGGCGGGCTCGTCAGCTTCTGGCTGTGCCGCAGGTACGTCTTCTTCGGCGCCCGCGGCAGCGCACTGCGCCAGGGGCTCGCCTACGGAACGCTGGTGGTCCTCGGGGGGGCGCTGTGGTCGGGGGCGATCGTGCATCTCGCCACCGGCCACCTGGGCGCGCCGGTGCTGGTCGCCAAGGCGACCGCGGCGCTGGTCGTGATGGTGGGCTGGAACTGGCCGGTATCCGCGAAGGTCGTCTTCGCGCGCCGCGCCGCCTGAAGGAGAGGCCATGCATCGAGGGACCCTGATCGCGTTCGCGCCGCCGCGCCTGTCACTCGTCATCCCGGCCTACAATGAGGCGCTGCGCATCGCATCGACGCTGCGGGCGGTCGGCGCCTGGCGCCGCGCCCAGGGCTTCGAGGTGGAGGTGCTGGTGGTGGACGACGGCTCGAAGGACGACACCGTCGCCGTGGTCGAGGCCCTCTCGCGCGAGATCGGCGGGCTGCGCGTGCTCTCGGGAGAGCCGAACCACGGCAAGGGCTACGCGGTGGCGCGTGGCATGCGCGCGGCGCGCGGTCGCGTGCGGCTCTTCCTCGATGCCGACGGCTCGACGCCGATCGAGGAAGCTGGGCGCCTGCTCGAGGCGATCCGCGTGGGGGCCGACGTGGCCATCGGCTCGCGACGCGCACCCGGGGCCGCGATGGCCGTCAAGCAGCCGTGGTACCGGCGTCTGTGGTCGGTCGTCGCGAACCGGGTGGTGCAGGTGGTCCTGCTCGACGGCATCCACGACACCCAGTGCGGCTTCAAGGCGTTCTCCGCGCGCGCGGCGGCGGCAGTGTTCGGCCGCGTGAGGACGAGCGGCTGGGGCTTCGACCTCGAGGCGCTGGCGGTGGCGCGGCGGCTCGGCTTTCACATCACAGAGCTGCCCGTGCAGTGGTCGGATGACCGGCGCTCACGGGTGAAGCTGGCCGACGCCTGGCGCATCACGCGCGAGTTCCTCCGCATCCGCCGGGCCGTGCGGAGCGGGGCCTACGATCAGGTGAGTGCGTGAGGTGCCTTGGGGCCGCGCTCGCGCTCGTCCTCTCCCTCGGCTGCGATCACCTGTCTGGGCTCGGCAACGCGAGCTTCTCGGGCGGGGGGCCCCCTCGGGCGGCCGCGGGCTCCGCCCCCTCGGGCGGGATGGATCCAGACGCCCAGATCCCGTTCGCGTGCGAGACCACGTGCGGCAAGCAGAAGGAGTGCGGCGAGCCGGCCGCCGTGAGCTGCGCCGACGCGTGCAAGAAGAAGGCGCGCGCGACCCGCGAGTGCAGGAACGAGCTCGAGGTCTGGGCCCATGTCCGCGATGCCTGCGCCGGCCTGCAGTGCGTGGCCGGGCAGCGGGCGGTCACCGTGTGCGTGCAGGACAACCTGCGCGCCTGGTGCCAGCCGGGCTAGTCCGAACCCACATCGATGCGCGCATCCGGCGGTGCTTCGATGCGCACCTCGAGCAACTCGTAGCTGAGCTGTGTTTCTCCCCACTCCGGCCTCCGGCCTGCGTGGGGCCCCTGTGCCGTCCTCGGCACAGCCTGCGGGCGGCACCAGACTTCGATCTGCTGGTACCGAACGAGGGACAGCCCCTAGGCCGACTGTGCGACATCGCTTCGAACACCGACGGACCGACGATCCGGCCCGTCCGCTGCGTTGCCGCTGCGGTCCTCAAGTACCCATGTACGTTCCGGTCCGGCTCTCGCGGCGCCTTGCGGATCGCGGGATTGGCTTCGTTCCGGCCGTGCTCGGACCGACAAGCCGGTCCGAGCGAAGTAGGGCTAGGCCGCGACCCCGTGGCCGCGCTGGAGCTTCCACAACGCGGCGTAGCGGCCGTCGAGCACGAGCAACTCGGCGTGCGTGCCGGTCTCGACGACCTTGCCGCGGTGCAGGACCACCACGCGATCGGCCCGCTCGATCGTCGAGAGACGGTGCGCGATCACGATCGAGGTGCGGCCGCGCATGAGCTCCACGACGCCGGCCTCGATGAGCCGCTCGGCCTCCGGGTCGACGTTGGCCGTGGCCTCGTCGAGGACCAGCACCTCCGGCTCGCGCACGAGCGCGCGCGCGAAGGCCACCAGTTGCCGCTCGCCCGCGGAGAGCGCGTTGCCGCGCTCGCCCACGGCAGCGTCTAGGCCCTCTGGGCGGCGCTCGAGGAGCCGCCCGAGGCCGACCCTGCGTGCGGCGGCTTCGACCCGTTCGCGCGTGATGCCCACGTCGCCGAGCGCGATGTTGTCGGCGATGGTGCCCTGGAAGAGGAAGACGTCCTGCGACACGGACACCACCTTGCGGCGCAGCGCGCGCCGGTCGAGCGTGCGGACGTCGACCCCGCCGAGGCGGATGACGCCGCCCTGGGCGGGCAGCTCGTAAAGGCGCGTCAGGAGCTTGACCAGCGTGGACTTGCCCGAGCCGGTGGCGCCGACGACCGCCACGGTCTCGCCCCGGCCCACGCAGAGGTCCACCTCGCGCAACACGGGCTCCCCCTCGCCGTAGGCGAACGTCACTCGCTCGAAGGCCACCGCCTGGCCCGCTCCCACGCCCGGTTCCGCGGCCGAGGCCACGCAGTCACGGAGGTCGGTGTCGAGCAGGCCGAACACGCGCTCCGCCGCCGCCATCGCCGACTGCATGATGGTGTACTTGGTCGACAGGTCGCGGATGGGCGCGAACAGGCGGTCGATGTACTGCACGAACGCGACCAGGACGCCGAGCGTGAGCGTGCCCGACGAGATGCGCCCACCCGCATTCCACAGGAGCGCCGCCAGCGCCAGCGTGCCGAGCGCCTCGACGATCGCGAACAGCATCGAGTCCGCGCGGATCGCCTTGTGGTTGGCCTTTCGGTAATCGACGTTGAGCTCGTCGAAGCGGTCGGCGATGAAGCGCTCGCGCGCGAACAGCTGGACGATGCGGACCCCCGAGAGGTGCTCCTGCAGGTAGGCGTTGATGCGCGAGGTGCGCGTGCGGATCTCGCGGAAGGCGTCGCGCACGTAGGTGCGGAACGTCCGCGCGACGAGCAGCAACAGCGGCGCGACGAGCAGCATCATCGCGGTCAGCTGGCCGTCGATGCGCACCATGATGACGACGATGGCCACGAGCTTGACCGCGTCCGCGAGGATCAGCACGAACCCCGAGCTGAACATCTCGGCGAGCGACTCGATGTCGTTGGTCATGCGCGTCATGACCCGGCCAATCGGCGTGCGATCGAAGTACGCGACACCGAGGTTCTGCACGTGGCGGAACACGGTCAGGCGGAGATCCTTCATGGCCGACTGGCCGAGCGCCTGCGTGGCCCAGGTCTGCGCGAAGTTGAAGGTGTACTGGCCGGCCAGGGCGCACATGAAGGCGAGCGAGGGCTTCCACAGCTCGTCGGCGCGCCCGGCGGCGATGAAGTCGTCGATGGCCCAGCGCAGGATGAGCGGCTGGAGCAGGTCGAACGCCATCACCAGCGGCAGCAGCAGGAGCGAGGTCCAGACGAGGCGATGGTGTGGCCGCACGAACGCCCACAGGCGGCGCAGGAGCTCGCCGTCGTAGGCCTTGCCGAGCAGCTCCTCGTCGCGGCCACCGGGGCGCGCGGCCCCCTTCGCCACGGAAGGCGCGGCGGCGCTCACGCGGCCTCCAGGGACGCGGCCAGGAGCTCTCGCTGGTAGAGATCGGCGTAGATCCCGCCCTTTTCGACCAGCTCATCGTGGGTGCCTTGCTCGGCGAGGCGTCCGCCCTCGAGCACCAGGATCTGGTCGGCCTGCCGCACCGCGGCGATCCGGTGTGACACCACGATCGAGGTCCGGCCCTCGAGGACCGTGCGCAGGCGATCGAGGATCTCCTTCTCGGTCTCGGCGTCGACCGCCGACATGGAGTCGTCGAGGATGAGGATGCGCGGATCGGCCGCCAGCGCGCGCGCGAGGGCCACCCGCTGCCGTTGCCCGCCGGACAGGCTGATGCCGCGCTCGCCCACGATGGTGTCGAGCCCATCGGGCAGGATCCGCAGGTCGCGCTCGAGGCCGGCGTCGCGCACGGCGGTCTCGACGCGCGCGCCGGCGGCGGCCTCGTCCGCCAGGTCGCGCAGCCCGAAGCGGACGTTGTCGCGGATGCTCTCGGAGAACAGGAAGGCCTCCTGCGGCGCATAGCCGATGGCGCGCCGCAGGGTTCGAAGCGGCAGCTCCCCCACGTCGATGCCATCGACGAGGAGCGTGCCCTTCGGCACCTCGATCATCCGGCAGAGGGCATCGACCAGCGTCGACTTTCCCGAGCCGGTGCGCCCGACGATGGCGACGGTGGCCCCGGCCGGGATCTCGAGCGTGATGTCCTCGAGCACGGCGCGCCCGCCGCGATGCACGGTCAGCCCGCGGAGCGACAGGGCGCCTGCCAGGGGCCGCGCGGGGTCCCGGGCGGTGTCCGGCGCAGGCGGCTCCGCCAGCACCTCGGAAAGGCGCGCCCAGCTGGCCTTGCCGCGCTGGAACACCGAGAGGATGAAGCCGAGCGCGAGCGTCGGCCACGCCAGCTGCAAGAGGTACAGCTGGAATGCCGTGAGCTGCCCGAGCGTGAGCTCGCCGCGCACGACGGCCGCGCCGCCGCCCCATAGCACGACCAGCGTCCCGATCGCGGCGAGCAGGCCCAGCAGGGGGCCCATGAGCCCGCGCGCGATCACGAGGCGCATGCTGACCTGCGCGTAGGCGTCGTTCTGCTCGATGAAGGTGGCCTCGCGCGCCCCCTCGAGGGCGTAGCCCTTGACCACCTGGACGCCGGCGAGGTCCTCCTGGATACGCGAGGACAGCTTGCCCAGCTGATCGGCGACCTCGCGGCTGCGCTTGAACATCGAGCGGCCGGTCAGGCGACCGACGATGACGATGGCCGGGAAGGGCAGGAGCGCGAGCAGCGTGAGCTTCGCGTCGAGCGAGACCATGCGGCCGATCGTGAGCAGATAAACGAAGGTCGTGTTGACCACGTTGAGCGCGCCGAAGCCGACCAGGACCCGCACCGCCATGAGGTCGTTGGTCAGGCGCGACATGAGATCGCCCACCGGATGCCCGGCGAAGTACGTGGGCGGCAGGGCGAGGAGGTGGTCGAACACCCCCTTGCGCAGATCGTACTCGACGTTACGCCCGCTGTTGAAGACCAGGATGCGCGACGCGATGCGCGTCAGCGAGGCGGTGATCGCCAGGGTCGCGATCAGGAGCGCGCTGCGGATGGCCAGCGCACCGGCGCCCGCGGCGTCGCTGCGGAAGCCGTCGATCGCGACCTGGAGCTGCCAGGGAATGGCCAGCGCGAGCGCGTTCGTGGCGAGCAGGAACACGGAGCCGGCGGCCAGCGCGCCGCGATAGCGCCAGCAGGCGGACCACAGGGTGGGTGCGGGGGTCACGGTTCGTGGGCTCTCGGCAGGCGGCGATGTTAGCCCGCCCGGGGCGCGCGCGCTGCTCCTCCTGACGGGGAGACGGGGAGCGCACGCAGGCGGTGCTTGCGCTTCTCCCGGCCAGGCCGGCGCTATAAGATGCGCCCACCGTGCGGAACTCCATGCGAATCCGGGCGCTTCAGTCATGAGATCGGAGCTGGGCAACTACCTCACGGTCCTCGCCGGCGAGCCGACCAATCCAGCCGCGCTTTCTGGGCTCGAGAAGATCAGGACGGCGCTCGGGCAGGACGGGGTGAACGGCGAGGCCGAGGGGGTCGCGATGGTGCTCGCGGACGCCCGGCGGGTGCACCGGGAGCGCGGCGACTGGGAGCTCGTGGTGCGGCTCATCGACCTCGACCTCGCGCTGTCGCGAGAAGACGCCAGGCGCGCGGACCTGCTGCACGAGAAGGGGCGCATCCTCGACGACGAGCTCCTGCAGAGCGTGGAGGCGCGGGAGTGTCACCGGCGCGCGCTCGATCTCTCTCCCGGCCACGAGGGGGCGCTCGAATCGCTCGCGCAGCTGGAGCTCGTGTCGGGCAACTGGGAAGCGATCGCCGAGCACTACGCCACCCAGGCGGCGACCAGCGAGGACGCCCAGCTGCGCACGAGCCTTTTTCTGGCATCGGGGGAGCTGATCGCCAAGCACGGCAGCGATCTCGCCGAGGCCGAGCGGCGGTTCGTCGGAGCGATCGAGGCGGACCCGCAGAACCGCAAGGCCGTGGCGCACCTGGCGCGGCTTCTGCGCCGTCGCGGCGATCTCGAGGGGCTGCAGAAGTTGATCGAGCGACGAGCGGAGACCGCGCCGCGGCGCGAGGAGCGGGTGGCGGCCTATCTGCACGCGGCGGACCTGGCGCTCGAGCGGCAGCACGGGGCGGACGCGGTACGCTGCTTCGAGCTGGCGCTGCGCCTGGATCCGTCGAACGCGCGAGCGATCCGCGAGGTCACGCGCGAGCTGGGCGGCAAGGCCGAGTGGGCGCGGCTCGACGAGGTGTTCGAGGCGGCGCTCGACGCGCGTCCCCGGCCGGAGCTCGAGCTGCAGCTGCTGGTGCAACTCGGTCAGCTGCGCTGGCGCAAGCTGCACCAGATGGAGGCGGCAGAGGAGTCTTTCCGGCGCGCCCGCAAGCACGCGCCCGCGCACCCGATCGTGCTCGACTTCTACCGGGAATACTACGGTTTTTCCGAGCATGCCCGGGCCCGGGAAGAGAAGGCGCCGGCGCCGCGTCGCGAGCCCGTCAAGCTGCTCGGCGTCCTGCAAGCCGCGCAGCGCGTCGAGACCGACGCCGAGAGAAAGCTCGAGCTGTCGATCGAGATGGCGCGCATCGCGCAGAGCGATTCCGCCTCGGGCGAGCGCGCGATCGACCTGTGGAAGAGCGTCCTCAAGGGCGACGCGCACCACCGCGAGGCGCGCGATTCGCTGGGCGTGCTCTACCGCAAGGCCGAGAAGTGGAACGCGCTCCTCGAGCTGCTCAAGGACGAGGTGGACGGCTACTCGGTCGGGCCCGAGGGCTCGGGCCGCAGGATCGACCTGCTCCTGCAGGTGGTCGAGATCTATCGCGAGCACATCGGGCTCGAGACGATGGTGATCTCGACCTACCAGAACATCCTCGCGCTACGCCCCGATCACGAGGAGGCGCTCACCCAGCTCGCCGAGCGCTACGAACGCCTCGAGCGCTGGAACGACCTCATTGGCGTCCTCGAGAAGCGCGCGCAGACGGCGGCCGAGCCCGCGGTCAAGGCGGCTTGCCTGCGTCGCGTGGCCCAGCTGTGGATTGATCGGTTCGCGAACTTCAACCAGGCGGTGCGTCCGCTCGAGGACCTGATCGCGCTCGACGCATCGGACGTCGAGGCGATCACGCGGTTGCGCGAGATCTACACGAAGCGCCGGGCGTGGCGGCAGCTCATCGAGCTCGGCGAGAAGGAGATCGGGGCGCTCACGCTCAAGGGGGCGCCCGCGGCCGAACGCAGGGGACGCCAGGCGGAGCTGGCCAAGATCGCGGCCGAGCGGATGAACGACCCGCGACGCGCGATCGCGCTGTGGAACGGCGTGCTCGAGCTCGGCGCGTGGGACGGCCAGGCGCTGAGCGAGCTGGCCTCGCTCTACGAGCGCGAGCGGCGCTACGGGGCGCTCGCGGAGGTCCTGTACCGGCTGCTGGAGATCGTCGACGACGACAAGGGGCGGGCGGCGCTGCTCGATCGGCTGGCGACCATCTTCCGCGAGCGGCTCGGCGCGATGACGCTGGCGGCCGACGCCTACCGGCGCCTGTGGGATCTCGACCGCAAGAACCACCGCGCGCTCAAGGCCCTGCGCGACCTCTACGCGGAGCAGGGCGATCTCGACGCCATCGACGCGCTCTACGCGGACCTCGGCCAGTGGGAGGACCTGGTCGATGCGCTGGTCGTGACGGCGGACCGCGTCGTCGACCGCGCGCTCCAGGTCAAGCTCTTGTGGCACGCCGCAGGGATCGCGCGGGACCGGCTGCCCGACGGCGAGCGGGCCACCCGCGCCTTCGAGCGCCTCCTTTCGCTGGAGCCGCAAAACGCGCGCGCCGCGCAGGCGCTGGCGCCGCTCTACCGCAAGGCGCAGAAGTGGCCGCGCCTGGTGACGGTGCTCGAGCTGGTCGCCGAGGAGGCACCCGACCTCGATGGCGAGGGCATGCTGGCGCTCTATCACGAGCTGGCGGAGGTGGTGGAAAAGCGCATCGGCAGCAAGTCGGGCGCGTTCGATTGGGTGCGGCGCGCCTACGAAATCGCGCCGTCGCGGCCGGAGATCCGTAATGAGCTCCTGCGACTCGGGCGCGAGACCGAGGCGTGGGAGGCGCTGTCCGATCTGCTCGAGATGCGCGTGGCCAAGCTCGGCGCTGCCGACGCGTCCGCCAGGGACGAGCGGGTGCTCCTCCTGCGCACCATCGGACAGACGGCGCTCGAGCGAACGCTCAAGCCCGCGCTCGCGCGGCAATCGTTCGAGGCGCTGCTCGAGCTTTCGCCCGACGACCTCGTGGCCGTGAGCGCGCTGGAGAAGATCTACATCGACGCGGATCAGCAGGAGCCGCTTGCGAAGCTCCTGCACCAGCGCGCTGCGCTCGAGCACGGTACCGCCGAGAAGATCGCGGCCCTGCTGCGAGCCGCGCACATCGAGCACCAGCGCCTCGGCCGCGCCGAGCAGGCGATCGAGACCCTCAACGTGGCGCGGTCCATCGACCCCGATTGCTTGCCCGCGCTGGTGTCGCTCGAGGAGCTGCACGGCGCGCGCGCCGAGTGGCGGGATCTGGTCGACGTCGTCGAGCGCCTGGCGACCCTGCAGAAGGGAGAGGCGAGGGCGGGAGCGCTCGTAAGGCTGGCGGAGATCCGCAGCGAGCGGCTCCAGGAGCCGGACGGAGCCCTCGCGGCGCTCCGGGCCTCCCTCGAGGCGCAGGCGGCGTTCCGGCCGGCGGTGGCGGCGCTCGAGCGCGAGCTGCCGGTGGGCAAGCGGCACCGTGCGGCAGCGGCGGCGCTGCTGGCACCGATCTACGATCAGACGGGCGACTTCGCGCGGCTCGAGCAGGCGCTGTCGATCCTGCTCGACGTCCAGAAGGACGAGGAGCGGGTCGCGACGGCACGGCGGCTGGCCGACCTGCGCGCCACCAAGCTCGGCGCGCTGCGGGGTGCCTTCGAGGCGCAGCTCATCGTCCTTTGCGCCCACGCGGACGACTCCGACGTGCGCCGGACCACGCGCTCCCTGGCCGACCAGGCGGGGCTCCTCGCGGACTACGGGCGCGCGCTGGCCGAGGTCATGACGGGCGCGCTCGACGCGGACCCGGAGACCGCGGCCATCGTCGCCCGCGAGCTGGCGCCGATCGCGGAGGAGCGCCTCGAGGATTACGCGCTCGCCGAGAAGGCGCTCAAGCTCTGCCTCGACTGGGACCCGATGGACGCCGCCGCGTTCAACGGGCTGGCCCGCCTGTTGCGGCTCGGGGAGCGATGGGAGCCGCTGCGCGTGCTCTTGCGCGAGCGCCTCGCGACGGCGGCAGACGTCGACGCGCGACGCGAGATCCTCTACTCGATCGCGGACCTCGACGAGGGGCCGCTCGACGACGCCGAGGACGCCATCGCGACCTACCGCGCGGTGATCGAGATCGACCCGCGGGCGGGGCGCGCGATGCGTGGGCTCGAGGTCCTGCTCGGCAAGCTCGAGCGCTGGAGCGATCTCGACCAGCTCTACGCGCAGCAGGCAGAGCGAGGAGCCACCGACGAGGAGATCGCCGAGCGCTGGTTCCGTCGCGCCGAGCTGCACGCGACCAAGCTGTCCGACCTGCCAGGTGCAGTGGACCTCCTCGAATCGGTGGTGGGGCGGGTGCCGCGGCACGAGGGCGCGCGTCGCGTGCTCGAGCGGCTTGGTGCAAGGGCGGAGCTGCGGATGCGCGTGGCGGACATCCTCGAGCCCCTCTACATCGACGAGGGGGCCTGGGATCGCCTGGTCGCACTGCTCGAGGGACGACGCTCCGCGCTCGACCCGAAGGACGAGGCGCTATCGCGCACGGACCTGTCCGAGCGCATCGCCGGGATCCAGGAGGCGCAGCTCGGCGATCGCCAGGCCGCGCTCGACTCCTGGCGGGGCCTGCTCGAGGAGGCCCCCGGTCACGGGGGGGCGCAGCGCGAGCTCGAGCGGCTGGCCCGTGCGCTCGGTCGCGTGGGCGACCTCGCGTTCGCGCTCGAACGCGCCGCGGGCGCGCTGCCCGCCGGAGACGAGCCGTCGCGGCGTGGGCTCTTGGTCAAGGTGGCCGGCCTGTTCGAGGACGAGCTGCGAGACCGCTCTCGCGCCGTATCGACCTGGATGCGCGTGCTCGAGGGCGCCAGCGGAGATGCGGATCTCGCGTCGCGCGCGCTGGAGTCACTGGTGCGCCTTTACGAGTCGGCGAGCGCCTGGGATGACCTCGCGGGCCTCTTGCGCCGGCGCTCGGAGCGCCTCGGCGAGGAGGGCGGCCACGACGCGGACCGGCGGGATCTGCTGCGGCGGCTGGCCGAGGTCGAGGAGCAACGTCTGGGCGCGCGCGGGCGGGCAATCCGCACGCTGCGCGAGATCCTCGAGCTCGACGCCACCGACGCGGCGGCCCTTGAGGCGCTCGATCGCCTATACGGAGATGCCGGAGAGCTCGACGAGCAGCTGACGGTCCTGAGGCGGCGGATTCGCCTCGCGAGCGAGCCGGCGGCGAGGCGCGCGCTCTGGGTGCGCGTCGCGGGGCTGACCGAGAGCAAGCTCAAGGATCCGCAAGAGGCGATCTCGGCGTGGGTCGCGATCCTCGATCAGGATCCGGACGATCTCGCGGCGCTGC
>JAHFDS010000191.1 GCA_023248855.1 Myxococcales bacterium
GAACGGCGTTCCGTTCGGCGTGCCCGAGGCAGAGATGCGCCGGCTCTGGCAGGAGGACCACGCGGGCGCGGGCTGGGCGCGCGCCAAGGGCGTCCTTCACGATCTGTTCGTGCTCTGGGCCGGCCCGGGCGCGCAGGTGGAGGTGGGGCGGACGCGCATGATGGGAGAGGGCCTGTCGCGCGATCTCTGGGGCGCTCCCGTCGAGGTCACCTGGCCCGATGGCTCGCGCAAGGAGGGCGCCTTCGCGATCGGGATACCCCGGCGCGATCCCGATCCCGAGCTCGATCACAGGACGCGCCGCGAGCTGCGCGTCCTCGGCGCGCTCGGTGGGCTCGCGCTCTCCGTCCGCGTGCCGGCGGTCATCGGCGCCCTGCCCGAGGCGGGTCACCTGTGCCTGGTGCGGGAGTGGCTCGACGGCGTGCCCCTGGACCCACGCGCCGGCCGGCAACCCAGCGTGCGACCCTGGCAGGTGACGGGCGAGGTCGCCGTGGCCATCCACTGCATCGACACCGAGCGGTTCCGCTGGCTGCCGGGATCACCGACACGGCGCGCCCACGCCGAGTCGGCCCTGGCCGCGGCGTTCACGGGTCTCGATGAGCCGGAGGCGCAGGATGCGCTGGCCTGGGCCCGAGAGCACCTGCCGCCCGAGACACCCGCCTCGCTCCTGCACGGCGACCTGCTCGGGCAGAACCTCCTGCTCCACCCGAGCGAGCCGACCGCGGTGATCGACTGGGAGTATGCCGCGCTCGGCGACCCCGCCCACGACCTCGCGATCGTGACCCGCGGTGTACGCCAGCCGTTCCAGATCGCCGGTGGGCTCGCGCGCCTGCTCGAGGCCTATCGTGCCGCCGGCGGCGCCGTGGTGACCCAGGCGGAGGTCCGCATCCATGAGCTGTGCCTGGCAGCCCACTGGTATCGATCCGCCTTGCGCGGCGGCGGCTCCGAGCGGCCGCCGGAAGGCCTCGCCCGCCTGCGTCGCGTGCTCGCCCTGGCGTCCAGCTGACTACGGCTCCAGGCTGAGCTCGCGCCGGATCCGCGAGAAGTCGAAGCGCTGACCGGCGGGGAGCTGGCTCTCGCGGTTCTCGACCTCCTTGAGCAACACGTCCACGCGCTCGCGCCCGGCTTTCGTACGCACCGCAGCGCGCGGGGTCTTGCCGCCCAGCGCGGGCAGCGGCTGGTCGACCCACGACGCGTAGTGCTGCTCCTTGTACTCGCGGATGAGCCGGGCCTCCTCTTCGGGCGGGAGCCCCGATGAACGTGGCGCAGCGGCCGCCTTTGCGCGGGCCGCCGGTGACGTCGGATCCGAGTGCTCGCGGGCGCGGTGGCGGATGAGATCCTTGCACGCCTTCTCGACCCGCTTGCGCAGGCCGTCGGCTCGCCGGACCGAATTCGACTCGAGCGCGAGCTCGCCAGCCGACAGCACGGCACGACCGATGACCGTGTTGTCCCAGTCCTTGTGCTGCTTGTTCCCGAGCTGGAGGAACGTGTAGATGTCGCTCCCCGCGTCGGGCTCGTTCGGCTCGACGTGCACCATCGCCTCTGCGAGCCGCCGACCTCGTGCACGTCGCGCTCCTCGCCGGACAAGAGATCTTGGATGCGCACGCCCCGTCCGCGTTCAACCTCGAGCACCTCCCACACCGACAGCCAGGCGCGCTGCTGTGCCTCGAGCCATCCGCGCTCCGGGCCGGAGAGCCTCGGGCCGCGCGCCTCGAGATACCAGTCGACCACCGGTCGACCGTCGACCGCAAAGCCGTAGACCGCCCACGGATAGAAGAGCTGCCGGGCAGCGTCGGGATCTTCGAACTCCTCGGCAACGGCCGCCCACCGCTCACCGAAGCGCTCCTTGGCGAACCGCACCATGTCCATGACGAGCCGCTCGTCGTCCTCGTGCACGGTGGCCGGACGTCCGCCCTGTGCGGGTCTCGCGTGGGCGGCATCGAGGCAGCATTTCTTGTACTTCTTGCCGCTGCCGCACGGGCACGGATCGTTGCGGCCGACCTTGGCGGTGGCGGGCCCGGCGGGGCGTCGTCGTGCTCGAACTCGTCGTACGCCTCGTAGGGCGCGGTGATGCAGACGGAGGCATGGCCGTCGCTCTCGTAGCTCTCCGACACCGGCGGGCAGTCCTCCTGCGCGAACACGTCCCGGTGTCGCATCGAGAACGCCGCCAGTCCGGCGGCGCACGCCGTGGCGACGCAGACGTCGCGCTCGGTGAGTGGTCGGGGCACGCCGTCGCGTTCGCGCTGCGTCACGTCGCGGATACGCGTGCGGCCCAGCGACCGGCCAGCCGTGCGCGGCGACCTCCCGACGCATCGACGCCGGGATGTCGGCCCCCCGCTCGAAGTCGAGCGAGAGGACGGTCGTCCCGAAGTCCATGCGCTTGCGCCTCGGCCCCTCCGCCGCGCGCAGGAAGGCCTCGTAGCCGACGAGCGACGGGAAGATGCGCACCCCGAAGCTCTCGCCGAGCGCACCGATGATGGACAGGCACGCGCCGGTGACGCCGAGGTCCGGGACGTCGAGCCGGAGGAGCGGCGCGTCGTTCCAGGGCGCGGCGCGGTAGAGCGCCTCGCTCCAGCGGAACAGGCTTTCCACTGCGGCCGCCGGCACGCGCCCCTCTTCCAGGTAGCTCTCGTGCGAGTCCTTGTCGCCGATGTCGCCGAACATCATCTCGACCAGCGCTTCGAGCTCCGGCGTCGGGGCGACGACGACCTCGATGCCGGGCGCAGCCGCGCGCACCTCGGCGGCGAGCGCGGCGTCGGCCACCCGGATGCGAGCCGGCCGGCGCGGCGGACCGACCATCGGCTGCCGCATCGCGCGCAGGAGGATCTCCGCCGGGTTCGCGGGAGCCTCGGGGTTGACGACCTCGGTGCCGACGACGAGGTGGTCGGGCAGCTCGAGCCAGGCGATGAGCTCGACCCGGAATGGATCGCCCCCCGTGACGTACTCCGGCGTGAGCAGGCGCCCACCGACCCATTCACGGACACCGCTCCTGTCGGCTCCGCTGCCGCGCTTCGTGGCCGAACCCTAGGGCAGGCGAGCGCGCCCGGCAACGACCTGCGTCAGTCCAGATACTTCCAGGTGGAAGCGCCGTCGAGGCGACGCACGCGGGCAGCCCGGACATCGGCAGGGTCGAAGTTGCGTGCGTTGACGCCCATGCGATCCGTCACGCCCGACTTGGCGGCCTCCCAGTGGGTCACGCAGCCGCAGCGCGCGCAGCGGACGAATCGGATGCTCTTGCCGCCCCAGACGTACGAGGCGGTGCCCCTCGCGGCCGCGTGCACCTTCACCGCGGCGGCCTTGTAGTAGGCCCAGCGCGTCCCATAGCGCCGGCAGATGGAGCAGTTGCAGTCGGTGAGCGTGCGTGGGCGCCGCGGGACCTCGATCCGGACGGCTCCGCAATGGCAGGTCGCAGCGATCATGTTCCTCTCCCGATGGCGGTCATCACGGCGGCGCGCGCCAGGAGGCGCGTCGAGTCGAGCGTCGGCAGCGGGCAGTCGTCGGCGCGCACGAGGAGCGGGATCTCCGTGCAGCCGAGGATCACCGAGTCGCATCCCTGCGCCTTCAGCCGTGCGACGATCTCGTTGAATCGCAGGCGAGAGGGCTCGAGGAGCTTCCCGCGCACGAGCTCCTCGAAGATGACGTCGTGGACGATCGCCCTGTCCTCGGTCGACGGGGGCAGGACCTCCATCCCGTGGCGGCGGAACACCTCGGGGTACATGGGCCCCTCCATCGTGAACCGCGTCCCGAGGAGCCCGGCCTCCTTCCACCCGCTTCGTCGCGCCTCGGCCGCGACCACCTCGCCGATGTGCAGCCACGGGATGGGCGAGCGATCGATGAAGTGCTCCCACGACAGGTGGCACGAGTTGTCGGGGCAGATCGCGAAGTCGGCCCCGGCGTTCGCGACGACCCGCGCCGACTCGAGCATGATCTCGCCGACCGCGCAGAAGTCGCCCTCGCCGAAGGCCGGCATCCAGTCAGCCATCGGGATCGAGTGCAGCGTCACCCGCGGGTGGTTGTACGCGCCGACCTGCGGCTCCGCTGCCTCCGCGATCGTCCGGTAGCAGAGCGCGGCGCCTTCCACGCTGCAAGCGACGATGCCGATGTGCTTCATGGTCTCACTCGACCTTGAACGCAACCTCGCCGAGCTTCTTCTTGCCGTCGTCGGTCGTCGCCTCGACGACGTAGGCCCCGGCAGCCAGGTTGCGCCGGCGCGAGTTGACGCGCCAGCGCTTGGACTTGACCTCGAAGGAGACCTTGAAGACCTCCTTGCCGTCGAGCTTCCAGACATGCTCCACGGTCTGTCCGTCGGCGTCGGTGATGTTCGACCAGACGAACACGGTGTCGCCCTTCTTGAAGGCGCTCGCGACGCCGGTCGGCTCCCGGTCCTCGATGCCGGTCCCGGCCTTCACCTCCGCCGCGGCATCCGTGTGCGCCGCTCCGGCGCCACCGAGCAGCAGCATGACAGCCATCCACGCACTCCGCATCGAGAGCCTCCTTCGTGACGCGTCAGCGTAACCCGGGCGACTCCTTGCCGGAGCCTGTCGTCAGGTATCGTTGCAGTGCGCTCGACATGGCCCATCGCTTCCGGATCGAGATCGTCGAGGTCGGTGACGGGCTCTACGGCCCGGATCACCCGTGGCATGACGAGCACCGGGTGGTTGAGATCGCGACGGGCCGGGTCGTGCTCGCGCTCGAGGAGACGCCGGACCTGTCGAAGCCGTGGGATCCCAGCTACCACGGGGTCTCGAGCCTGAGCCTCGATGACGAGGGCGGCACCGTCACCGCGCGCTACCACGACGGCACGGTCGAGCGCTTCCCACTGCCGTGAGCGGCGGACGTTCCCGTCCCCATTGCCCAAGGGGTGCACGGGAACGGAAAGCGGGAACGGGCCGCTGATCAGTTCGACATGGAGGCCCGTGGGCCCCGAGGGCGTCCCTTGCCCCGCACGACCACCACGGGTGCGCGCGAGGGCGGGGGCGTCTCGAGGGCGGAGGCTGCACCGAGACGCGCGGCCATCCGCTCGGCGAGCTCGAAGGTCGCGATCTCCTGGCGACGGCGAAAGGCCACCATGTAGCCGTCGCCGCGATCGCCCTCGAGCACCGCCGTCAGGGAGTCGAGCTCGCGGAGGACCTCGGCCACCTCTGGGCGGCGAAGCACTCGCCGCAGCGCCTCGACGACCTTCCGTTCACGGCGAAGGAACGACTCGAGCTGTCGCGAGAGCGTCACACCGTGGTTGTGATCCCGCGTCTCGAGGAAGCCGAGAGGCTCGCGGGGCACCGGCAGCTCCAGCACCATGCGCACCAAACGGGGCGCGTTGAAGGTCGCGAACAGCAGGTACCTCAGCGCGTCGATGCCGCGACCGAGCGGCCAGCAGGCGAACGCGAGGTGCAGGCCCTCGTCGGGACAGTGGCGCACGAGGAACTCCGCCGCGGCGGCCGCCTCGGCCCAGCGCCCGAGGTGGAGATAGGCGCCGGCCCGGATAGCCTCAGCGGTCTCCCGATCCGACACCTCCGTCTCGAGCCGGTCGGCCTGCGCCAGCGCGTGCTCGTGCTCGCCGGCCTCGAGCAAGGCGAGCCCGAGGTTCCTCATGCCCCGAATCCAGGGCCGCGTGGCGAGATCGTTCCAGTAGTGCCGCTTCGAGAGCTTCGGGGGGAACAGCGTGCGGCCGACCTCGGCGGTGCGCTCGAACGCCGTGATCGCGTCCACGTAGCGCCGCCCCTCGAGCGCCGCGAGGCCGAGGTAGTTCCACCCCTCCGCGTACCGCGGGAAGCAGGCCAGCAGGAGCCGGACCAGGTCGTCGAGGGGTTGCAGCTCGCGCCGCTCCCAGAGACCGGCCACACGCTCGTCGAGGGCGGGGGGCACCTCCGAGGCACGCAGCACGAACCTCCAGTGGAACGGGTTATCCGCGTGACCGCGGTCCGCCCGCGCGCACCGCGCCAGGCGATCGCGGATGAGGTCTGCCACGAGCAGCAGCTCGCGTCGGC
This sequence comes from Myxococcales bacterium, assembly GCA_023248855.1. Lineage (GTDB taxonomy): Bacteria > Myxococcota_A > Polyangia > JAHFDS01 > JAHFDS01 > JAHFDS01. The sequence continues at coordinate 5,982 of JAHFDS010000191.1, forward strand.
TGCCCTCGAGAATCTCTGCGGCGGCCGGCAGGTCGAGCGGATCGGCCACGATCAGCTGCCGTGCAAAGGCAACGAGCGCCTCCTTGAACGCCGAGTCCATCCGCGCCTCGCGGTGCGCGTACTCCTCCGGCAAGACCCCCAGGTGCTCGCGGATGCCGGCGGCGAGCTTCTTCCAGTCGAACGACAGCCCGGAGTGCTGCTCCTCGATGATGCGCCGGAAGAGACCCGAGACCGGCTGGCCCCGCCCTCCGTCGAGCGCCGCGCGCGCCTCGGCCTGCGAGTACAGCGTGAACAGGATGCGCTGTTCCACCTGCCGGGTGTCGGGGTTGCGTTCGCCGTGGACGATCGCCACCTGGGAGCCGCGTGCTCGAACGTAGGGCATGAGCGATCCGTACTGCGCCAGGGCCCGTTGTGTCAATATCAATCTATGCACACAACGACGGCAGCAGTCAGACCAGGCCGCTAGGGTCAGGGTGCTGACGGGGTGCCATCCTCGTCGAGCGCGCTACCACCGACGGCTCGGTCGCGCGCATCTCGCTGGGTTGATCCCCGATGGAAATCGAGAACCACCTCGCGCATGGCTTGTTGCTCGCCCGAGTCGCACAATGGTCGAGGCTCGATGCCAGACGACTTCGACACCGCCCTGCGCGCCTGCGCGATCACCCACCTGGCCGGCCCGGAAGCTCGACACGGGGTGCTCACGTGGTCGCAGATCGCCGCAGGCTTCGATTTCCGCGGGGGCCACTACCTGCTGGCGAATCGAGCATCGTGTCCCGCGCGACACGCCGCTCGAGCGTGCCCTCTGGACCTGCTTTCACGAGGGGCTCGGCAACTACCGGTCGCTCTCGGAGAAGTGGCGCACGCCGGAGGGCGCGCTCACCGATCACGCCCGCGCTGCCCTCGCGCGGCTCGAGCCGATCTTCGTGGAGAAAATGGCGGCGCTCACGCTGGCCTCCAACGCCGCCCAGGAGGAGCAACTGCTCGCCGGCATCGACCGCGGCCGCTTCGACCAGAAGTGGGGCGCCGTGACCGTCGCGCTCTGGCTGGCCGACGAGGCACGCGGAGACGATCGGAACTTGAAGGCGTGGGTGAACGCGGGCCCGGCCGGGGTCCTCACGCTCGCACGCCGTCACCTTTCGCCGGATCGCGCGCCCAAGCTCCCGCGCATCCTGGTCGGAACGGCGATCGACGCCAAGGCCGGGGCCGTTCTCGAGACGGCCGACGTCGGCGGGCTCTCGTCCTGGCCCGCTGCTCTCCGGCAGCGCCGCGTCACCGTCACCGGCATCGTCGTCACGAAGAAGCTGATTCCGGATCCGGTGGTCGGCCCCAAGGGTGAGATCAGCCAGGGCGCCGAGGGCGATCAGACCGTGATCGAGGGCGCGCGCTGGCGCCTCGTGGAGTGAGAGGCATGGCCAAGCGACTCGACCGCATCGTCGTCGTGGACCTCGAGTCCACCTGCTGGGAGGGCGAGCCCCCGCCCGGCCAGGAGAACGAGGTCATCGAGATCGGCGTGTGCACGCTCGATGCGCGGACCGGCGAACGGCTCGAGCGCGCGTCGATCCTGGTGCGGCCCGAGAAATCACAGGTGAGCGCGTTCTGCACCCAGCTCACGACGCTCACCCAGCCGACGTCGATGCCGGGATCGGGTTCCGCGAGGCGTGCACGCGCCTGCAGAAGCAGTACCTGACGCGTGACCGCGTCTTCGCGAGCTACGGCGACTACGACCGGCGCCAGTTCGAGCGCCAGTGCGCGGCGCGCGGCGTGGCGTACCCGTTCGGGCCCACCCACCTCAACGTGAAGAACCTGTTTGCGCTCCGGCGCCGGCTCGATCACGAAGTCGGGATGGATGCCGCCTTGCGCACGCTCGGGCTGCCGCTCGAGGGCACGCACCACCGCGGCGGTGACGACGCGTGGAACATCGCTGCCATCCTCACGCACCTACTCGAGTTGCCCGGCAAGAGTGCTTCGTGACGCCCGATGTCGCTGGAGGTGAGGGATGACCCGTACCGCGTGCCTGCTCGCTTCGATTCTCCTGCTGCAAGCTCACCAAGAAGTACGGACCCGAGGCGCCGGGCGTCGAGCCCATCGTGACGACCTGGCTGTCCGACGAGGAGTACGACGCGATCGCCACCCTGCCAGGGCACCGGCTCCGGAAGACGCGGCATTACGACGACACCACCGGCCGCATCTTCGGCATCGACGTGTTCGCGGACGAGCTCGAGGGGCTCGTGCTCTGCGAGTCCGAGGCCGACAGCGACGAGGAGCTACGGCGGATCGTGGCGCCCTCCTACGGCTCGGTGGAGGTCACGGCGGATCCGTTCTTCACGGGCAGCCATCTCTGCCGGGTCCGACGAGCCGAGCTCGCCGCCAAGCTCGGGGGAACAGTCGGCCGGATCTTCGAGCAAGGGCCAAAGCGCTGAAACGCCGATCCAGATCGGGGAGCCGGCGCGGGCGTCGCCGCGGCCGCGGACGAGTGCGGCGCAGCAGGACTTGGAGGGCGCCCTGGTGGAGACGCCTTCGAGCAGCCCGCCTGCCCGAGGGCGCAAGCGCGCCCAGCGCGAGCCAGTGGTGCGCCACGGAGGTCAGGTCGCCGACGTGCGCGACCGCAGTGCGGCCCTGCGCGCGAGGCTCTCGGCCGGCCAGCGCACCTTGGCGTCGTAGTACTCGGGGACGGCGGGCGTGCCGGCGGGGAGAACCACCCAGGGCTGCTTCGACGCCGTGAAGATGTGGATGTCGGGCGGCAATGCGTCCGGGTCGTCGAGCGTACCGACGCGCACGAAGTGGACGGCGGTGCCGGCACCCGCGTAGTTGCTCCACAGGGCGATGCGGCAGGTCGGGCAGCGCCAGATCTTCTGGCCCTTGCCGCTGTTCGAGGGCGTGTCCACGCACTCGGGCGCGCCGGCGAGGAGGAGCACTCGATCGGCCTCGATCATGGCGTTGAGCGCGAACGACGCGCCGGTCTCGCGCTGACACCACCGACAATGGCAGCAGTGCACGAACAGAGGCCGGCTCGTCATCCGGTACCGGACCGCTCGGCAGGTGCAGCCGCCCTCGAGGGAGAGCGATTCGGTCATCGCGTGCCTCCAGCGGGCGAGAGGCCGAACACCCGCGCGGCGTTGTCGTGCAGGAACAGCCGCCGGGCCTCGTCGTCGAGCTCGAGGGCGTCGAGCTCGGCGAGGCAGGCGCCGGGCATGAGCATCGGGTAGTTGCTGCCGAAGAGGACCTTCCGCCGGCCGTGGCCGCGCAGGTACTGCACGAGCTCGGGCGGGTAGCGCTTCGGCTTGTAGGCGGACGTGTCGATGTAGACGTTCTCGTACTTGGTCGCGAGCGAGATCATCTCGGCCGTCCACGGGTAGCCGATGTGCCCACCGACGATCGTGAGCTCGGGGAAGTCGAGCGCGACCTGGTCGAGGTACGGGATCGGCCGCCCGGGCTCGGACGGACAGAGCGGCCCGGTGTGCCCCACCTGCAGGCAGAACGGCACGCCGAGCTCGATGCAGGCGACGTAGAGCGGGTAGTAGCGCCGGTCGTTCGGCGGCGCGTTCCACAGCCAGGGCAGCACGCGCAGGCCGCGGAAGCCGAGCTCGCCGACGGCACGGCGGAGCTCGCGCACGGCCTCCATCGGCCGCCCGAGGTCGACCGAGGCGACGCCCACGAAGAGGTCGGGCGCGGCGCGCACGATCGCGGCGACGTCGTCGTTCGACAGGATGGGACCGGTGGGTCCCCACCAGGCCGAGACGAGCGCCCGCTTCACGCCCGCCGCCTGCATCGCGCCGACGGTCATCGCCACCGGGACCTCGGCGGGCGCGCTCTGGCGGGTCCAGCGCAGCAGGGACGCGAACATCGGGTGCTGCAGGAACCCGGGCGTCGGGTGCTGCATCCAGGCATCGGTGACGGGCTGTGGCTCGCTCATCTCAGTGCTCCTTCTGCGGCACGCCGTCGCCGAGGTCGTAGTAGTCGCCCTTGTCGGCCACGTGGATGTGCACCCGGATGCGCGTGTCCGTCGGAGGCTCCAACGCGCCCATCGCCACGCCGATCCAGGAGTGCTTCGCCTGGTCGATCGGGTCCCAGAACAGGGAGGACCCACAGGCGGAGCAGAAGCCGCGACGCGCCTTCTCGGAAGACGGGAACCAGGTGACCTTGTCGGCGCCCCGGATCGTCAAGGCGGCGCGCGGCACGTCGGCCGACACGAAGAAGTGCCCCGACCACCTGCGGCACTGCGAGCAGTGGCAGGCATCAGGCGGAGGCAGGGCGCATGCGACCTCGAAGGCCACGGCCCCGCAGAGGCAAGATCCGCGGGCGCGTGTTCGCGCTCGGCGCGCGTGGCGCAGATGTCCCGCCGGGCGCGCCTTCGATCGCGCTGCCCGACGCATTCGCCCCCCTCGATCGCCTGCATGCCCCCGACGTGGAGCGCCACCTGGCCCCCTTTCGCGCCTACCTGGAGTCACGAGGCATCTCGATGGACGTCATCCGGCGCCACGGTATCGGCTGCGCCCTCGCCGGCCGCTACGCCGCCCGCGTGATCTTCCCTGTCCACCTCGAGGGGCACCTCGTGGCCTTCCAGGCGCGCGACATCACCGGGCGCTCGGCCGCGAAGTACATCGGCCCGCCGGGCGTGCGGCTCGGCGAGGTGCTGTTCAACCTCGACGACGCACGGACGCACGATCGCATCGTCCTCTGCGAAGGCATCGTGAGCGCCATCCGCACCGGCCCCGACGCGGTCGCGTGCTTCGGCAAGGCGCTGAGCCCATCGCAGGTGGGCCTGCTCACCCGCGCCAGCAAGCCGGTCGTCGTGCTCTTCGACGAGCGAAGCCCGCAGCGGGATCGCGTCACGCGCACACCGAAGCATCCCTCGCAGCGACCCAGCTCGGCGCCGCAGGCGTTGCCGTCTCCGTCGGACACCTCGGCCAGGGAGATCCCGCTGAGATCCCCTCCGCGATTGTGCGCGCAGTGCTCGAAGCAGCGCTACCGATCGATGGTCTCGAGGCCCTGCGAGTGGCCCTGCGCGAGCACGATTGACCTCACGCCCGCACGACGAACGTGGGACTCGAAAGCAAGCCGAGGTCCGTCGACAGGCCTGCCCACAGGATTTGCCGCTCCCGCCAGCGAGATGGACGGCGCGGTGACGGCCAGATCTGATCGACGGTCGGCGAGGCGATCCAGAAACGCGCGCGCTGCCTTTCGCGCGTCTGCGAGGTGGCTGTTGCGCGCCTTGGCCTTCGGCCCCTTGTTGCTGACGAAGGCCTCCCAGATCAGCAACTCGTCAGGCGCTGCGCTCCATCCGCGCCAGTCGGTGGTCGCCCGCAGGTGCGGCGCTCGCTCCTTGAGCCGTGCCAGAACGAACGCGGGAGCGCCATCGGCGTGATGGTTGCGCTCGCCCCGGCAAAGCAGGATCGGTTCCCTTCCCTTCTGTCTGCGGGGCCAAGCACGCCGTCGTGTCCTCTCCCCTTGCACAGATACGCCGCGGTCGTCGGAACGGGGAGATAGAGGGGCACCTCGAAGCCCAGGGCGATGGGTATGCCTGCCGAGACGTCCTCGAGCAGCGACTCGACGAGTCTTTCAGGGTCCATCGACTGAATGACCACGCCCGATCGCGCCGTCTGCACGCGTGCCCAGGCGAAGTCTTCCGCCAGGGTTTTTCGCGTCCTGCGGACGGTGCCTGCGTCAACCGCATACACCGCCACGGAGCGCCGCCGCTCCTGTGTGACCGGCCGGCGAAGGAGCAGCCAATCCCCCCTCGACACGCTACTGCTGGCATCGATCTCGACGCGGGGGAACGGATCTTCCTCGCCCTGATCGTCCGGCCGCATGAAGGAGCCAGCGGGAACCCGGCGCCGTTGAACTACACGGAGGCAGCCGGACGCGGGACCCTCGGTTGCGGATGTCTCCGGAAGCCACCTGACAAGCACGTAGTCGGCCGGAGTCGACGCATCGCTCCCGTCGGGCTCGGCGACGGCGCAGAGGCGCGTCCGACCAATGCTGCCCCAAGAGGCTTCGCGAACGAAGGCGAAGCGAGATCGCTGGGCCGACAGGCTGCGCGGCCTCGAGCGCGCCTGGGACGGCGACCGCGCCACGTGGCTCGAGCAGCACGGGACCCAGTCGACGCCCTTCGACGATGCGCTCGGCACCGTCGGTGGCGGCAATCACTTCGTCGAGATCCAGACGTTCGACCGCATCGACGATCGCGCCCCGCTCGAGGCCGCCGGGCTCGACCCGGAGCGGCTCGTGGTCCTCGTCCACAGCGGCTCGCGCGGGCTCGGCGAGTCCATCCTGCGTGCGCACGCGGCCGTTCACGGCGACGGCGGCCTCGCCGACTCATCTGCCGAAGCGCATGAGTACCTCGCCCGCCACGACGCCGCGGTCGCCTGGGCCCGAGAAAACCGTGCGCTCCTCGGCCTGCGTCTGTGCGAGCAGATCGGCGCCATCGGAACGCCCGTGCTCGACCTCGTCCATAACGCTGTTGTGCCCCACGCGGGCGGCTGGCTCCACCGCAAGGGCGCGGCACCCTCGGACGCAGCGCCCCTCGTGCCGATCCCGGGCTCGCGCGGCACGCACACGGTCCTCGTCGCCCCCATCGGCGATGGTGAGCGCAGCGCCTGGTCGCTCGCCCATGGGGCCGGCCGCAAGTGGCGGCGCAGCGACGCCCGGGCGCGCCTCGAGAAGCGCTTCTCGCCGAGCGACCTCGGGCAGGCGCCGCTTGGCGGCCGCGTCATCTGCGAAGACAAGGACCTCCTCGATGATTCAGCCGGATCCAGTCGCTCTACATCACCGGCTGGGAACTGACCGACTGGGCAGCGGGGCCGATGGAGCCTGTCGCCTGGGAAGATCTGCCGATGAGCCACTGACTGACGAGTCGGTGGCGCTACCCTCCCAGGTAGACGCTGGCGGCAAGGTCGAAGGCGTCCTCGGGCGCGCCCCAGAACTTGCCTGACGGGAACACCGACACCTCGTACTTCTCGTCGCTGTACTTGTAGAAGCCGAAGCTCCACTGATCCGGGTTCCCGAAATAGCGCAGGCGGCAGAGATGCACGGGCGTACCGCGCGGGTCCGGTGACATGAGGTCGTCCGTGATGGCATCGACGTAGCAGAAGGCTCCGCGGAACCGGATCGCCAGCTCGCTGTACCTCCCCCCGAAGTGCTGCTCGGCGTGACGCTTGATCCGTTCCACGATCCCGCGCTGCATCGTCTTCGGGATCTGGACACCGCCGGCATCGGGATGCCGCATCCAGACCTTCGCGGTCATGGTCGTCCCGTATTCCGGTCGGACCCAAGCTGCTCGGAAGGCCGTGCCTCCACGGCGCCGATGCGTCGGCGCAGGTGGCGAGCAAGAGGCCGAACGGATCCTCGCGCGCGATCTTGAGCTTCGAGGTCGCGATCTCGAGGAGCCACCCCTCCGGCAAGAGGTTCTCGAAGAACGGCAGGAGGCCCTTGGCCTCGTAGGGTTCGACGCGCACGGGCATCGTGAGCGACACGGGGACCGCGCCGGGCGTCTGCACCCACGCGCTGTCGTAGGTGAAGCGACTGCCGCCCTCGGTCTCCTCGGCGAAGCCGACGCGCTTTCCGTCGACGCTCACGATGCCCCGTCGCAAGGTCAGCCCTCCTCATCCTCGCGGCTCGCATCGACGACGCCGAGGCACTTGCCGAGCACAGCCAGGACGGCGTTCACGACGTCCATGCGCAGCGTCGGCTTGCCTCGTTCGAGCTCGGAGACGAACCGCTGACCGACGCCGGCCAGCTCGGCGCGCCGTGCCCGGACGAACGCACCAATAGATTCCCGATCGGGAATGTATTCGACGATAGCACTGGAATCCCGATCGGGAACCATCCAGTCGAATTCTGATGTCTGCGGTGGCGGTTGACCCCGATCTTCCCGATCGGGAGTCCAGGTTGGTTCAGGCTGGGCCAGAACCCCGGCGGGGTCAGCGTGTGCCCAGCCTGGGCACACGCCCTGTCGGATTGCCAGAGGCAGGCGTAGGCTTTAGGCGCTTCTGGCCGCGCTTGATCGAGGAGGCCCCGAACGAGCCGCCGCAGTGCTCGCAGCGGCCGAGACCGGCGAGGGCGTAGCGGTAGCGGGTGCCGGCGCGGGGCTTGTTCGTATCCTCGCGCTTCCGAAAGAGCGCCTGAACCGCGCACCAGGTCTCGTCCTCGACGATGCGCCACTCCGGGACCTCGACCGTGAGGATGTCGGCTGCTTCGGCCTTGAGGACGAGGCGCTTGCCGCCCCGGCGGACGCGGATGGTGCGGCCGTGGATGTAGAGGCCGCGGTAGCGGGGATTGGTGAGGATGACGCGCACGGCCGAGGGCGCCCAAGAACCGGTACCGCGGAGCCCGGCCCAGGGTGAGGCCACGTGCTCGTCGTTGAGCGCGATCGCGATCTTCCTCAGCCCGCGGCCATCGAGTGCCTCGCGGTAGATGCGGCGGACGATCTCGGCTTCCTTCTCGTCGACCACCGCGATCGTGTACGGCCGGCCGGAGCCGTCGGTCTCGCGCTTCAAGCTGTAGCCGTAGCAGCGGCCGTCGGCGATGCGGCCGGCGCGCACGCGAGCCCGGAGGGCCTCCTTGGTGCGCGAACGGATGGCCTCGAGCTCGATCTG
>JAHFDS010000612.1 GCA_023248855.1 Myxococcales bacterium
GCGGCCGCGCGGGCTCGAGGCGCGCCCGCTCCGCATCCTCCTGGGTACAGACCTGCACGATGCGGGCAGCGGACCTTGCGCCGGGCGACGTCAGCGGCACGGCGACGAGCCCGCCGCCCCCCGGATCGAAGGTGATCGTGTAGCCGTCGGCGGTCACGGCGTCCGGCGCCCCCGCGATCGCCCGCGTCGCGAGGTGCTCGAGCCCGCTTGCGTCTCCTCGTCTCGCAACCGGCGCGAGCGCGGCCAGTGCCTGTGACAGCGACTGGAATCGTTCAGGGGGCACGGCCGGTGCAAGCGCGCGGTCGGGCGCGACCCAGGACAGCCCGAGCACGACGACCGCCGCCTGCCCCGCACCAAGGACCGCCGTCTGCATGGTCGGGACGAGCACAAGCGCGACGCTCTGGCGCAGCCAGATCCGTTCGGCGAGGAGGCTCGGCAGCACGTAGCCGAAGCCGAAGAAGTCGCTCGGGCGGTAGCCTGGGAAGCGCGCCGCGACGACGCTGGCCGTGGCCACCTTGACGCAGAAGCCGACCAGGAAGCACACCACGACCTTGCGAGCGCCCTCCACGTTGGCGTTCCGGAAGATCGGAATCGCGAGCAAGCCTCGCGCGACGACGACGATCACTGCGGCCTCCGCCACCGTGGCCACGAGCTTCCAGGGCGTCAGGATCGCGAGCGCGAGCAAGGCCGGCACGAGGATGCCGTGGTAGTCCCAGCCGTAGCGCCGATTGAGGCGGCTCCCGAGGGCAGCCGTGACGAGGAGCGCGATCTGGATGCGTGGCGAGGAGACGAACGCGAGCGCGAGGTGATCGTAGGCAAGCTCGAAGCCTCCTATCGAGAAGTTCGTCATGCGCACGAGGACCTGGTCGACGATCAACCAGACGACCGCAAGCTGGACGCCGAGCTGACCGAGGCCCGCGCGGAGGCCTGGGCGCCAGAAGCGGTTCGCCAGCAGGGGGACGAGCACGACGCCGATGCCGAAGAGCTCCCCCCGGTGCAGCGCGAGCTCCGGCCAGCGGCTCTGCAGGTGATCGGCGAGCCAGGGCAGGCCGAAACCCTCGAGAGCGAGGCGCACGCCCACGCTCGCCACGAGGAACAGGAAGAACCGGTCCCGCCCGAAGACCGGGTAGCTCAGCCCCGAGCGCGTCGCCAGGGCATCGACTCCGCGCACGAGCGCGAACGTTAGGATGGCCTCGACCAGCACGACCGCCGCAACGACGGGCTGCAGCAGCAGGACGGAGCACAGGTAGCCAGGGACCACGATCCCGACGAAGTCCCAGCCCCACCACTCCGTGAGGGCCGCCATGACGAGCACCCCAACGAGCACGGGCACGAGCAGCGTGCCGTCGAGGCCCGGGGGCAGCAGGAGGAGGGGATGCATCGTAAACGTTGGTCTCTCGCTAGTGTCCTGTGTTCGAAGCTCGCATCATTATTCGCCGGGCGCAGGCGACCGCGATCCTGCGCAGGACACTAGCTGTTTTCTTGGGGGGAGCCTCGCTCCCCCCAGCTTGTCCAGGCAAAGCCCGGCCAAGCTGCCCCCCGAGGCGCGCTGCGCGCGCTCTAGTGTCCCGTCTCCGCGGCGTGGGCTTATGCAACGAACTTCGATGACAGGACACTAGAGTCGCACCGCGCCGCCTGTCGCGCCCGCTACCTGTGCCGTCCCGCTACCTCGACCCTCGGGCGCAGCTCCACCGCTCGATCACCCATCGCCGCGGGACCGCTATTCCGCCATCGATGCCTGGGCGCTCGATCAGGCAGAAGCGCCGCCGCCCGTCCCGCGCGTGTCGGGCGGAGCCGTCCTCGCGTACCGGCGTCTGCGAGCGGCGGAGCGTGCCCTCGGCGCCGGCGACCTGGTCCATGCACAGGCGGAGGCGCAGGTAGCGGAAGCCTGGTTCGGTCGCGTCGGGGCGTCGTTCGACCGCTCACGCGCCCTGCTGGCGCGCGGCGAAGCCCTGGCGGTGGGGACACGCCGCAGGCCCGCGCACCTTCACCTGCATCTCGAGCGGCATCTCGCCGATCTCGTCGAGCAGCAACGTGCCGCCGTCGGCCAGCGAGAACCTCCTGGGCTGGCCGCCGCGGCGCGCGCCCGTGAAGGCCCCCTCCTCGTAGCCGAACAGCTCGCTCTCCAGGAGCTCTCGCGGGATCGCCGCGCAGTTGACGCCGACGAAGGGATCGGTCGCACGGGGCCCACCGTTGTGGATCGCCTGCGCCAGGAGCTCCTTGCCCGTGCCGCTCTCGCCCGTGATGAGCACGCTGGCGTCGGAGCGGGCAGCCGCGCGGGCGCGCTCGAGGCAGGCCCTGAGCACCGGGGCCTCGCCCACGATGTCGCCGAACGAGAAGCGCGCGACCGGCCCGGCGATGCCCTGGGCGATGCGCTGGACGTGTTTCATCGCCGTCAAGGTCACGATGTGCCCGGCCGCGCGGCCGGCGACACGGATGGCCCGCACCTGCACCATGTGCTCCTGGTCGCCGATGCGGAAGACACCGGCATCTCCGCCCTCGCTGCGGGAAAGGAGCGGCTCGAGAAAGGAGAGCCTGCCCACCTCGCCGAGCGGCGACGGTACGGAGATGGCCAGCACACGGCAAGCGACCTCGTTGGCCGACTGGATGACCCGCTCCGCGTCGATAGAGAGCACGCCGTCCGTGATGGCGTCGAGGGTGGCCTGACGTGCAAGGGTCAGACGTGCTCGCAATGATGTAGCCCTCGCGGTCGTTACCGGTACGTCAGCAGCCCGCGCTGCGCCCCCTCGAAGTGCGCGTGCTCGTTGAGCGTCGAGAGGTGGCGGCCGCTCGCGCCGTACACCAGCCAATCGCGCACGCGGCGGAAGCTCCCCACGTTCCAGGTGCGCGCCTTGTCGAAGCGGTCGCTCCACCCTTCGATCTGACGCCGCGGGTAACCCGGGCCCTTGCCGAGGTAGAGCGTCTCCGGGCCGAGCTCCGCGCGCGTCTCTTCGCCGCGCACGTCGTGCACGTCGCCGACGCATACGCGCCAGCCCGCGCGCGCGAAGCGCAGCGCCGTGGCGCGCCCCAGCCCGCTCGCCCCGCCGGTGATGAAAATGCGCCCGTGCTTCATCGCGACCTCCCGTCGGAGTGACCGCGCTTGGCCAGCTCGATCTTCGCGATGACCCCCTTGTGCACCTCGTCCGGCCCGTCGGCCAGGCGAAGGCTGCGGGCCTGGGCGAAGAAGCCGGTGAGCGGCGTGGCGTGCGACAGCCCTGCGCCGCCGTGGAGCTGAATGGCGTCGTCCACCACCCGCTGCAGAACGTTCGGCGCCACCACTTTGATCGCGGAGATCTCGGTCATTGCCGCCAGCGGCCCCTCCTCGTCCAGCTTCCACGCGGCATACAGCGTGAGGAGACGCGCCTGATCGATGGCGATGCGCGCCTCGGCCAGACGCTCCCGGTTCCCACCCAGGTTCATGAGCGGCTTGCCGAACGCCGTGCGCGACATCGCCCGGTCCACCATCAGCTCGAGCGTCGCCTCGGCCGCGCCGATGCACCGCATGCAATGGTGAATACGCCCCGGACCCAGGCGGCCCTGCGCGATGTCGAACCCCTTTCCGGGCCCGCTGATGAAGCTCGACACCGGCAAGCGAACGTCCTCGAAGCTCACCTCGCCGTGGCCGTAGGGGGAATCGTACTCAC
>JAHFDS010000613.1 GCA_023248855.1 Myxococcales bacterium
CCTCCAGGATCTGCTCGGCCGGCTGCTGCTCGAGGTGAACGCCGTGGACGAGGGCATCCTCCGCCTTGGCATCGCCATCGAGCTCGACCCGACGCTCGTGAGCGCCTACGTCGACCTGTCGCGCGGGCACGCGCTCCTCGGCCAGTGGGACAAGTGCGACGAATTCATCGATCGCCCGGCCGGCGACCTGTCGCTCCCGGTGGACACGCACCGCGCGCGCATGTGGCTCTGGCGCGGGACCCGGACCGAGCTGCCGCGCGGCGATCCCGACACCTACCTGCGCGTCTACTCGGAGGTGATGTCGACGGGCCAGCTGTCGCCCGAGCAGCGGGCCCGCCTCCAGGCGCGGCTCCTCGGGGCGACGAGCCGGCTGCGGCCGCTGTTCGGCCAGCGCAACGCGGAGATCTTCGCCCACCTTGGTGACTTCGACGCAGCGATCGAGGCGGCGCGGTGCGCCATCGACGCGCACCTCCTCGACCTCGCGTGGATCGAGCGTTGCCCGACCCTCGAGCCGCTGCGGAGCGACCCGCGCTGGCCGCCGCTGCGCGAGATGGTCGCGCTGCGGGCGGGACGGATCCTGGCCGCGCTGCGGGGCACCTGAGCTGGTTCCGACCTGCTTGCCGAACCGTGCGAGCGACCGGTCATCTAGAATCCTCCCGGGGAGCCCATGCCTTGGCGACGCCGACTCGACGCGCTCCACCTCTCGGCGGCGCTCAACGACGCCGTGCGCGGCGCGCTGCAGGCCGCGGTCGTGCTCTCGGGGCAGGCCCTGCGGGTCTCGATGTGGGCGCGCATCGCCACCTTCGAGCGCACGCAGCGGCGCCTCGCGCGCCGCCACGGCATCGGCCCCGACACGCCCATCCTGCGCTACGGCCCGGAGGTGCAAGCCGCCGTCGAGGCCTTCGCCGCACGCTGCGCCGGCACGCGCTTCGCATTCACGTCGGGATCGACGGCGACGCCCAAGAAGATCGCATTTTCACCCGCGCGCCTGCGGCGCATCAAGCAGGGGTCCTTCTCGGTCGCGGCGCGCCTCTTCGCGAGCCACCCGGGCTGGCGAACGGGCCTGTTCATCCTGGCCAGCCTGGCCACCGACGACTCGCTGACGTCGCTGCTCCTCGACGATGGGCCCGCGTTGCCGCCGCGCGCGCTCGGCCTGCTCATGCCGGGCCGGATGCTGCGCGAGCCGAGCGTCCGCGCGCTGGCGGAGCGGTACGGCGCCGCGGCGACGAGGCTGTGGCTGCTCGTGCTCGCCAACCCCGGCCTCGTGTACAGCACGAACCCGTCGACGCTGGCGGTGTTCCTGGCGCACCTCGGCGGCGAGTGGGAGCGCACGACCGCGCTCGTGCGGGACTTCGTGCGCGACCCACAGGGCTTCGAGGCCCCGGTCCAGCGCGTCGCGGCCAGGGTCGTCTCGCGCGGCTTCGGCGAGCGGGCCGCCCGCATCGCGGCGGCGAGCGCGCCCCTCGGTCTTGCCGACTGCGTGCCCGCCCTGCGCGCCTACTGCTGTTGGGACGGCGGCTACGTGCGCCCGTTCCTCGAGCAGGTGCGCGCCGCGCTTCCGCCCGAGCGCGTACGCCTCGTGCCCATGTACTCGATGTCGACCGAGACCGTCGAGACGCTCAGCTACTTCGACGGGCCGGTCGTGCGCTTCCTGCCGGTCGCCCCCGGCGTGCTCTACGAGTTCCTGCCCGAGGAGACCCCGGACGATCCGACGCAGCTCGTGCCGGCCTACGCGCTCGAGCCCGGCGCGACGTACTCGATGGTGGTGACCGACCCGTATGGCCTGCGCCGCTACCAGACCGAGGACCTGTTCCGGTGCGAGGCGCGCGTCGGTGCGGCGCCGGACCTGCGGTTCCAGCGCCGGCAGGGCCTCTCCTACTCCTTCACCGGCGAGAAGCTGACGGATCGGCACCTCGAGGAGGCCTTCGCCCGGCTGCGCGCGGAGACGCCTGCGCTCGTCGCCGAGGGCATCCAGCTGACCTGCGTGCCCTCGCAGCCCGCGGGCGCGAACGTGCCCGGGTACGTGCTCGTGCTGGCGCACCCGGCGCGCGAGCTGTCAGTGCCGCTCGATCCGAGGGTGCTGGCGCGCCGCCTCGACGCGCTCCTCGGCGAGATCAACAGCGAGCTGCGCGCCAAGCTGGAGACCGGCCGGCTCGCACCGACGCGGGGCCTCGTGATGCCGTACGATCGCCTCGCGAGCCGCCTCGACCCGAAGACGCGCGACACCGCGGCGCGCACGTGGGAGTCGCAGTTCAAGCTCCTGCCGCTCTACCGGCGCCTGTGGGAGGCGCGCGATGACGTCGCCTGAGCCAGTGCGCGTCGTCAGCTGGGACGTCGACGGGACATTGTATTCGCTTGGGCGAATGGTTCTATGGCTCGCGTGGCAGCTCGTCGCCAGCCTGGCGTCGCTCCGCTTCTGGCGCGGCGTCGCCGAGCTGAGGTCTCTCGCGCGGGTGCGCCGGGCGGTGGATAGCGCGCGGGCCGCCGGCGGCGAGGTGTCCGCGGCGCTCCTTTTCGAGCGGCGAGCGCTTGGCGAGGTGGAGCGGCGCTGGTACGGGCGGGCGATCGCGCGGGCGGGGCTGCGGCCGGGCGTGCGCACGGTGCTCGCGCGGCTCGAGGCAGCGGGCATCCGCCAGGTCGTGCTGTCGGACTACGAGGCCGGCTACAAGCTCGCCGCGCTCGGCGTGGAGCGCAGCTTTGCCGCCTGCTATGCGGGCGAGGCGCACGGCCTCGTCAAGCCGGCTCCGGCGCTCTTTCGCGCGGTGCTCGCCGCCGAGGGCGTCCCCGCGGCGGCGCTCCTGCACATTGGCGACCGCGCCGATCGCGATGGCGCCGCGGCCGCCGAGGTCGGCTATCGCTTCGAGCTCGCCTCGGGTGGCTGGGTGGTCCGGGTGCTCGCCGCGACGGGCGCCCGCGGCTGACGTCAGCCGCCGCGGCGGCGATCGAGCCAGCGACGCGCGCCGGAGGTCAGGAAGCTCGCCCCCGATCGCGCGAGCACGTACGCGAACCGGAGCTTGCCGGTGCGCTGCTGGTCGAGCTCGTCGGCGAGGTAGAGCTCGCGACAGCGGCTGCGCTGGGGCTTGCCGCTCGGCGTCTTGGGCACGGTGCCCGGCGCCGCGAGGACGACCTCGTCGATGGCCAGGCCCATCGCGCGTCCGATCGCCTCGCCGATCGCCTTGACGAGCGCGATCCGCGCCGGCTCCTCGGCGAGCTTGGTCTCGCAGACGAGGACGATCGTGTCGCGCGCGGCCACCTCGTCGTAGACCCCGAACGCCGCCACGCCCCCGGGGCGCGCTCCGGGGACCCGCCCGGCGAGCCGCTCGAGGTCCTCGGCATGGTGGTTCTTGCCGTCGACGATGAGGAGGTCCTTGGCGCGCCCCGTGACGAACAGGTCACCGTCGGCGAGGTAGCCGAGGTCGCCGGTCCAGAGCGCGTCGCCGCGCAGGACCTCCGCGCTCGCCGCCGGGTCGTTGAAGTAGCCGCGCATGACCGACGGGCCGCGCACGACGATGTGGCCGACCGTGCGCTCGGCCACCGGGGCGCCGCCGTCGTCGACGACCACGACCTCGTGCGCGGGCACGGCGCGGCCGCAGCCGACGATGCCGACCGAGGGGCCGTCGCTGGCCGGCACGGC
>JAHFDS010000192.1 GCA_023248855.1 Myxococcales bacterium
GATCGCCGCCCCCATCGCCCCACCCAGCGTCACCGCCACCCCAGGCAGCGGATCCCCGTCGATGCTCAGCACCGTCCCCCGCAGCTCCGCAGGCATTCCCGCGCCCCCCGCTCCCCCCACCCCACCGTCCATCGGCCGGTGGCCACCGTCTGGTCGCAACCCCCCGCTCCCGCCCGCGCCGTTGCCCACGCCATCCCCGCAGCCCGCGGCCGCAAGGCCGAGCACCACGCCAAGTGCCGCCACCGAAAGCCAATTCCGCTGAGTCATCACGCGAGCCGCTCCATTCGTAAGCCGGCTAGCAGGGAAAACATCGTGTATTCGCGCGTAGTTCGCGGTGCTCGCCGGCGAGGCATTCGGCGGCGGTGGAGCATGATCCATGCCGCCTGACGCTCGCGGAGGCCGCCAGGAGAGGTGTCGTGTTTCTGATGACTTGGGGAGGGATTGGCGCAGCCCGGAGGCCGCTGCGCAAGGATTGCCTGACGAGGTGGCGACCGCACACGCCGGCTTTGCTCGGCGCCGGCGAGGGTGGTTCAGGCGAAGAGGCGCTCGAGCTGCGTGGCCGCGCCGACGACGGCTCCCAGCGCTCGCCGGTGCCACTCGGGGAGCTCCGATCGAGGGGCCTCCGGAAACAGGAAGGCGTTCAAGCGCTTCTGGCCCTTGCGCGAGACCCGGAAGATGCCCCGCGTGCCGGCGTCGTCGCGATCGGCCGCACCGCGACGGTCGCCCTCACGCATGCCGGCGATCACGTCGTGCTGAAGCTGGAAGCCATGACGCTGCATTTCTTTCTGATCGACGCCCAGGCACGTGAAGTCCTCGCGCATCGCCATGCCGCCCAGCATCGAGAGCACGTTGACCTTGAGCTGGAACAGGTAGAGGCGGGCGGCCTCGAGCTCGGACAGCTCCGGCAGCACGACCGGCAGGGCCAGCACCCCGAGGCCGACGTGGCGCGCCTCGTCGCGCTCGAAGTACGGCAGCAGCTCGGTCAGGACGGGCTCGATCTGCGCCGCGGCCAGCTGCTTGAAGAGGGCCAGCGCCATGTTCTCGACCAGGAGCTGCATGCCCACGATCTTGTGCAGGAGATTCGGCGTCTCGAGCACGTCGACCAGGAGGCGCCGCGCGTAGCCACCGAGCCGGGGCAGCGGCACCTCTGCCTGCCACAGGTAGTCGCGCAGGACGTAGAAGTGGCGGGCCTCGTCGAACGTCTGCGACGTGGCGGCCATCTTCGCCGACGGGTCCTCGATCCGGAGCGCGATCTCCGCGCTGATGGACCACGCGGCGAGCTCGCCCCACAAGAGAACCGCGCTCACCTTGCCGAGGGCGGCGCGCTTCTCCTTGGGCACGTGCACGCCCCCATGCCGCGCGAGCAGCTCGGCGAGCACCTTGCGGCCGTCCCACGCCTGCTCCTGCGACACGTGATAGATGCGCGCCAGGCGCCGCGTGCGCTCCTCGGCCCTGGCGACGAGATCGCGATCGCCGAGCTCGTACGGGGGAAACGCGTCTCGCGCCCGGCGCGGGCGCAGCCACTCGCTTGCGTTCATCGCTCACCTCCGACTCGATCCGAGAGCAACCCTCGCGCGTGCATGGTGGCGGCTTCGCGCGCGAGGGCGTCAAGGTCCACCTCCGCGCTCGACGTGAGCGCGCGCAGCGCCAGTTTCTCGACGCCGCCGACCACCAGCGTGGCCGCCGTGTGGGCATCGCACGGACGGACCAGGCCCGCCGCCTGCGACGCCAGGAGATCGCGCTCGACGAGCGCGATCAGGTGGTCCTCGATCTCGGCGATCAGGGCGTCGATGCCGAGGTCGAGGCCCACCGCCTCTCGCAGCAGGATGCGCAGCGTGCGCTGATCCTCGAACACCGCGCCGAGGATGCTGCGCAGGCGCTGGGCGCTCCAGGCGATCACCTCCTCGACGCGCAGGCGCTCGGGCCGCGGCCGCGGCATGCCCTCCTCGCGCTGCCGGTCGACCAGCTTTCGCACCCGGTCGAGCGTCTCGCGCAGGATCGCCTCGAAGACGTCGCGCTTGTTCTGAAAGTACACATAGAGGGTCCCGCGCCCGATGCCGGCCTCCGCACACAGGTGGCTGACGTTCGCGGCGTGGTAGCCGCGCTCGGCGAACACCTTCTTGGCGCACTCGAGGATCTGGCGCGCCCGGTCGTCGGCCTTGAGGTAGCTGCGCCGGCGGCGCCGGAGCGGTGCGGAGGTGGCGGTGGCGCGCATTCGGTCGCCTTTCGCAGGGCTATTGAGAACTGATGTGTCAATTCTTGATTCGAGAGGAGGGCCGAGTCAAGAGAATTGACACGTCAGTTCCTAATCTAGCTCCACGAGGTGGCCACAACAGTCGCCACCAGGCGTGCCGCGGAGCGGCTCCCAGGCCAGGTACATCTCGCACAAACAATTGGATTAGCTGGAGTCTGTCGAGGGCCGACACTTGCATGCGCATCCGCGCATGCTTGCAGGCATCCGTTTCGCGACTTCCTTGGCCCTGGGCTGCACCCTCGCGCTCCTCGGGGCGCCGGCCGGAGCCGCGATCACCGCCACGACCAAGGTGTACCTCGAGCGCGTGGACCCGAGCGCGCCGCAGAACGCCCAGCGGCTGGACCCGAACGCGTTCCCGCGAGAGTACGGCCTCATCAAGACCGGGGCCTACGACTTCTACGGCACCACCGACAACACGGTGGCCAGCACGTACGTCTGGACCGACTTTCTCGACCAGGTCGTCAACACCGCCAAGTTTCTCAATTCCATCTACGACTGCGCCTCGGCGATCGTCGCAGAGGACCCGGTGGGCGCCTTCTCGAGCTGCCGCAAGCTGCCGCAGGCGTTCGTCGACTACGTGAACAACACCATCAGGACGGTCGACGCCTACGACGAGAAGGTCCTCCACGGCATCTACCCGTCCTACTTCTACGACCGCATCATCATCGAGTTCTCCGCCCACTCCGACTCGATCAGCGACCTCGAGGGCGTGGCGGTCTCGTTTCCCCAGGGGGTGCGTGGCATCACCGGCACGCCGACGGTCTACGACCGCAAGACCAAGGGCGGGCGCGTCGTGCTCGACCTGGTCGAGATGCGCAAGGGCATGCTCGACCATCGCAGCTTCTTCAACCAGGTCCCGCTCGGCTTCGTGGTGCGCGAAAACGCCATCTTGACGACGCTGTCCACGGGCCACGCGATCCACGTCAAGCTCGACGAGGGTCTCATTGGCGGCGCCGAGCTGGCAGCCGAGGTGGACACTTCGTTCACGCTCAGCTCGGGCGGGACGGTCGTCCGCACCGACAAGGTGCCGAACAACGCTGCCGCGCCGGGAGCCCCTCGCTCCGGCCTGCAGTACGCCTACCCGGGTGACGGCTCGAACCAGATCGCGGCCGGGACGCTGCGGCT
This sequence comes from Myxococcales bacterium, assembly GCA_023248855.1. Classification (GTDB taxonomy): domain Bacteria; phylum Myxococcota_A; class Polyangia; order JAHFDS01; family JAHFDS01; genus JAHFDS01. Next base: position 3,380 of record JAHFDS010000192.1, read on the forward strand.
GCAGTACGGGCCCGACGGGTACTTCTACGACCAGGGCCGTCGCATCGACAACGTGCGGCTCGACTTCCACGCCAACGCGCCCTTCGCGCCGCTCTACACGCAGACGCCGCGGATGCAGGTGCAATGGAACGGCGTCGTCGGGAGCACGCTGTCGGCCCTGACGAACCCGACCGTCCAGCCGGTCACGCCAAGGACGGAGGTCGTCTCGGGCGTCACCTTGCGCATGGAGGGCGAAGGCCATGTCATCCACAGCTTCGATCCGCGGCAGCTGGGCGCGAGGCCAAGCCAGGTCACGCTCGTCTACGTCGCGCAGGCGGCGGGCTACTTCTTCGCGCAGCACATGGTGAACGTGATCGTCGAGCCGACGCCGGCCATCCCGGCGCCGACGCGGGTCACCGTGGTGCCGGGAAACGGGCAGGCCGCCGTGTCCTGGGCGTGCGTGCCGAACGCGACCTCGTACCGCGTCGTCTACGGCTACACCTCGACGTTCGCGGTACCGGCGAATCGCCGCACGGTGACCACGAGCCAGTGCGCGACCACGCTGACGGGCCTTTACAACGGCGTCAGCCACTCGCTGGTCGTCAGCGCCATCACGCCCTACGGCCAAGGCCCCGCTTCGGCGGTCGCCGTCTTCACGCCCGCCGGGCCGACGACGGGGCTCAAGCAGATCACGCTTGCCGCAGTGGCCGACACCTACGCGGACCAGGAGCAGCCCGCGACACCGCGGGACGCACGCGACCCGCTGTACCCAGGGACTTTGCGCGTATCGAATCGCATCGGGCAAGAGAAGCGTACGTTCGTGCGCTTCGACCTCTCGCAAGTGCCGGCGGGCGTGAAGATCTCCACGGCCGAGCTGCGGCTCGCGGCGAACCTGCAGTCGCCCGCGACGCAAGGCTCGGTGGCCGCGCATGCGATCGCCGCCGGCAGCGCGTTCTCCGAGAGCACGCTCACCTGGAACAACCAGCCGCCTGTCGGGCGCTCCCTCGGCTCGATGAGCTTTCGGTACGTCGGTTCCCTGCTCACCCTGCCCGCGATTCCGCTCGACGCGACCGTGCTGCAGTCCTACCTCGGCGCCGGCCTCGGCTCCTGGCAGGGGATCCGCCTGAGCGGCGGTCCAGCCTTCATCCGCTCGCGCGAGACGTCCATCGCGACCGAGCGGCCGCGCCTCGTGATCACGTACTACTACCCGGGGCCCGGTGGCGGCGGGACCGCGCCCGGCACGGGAACGAACCTCGTGGGCAGGCCACTCGGCGGGCACGATCGGCTGCTCGAGGGCGACCTCGACGGCGACGGCGTGGCCGACGCTTGCGCGCGCCACGCGGGTGGCCTGACCTGCTGGATCCGGTCAGGGACCGGCGTGCGCGTCGTCGAGGGCCCGGCGATGGCGGATGCGCTCGGCTGGAGCGACGCGCGCTACGCGGAGACGATCCAGCTGGCCGACATGAACGGCGACGGCAAGGCCGATCTGTGCGCGCGGCGCGCCGACGGCATCGCCTGCTGGCCGTTCGACGGTGAGCGGTTCGGCCTGGAGTTCGATGGGCCGCGGCTGACCGACGCCGCGGGGTGGGGAGAGCCGGCCTACTACCGGACGATCCGCTTCGTCGACGTGGACGGCGACGGACGCGCCGACGTCTGCGGGCGGCGCGCGGACGGCGTCGCGTGCTGGCTCTCCGATGGGCAGGGCTTCCCGGTGGAGATCGCGGGGCCGGCGCTGTCGGACGCGCAGGGCTGGGCGCTGGCCGCGGCGTACGAGAGTCTCGCCTGGGCCGACGTGGACGGCGACGCGAAGGCGGACCTTTGCGCGCGGGCCTCGGATGGCTACCACTGCTGGCTGTCGGACGGAGCGGGCTTCGCGACCCGCATTGCGGGGCCGACCGTGGACCTCGCGCTCGACCTAGGCGACGCGGACGGCGACGGTCGCGCGGACTTCTGCACGGGCGCCCCCGCGACCGAGCGCACCTGCTGGCACTCCCAGGGACGCGGCTTCGGACCGCCGCTGCTCACCGCCGCCACCTCCGCTCGCTGACTCCATCGCGCCTGTCAGGGGCGCAGCGCGGCCTGTAGCTTGGCCTTGAGCTCCGCGAGCCTGGCTGCCTCGCGCGCCGCCAGGTTCTGCTTCTCGCCCGGGTCCCTGGCGAGATCGAAAAGCTCGTAGCCACCCCCGACGCGCTGGTAGAGCTTCCAGGTGCCATCGAGCAGCACGCGGTGGTGCTCCTTGAAGCTCGTCTGGGGCATGAGCTCGGCGACGAGCGGGCGCGGCTCGAGCGGCTCGCCTTTCATCGCGGGCACGAGCGAGCGGCCGCGGAACGTCGGCTCCGGCGCCGCGCCGACCAGCTCGAGCAGCGTCGGTCCGAGGTCCCCAAGGCCCACCAGCTCCGAGACCTTTCGCGGCGCCAGACCCGGAAAGTGGAGGATGAGCGGCACGTGCAGCACCTCCTCGTACAGGTGCTCGCCGTGGAAGTACTTCTTGTTGTGCTCCCCGAAGCACTCGCCGTGGTCGGCGAACACCACGATCGCCGTGTTCTCCGAGAGCCCGAGGTCGGCGATCGCCTTGACGATCTTGCCGACCCACTGATCGACGTAGCGGACCTCCATGTCGTACTTCTTCTCGAGGCCCGCGAGGCCCCCGACCTTCACCGGGTACTCGGCGTGCTCGACGTACTTGCTGTGGGGCTCGAATAGGTGCGTCCACAGCACGAAGCGCCGCTGGTCCTGGGCCAGCTTGCCCAGGCGCTCGATCACGCGCGGCACGATGCGCGGCGAGGCGATGTCCTCGTTCGAGTCGGCGATGGTCTTGGCGCCGTCGTTCGACCACTCGGCGAACGCGCCGTGGATGCCGCGCTCGGGCTTGAAGTAGTGGTGCGAGAAGAGGCCGATCGGGGCATAGCCAGCATCCTTGAGGCCGTCGAAGAGCGTGCGCTGGCCGGGCTCGAGCGGCGGGTAGTTCAGGAGGGGATTCTGCCAGCGGATGAGCGAGGGCGCGCGGGAGAGCAGCGTGGCCGGGAACGAGCGCGGGGTGTTGGGCGCGTGCGCGTGCGCGTTCGTGAAGGTGATCGAGCGCGCGGCGAGCGCGTCGAGGTTCGGTGTGAGCTCGTCCTTTCCGCCGCCGGCGGCGGTGCGATCGGCGCGCAGGGCGTCGATCGTGATGAGGACGAGGTTGCCCGAGAAGGTGGCGGGGCCGGCGGGCCGGGGCAGGCCACCCTGGCCGGGCCGAGGTCCAGGGGGCGGGGGCTTTGGGCCCTTGGGCCCGGGGCGCTCGGCGCCTGCCTTGGCGTCGCCGTCCTCGCAGTCCTGATCGATGCCGTCGCCCGGGAGGTCCTCGGCGCCCGGGTGGATGCTGGCGTCCCGGTCGTTGCAGTCGCCGCCGCCGAAGCGCGCCGCGTAGCCATCCCCATCGGCGTCGGACCAGGCGCGCAGCGCCGCCAGCGCCGACTTTCCGAACAGGCCGTGCGTGTCGAGCGCGCGGAAGGCCGGGGCGGGGAGCGACGCCGAGCTGACGACGGCGCCGAGGCCGCCGAGGGCGAGCCCCAGCGCAAGCGGGCCCCCAGTCGCCAGACGCCGGCGGCCGAGCAGGTGGCCGAGGAGCAGCGCCAGCGCCACCAGCGCGGGCGCGCCGAGGAACAGGCCCGCATCGAGCGCGCGCCAGTCCAGGCGACCGAGGACGACCAGCGTGGCCACAGCGATCCCGGCGCCGAGCCCACCGACGACCAGGCGCGTGCGCGGGCGGGGCAGCCCCAAGACAAGCGTACGAGCGGCGTCCGAGAGCGCGGGCAGCGCGGCCGCGGCGCACAGGGCGCCAAGGGCCGCCGCCGCGCCGAGCGCGATGGCCGCCAGCTCTTTTCGCTGGAAGCCCGACGAGATCCCGAGGTGGAACGCGGCCACGAGCTCGAACAGGAGCACGAGCGCGGCCGCGCCGCCGAGCACACCAGAGGCGGCGCGGGCATCGGCCTCGACGTCCTCGAGGTGCGCGCGCAGATCCGCCGGCAGGCGCGCGCGCAGCGACGGAAAGACGATCGCCATGCCGACCCCGAGGCCGACGCCAAGGAGGAGGTCGACGCCGGCGGCGAACAGCGCCGCCCGCCCGGCCGCCTCCCCGCGAAGGACCAGGATCGCGTCGACGACACCGACCAGGAGCCCGGCGAGCGCACCCGCCAGCACGCAGGAGCCACGGAAGATCCGCACGCTCCGACGATAGTCGGGGCCAGGCGGCTGTGCCACTTCGGCCGGCGCGGAGGTTCGTCCCCCTTCCCGCTCCGCCCCCTCGGCTCTATGCTCCGCGCGATGTCAACCGACGCTCTCACCGATCCCGGCGCGCTCGCCTTCCTGGATGGCGAGGCCGAGCCTCCCCCTTCCGCGCTGCCCGCCCCCGAGCTCGAAGCGCTCGTGTCGGCCCTGGTCGAGCGCAAAGACGCGGTGCGGCTCGTGCGCCTGTCCGAGCACGCCGACAAGGCCGCCGCGAAGGCGGCCAAGAAGGGCCTGCACAAGCTGCGATCGCGCGGCGTCGTGGTGCCCGAGGCACGGCCAACTGGGGCGCCCATCCGCTTCGCGCCGCCACCGCCAGAGCCCGTGTCGTCGTTCCTGTCGGGCTGGGATGGCGCGGGCGAGCGCATGATGTGGCTCTGCCGCGGCGTCGCGAGCGGCGTGGAGATCCTGCAGGGAAACGTGTCGGAGACGCAGGGCCTGACCGACGCGTCGCTCGGCGAGATGGCGCGCAAGGCCTTTCGCAGCTGGCAGCAGGGCCTGTTGCAGGGGCACCCCGAGTTCCCGATCGCGCCCGCGGACCCGGTGCGGCTGCGCTGGCTGTTCGAGCTCGCGGTCCAGCACGCCCAGGCGCTCAAGCGGCCGGTTCCACCGGCCTACAACCGCGTGCGTGCGACCCTGCCGCCACCCATCGCCCCGAAGGTGCACCCGGTGATCGAGCACTGGCCGGCCGCGCCGGAGGTGTCCGAATCGGCGCTCCTGGGCCTGCACCGCGGCGCTTGTCGCGCGTGGGTCGCCGAGCGCGACGCGCTCGAGCGCACGGGGCTGCGCCTCGGCGAGGTCGCCGAGAGCCAGCTCGTGGTGGACGAGGAGCAGCGCAAGGTGCAGCTCAAGAGCGCGCTCGAGCGCGGCGTGGACGACTGGCTCGAGACGCCCGGGGTCCGCGCGCGTCTGCGCAATCGTCTGCTCGATCAGGCCGAGGTCCTGCTCGGCAAGCTCGACGAGGCCCAGGCGGGCCTTCTGCGCGCGGCCGCCGATCTGTTCGTGGAGGGCGGGCCACCCGCCGCTCGCAACCCCTTCGCCCGGCTGATGTTCGACAAGGTGTTCCGCGTCGAGCCCCCGCCGGCCGCGCCCGAGGAGCCGCGCTCGCCGGGCGGCATCATCCTCGCATCCCGCTAGATCCCGCTCTGAAACCCCATCCCTCGGAGGTCATTCAATGTCGACTCGTTCGGTCAACTGGTTCGGAGCCGCGGCTCCGCTCGTAGGAAACGGCGTCGGGGTAGGCGCCAAGGCGCCCGACTTCACCGTGACGGACGCCGGCTTCAAGCCGCGCTCGCTCGCCGACTCGGGCAAGGGCGTGCGCGTGTTCGCGTCGGTGCCCTCGATCGACACGGGCGTGTGCGACCTCGAGACGCGGCGCTTCGACGCCGAGCTCGAGAAGCTCCCCGGCGTCTCGGCGTTCGTGGTGTCGATGGACATGCCGCCGGCGCTCAAGCGCTACTGCGGGGCCGCCAACGTCACGCGGGTCACCTGCTGGTCGGACTTCAACCGCGCGCACGGAGAGAGGTCCTTCGGAGACGCGTGGGGCTGCCGCATCCGCGACGCCGGCCTGCTCGCGCGCGCGGTGTGGGTGGTCGGCCCCGACGACGTGGTGCGCCACCACGAGCTCGTGGAGAACACCGGCACGCAGCCCGACTTCGACGCCGTCCTGGCCGCGATCCGAAAGCTGCTCTGACCCCTACAGCGCCCGCTCGATCGCGGCCGCCACCGTCTCGATGACCGACAGGCGCGCCAGGGGTTTGCACACCGCGGGCACGAGGGTCCACCGCGCCTCCTCGGTGTGCGTGCGCGCGAGCATCTCCTCGATCGCCGCCAGATAACTGCCCCAGTGCTCGCGGTTCCGCAGGTCGTCCGGCGTGAACTTCCACGCGCGGAGCGGGTCCTTCTCGCGCGCGCGGAAGCGCTCGAGCTGCGTCTTCTGGTCGATGTGCAGCCAGATCTTGACGACCACGAAGCCCTCGTCGCCGAGGTGGCGCTCGAAGCCCTTGATCTCCTCGTAGGCACGCCGCCAGTCGGCCTCGGTACAGAAGCCCTCGATGCGCTCGACCAGCACGCGGCCGTACCAGGTGCGATCGAAGATGGCGATGTGGCCCGGATCCGGCAGCCGCGTCCAGAAGCGCCAGAGGTAGTGGTGCGCCTTCTCCTCGGCGGTAGGGGCGGAGATGGGGTGCACGTCATAAAGGCGCGGATCGAGCGGCCGCACCAGGCGGCGGATCGCGCCGCCCTTGCCAGCGGCGTCCCAGCCCTCGAACGCCACGACCAGCGCGCGGTCGGCCTCGAGCAGCCGGCGCACGCCGCGAACCAGGCGCTTGATCGCCTTCGGGGCGCGCGTGTCGAACTCGTCGTCGGTCAGCTTGGCCGTGAGGTTGACGGTCTCCAGCATCATGCACCCGCCTTGCGGCGCCTGGCAGCGGCCCTCGGCGGAGCCCTGGGCGCGTCGCCCAGCGCGCCCAGCTGACCGAGCCGAGCCTCCATCGCGGACATCACCGCCTTGAACACCTCGAGCCGCGCGACCTCCGGATCCTCGGCCGGGATGACGTGCCACTCGGCCCCCGGCGCGTGGGTCTCGACCAGCATGCGCTCGACGGCCTCCTTGTAGCCCTTGTGATCGGCGAGCTGCGCCTTGACGTCGCGGTCGAGCACCCAGCGACCCGTGGGATCTTCCTTGCGCAGCTGCACGCGCTTTCGCTGCTCGGCCTTGGACAGGTGGAAGAAGAGCTTCACGAGGACCACGCCGCCATCGATCCACAGCCGCTCGAACCAGCGGATCTCGCGGAACAGCTTCGGCAGCTCCTTCTTGGTCGTGCTCCCGTCCAGGTAGTCGTCGGTGACACGGAGGTACCAGCTACGCTCGAACAGGGCCAGCTGCCCGTTCGCGGGCTCTCGACGCGCGAAGCGACGCAGCCACGGCGTGGCCTCGCCGTGCCGCGTCTGGCGGCCAATCCAGTGGACCTTGAAGCCACGGGCGTCGAGCCACTGCGTCAGATCGGTGATCGCATCGCCCTTGCCGGAGCCGAACCAGCCCTCGAACACGACGGCGGTGGCGACGCCGGAGACGCGAGCCCGGGTGGCACGGTCGGCCAGCTTGAGCTGGAGGTCGGGCAGCACCTCCTCGTACTCGTGCTTGGAGAGCTTGCGCTCGAGGTCGATGTCGTCGAGGGGGCCGGGCCGGGTCCGCACGGGGGCATCATCGCATGCGCACCCGGTTCCTCAGAGGCCGTAGCGCTTGAGCTTGTCGTAGAGCGCGCTCCGGCTGATGCGCAGGTCGCGCGCGGTGGCGATGCGATTGCCGTCGTTCCTGCGCAGCACCCGCGCGATGTGGGCCCGCTCGACCGCCTCGAGCGACAGGTCGAGCGGCCACGGGGTCAGGTTGCGCGCCAGGGGCAGGGAATGCCGCCCGCCGAGCGCCGGCAGATCCTCCACGCCGATGAAGTCCCGCGTGGCCGACACGGTGGCGCGCTCGAGCACGTTCTCGAGCTCGCGCACGTTGCCCGGCCGGTCGTGGGCCGCGAGCCGCAGCTGCGCCTCGCGCGACAGCCCGCGTACCGGCTTGCCGAGCCGCCGCGCGATGAGATCGAGCAGGTGGCGCGACAGAAGGGGCAGGTCCTCCATGCGCTCGCGCAACGGGGGCAGCACGATCTCGACGATCGCGAGCCGGTAATAGAGGTCGGCGCGGAACAGGCCCTCGGCGACCATGGCCCGGAGATCGCGGTGGGTCGCCGACACGACGCGCACGTCTACCGGCACCTCGGCGTCGCCGCCGAGGCGCACCACCCGCGCGGTCGAGAGCACACGCAGGAGCTTGGCCTGCAGCGAAAGCGGCAGCTCCCCGATCTCGTCGAGCAGCAGGATCCCCCCCGAGGCCTGCTCGAACAGGCCCTTGCGTCGCTTCTCCGCGCCGGTGAAGGCGCCGCGCTCGTGCCCGAAGAACTCCGCCTCCAGCAGCGTGTCCGGGATCGCGGCGCAGTTGCACGCGACGAACGGCCCCCGGTCCCGCACCCCCAGGGTGTGCAGCGCACGCGCGATGCGCTCCTTGCCCGTGCCGGTCTCGCCGGTGACGAGCACGCCCGTGTCGTGCTTGGCCACGCGCTCGGTGAGCGAGAACACCTCGAGCATCCGGGGCGACTCGCCCACCATGCCGTGGAACTCGGCGAGCGCCTGGCGCTCCCGGCGCATCTCGGCGGTGCGCGCCCGTCTCGCTCGCCGCTCCTCGACCGCGGCGATGCGCGCGAACAGGACGGTCCGGTCGGGCGGCGCCGGCAAGCAGTCGAGGGCGCCGCGCCGGATCGCGACGACCGCCTCCTCGGGCGACCACGCCGTCGACAGGAGGATGAGATCGATGCCCGGATCCGCCTCGCGCAGGACCTCCAGCAGCCCCCGACCCTCCGGCCCCGGCCGCGCCTCGTCGAGCAGGACCAGAGCCGGCGGATCCGCGCGCAGGCGTTCGACAGCGTCCGCGGGGCCCGCCGTGGCGACAATGTGGGCTTCGGCGCCGAGGAGCTCCGTGAGCTGCGCCCCCAGTGCGGGATCCGAAAGAACGAGCAGGACTCGCATTGACCGGATTTCGGACATCCTAGCACGACTGTCCGGAATCCGGACGGGGTGCCACCACCAGCGCAATGGAAACCACGGACTTTTTCCGAGGCTCGTGGGGCCCGCGGGGTGGCCCACCGCGTGCACAAACCCAGCTCGTGACCCGAACGCTACTGACCTTCCTCCTGGTGATGTCCGGCTGCAACGTGAACGTGTTCGAGCCTTTCGAGGACACCGATACGCCCGAGGCGCATGTCGAGGCGGGTCGGATGGCGCTCGACCGGGGCGACTACGAGCGCGCCATCATCGAGCTCGAGCACGCGAACCTCCAGGCGCCGCACCAGGTCCCGGTGCTGTCCGACCTGGCGTCGGCCTATGCCGGCCGCGCGGGCATGAGCTTTGTCGGCATCGCGTTCGCGATGCAGGGCGTGGCCGCCGCCTCCGATGGCACGGACCAGAGCTTCCTGTCCGCCATCGCCTCGGAGAAGCGCATGCCCAAGGCCGACGGCGCGGCGCTGACGGACCTCGCGCGGGCGCTCGCCATCCTCTCGGATGACGTGCCCGCCGACCAGGTCAACGACGAGATCCGCGTGCAGCGCGCGATCGTCCAGCTCGGCCACGCCGCCGTGACCCCGCTCGCCATCGCCGACCTCAACCGCGACCGCATCCTGCAGCCGGAGGAGCTCCTGTTTCTGTCGGACGACTCGCTCAACGCGATGGTGGGCGACATCCGCACTGCCAACAAGGACGTCAAGAAGGTGGCCCAGACCCGCGACCTCGGCGGCTTCACGCAGCGCATCGACGACGCGCTCGCCACCATCGCGGCGCAGCCGGGACGGACCGATGCCGAGAAGGCTCGCATGTTCGTCGCCAGGCAGTTCGCGCAGTAGCCCGCTTCGGCGGTACGATTCCTGCGATGCGTCCTGTCGCTGGCCCGCTGGCCGCCTTCTTCGTCCTCTCCCTCTGCTTCTCCCGCATCGCCGTCGCCCAGGAGCTGGTCGACCCGCGCGTGGTCGGCATGGGCGGTGTCGCGACCGCCTTCGCCGACGACTCCACCGCCCCACAGGAGAACCCCGCGGCCCTGTGGCAGCTGCAGCGCTGGCGGCTCGAGGCGGTGGCGGCCACGTTCATGTTCTCGGAGGGCCTCGCGATCGCGCCTGCCGAGATCGACCGCATCACGGCCGGTAGCGAGGAGGAGGCGCGGGCGGCAGCGCAGCGACTGGTCGGACAGAACGCCACCGCCTCGGGCGCGTTCCACCCGAGCTTCACCATGAAAGGTTTTGGGGTGGGCCTGCTCGCGAACGCGGTCGCCGATGCCCGGCTGCGCAACTCGGCCTACCCGCGCATCGAGGGCAAGGCGGGTGCCATCGGTGGCCTCGTCGCCGGCGGCGCCTATGGCTTCGTCGACGACGCCGTGTCGATCGGCATGTCGCTGTCGATCGGCAAGCGCGCGCAGTTCGTCGACGTGGTGGGGCCGGCGACGATCGCGCACGGAACCTACGACTTCAAGGCGGTGACCCGCGAGGGCTTCGGCGTCGTCGGCACCTTCGGGGTCCAGATCATCGGCCCATTCGAGTGGGCCCCCCGCATCGGCGTGACGGTCAAGAACGCCTTCGGCTTCAACATCTCGGATCCGGCGCCGATCTTCGAGGGCCCCGACTATCACGAGTATCGCCTCGAGAACGTGCCACCCGAGGTGGCGGTCGCGGTGGGCACATCGAAGCAGCTCGGCCCGGTGCGCCTGCGCCTGGGCCTCGGCCACGACGACATCAAAACCACCGAGTCGCCTTTTCTGCACCTGCATGCCGGCGCGGAGACCACCTTCTGGGGGCTGATCTCGGCCCGGGCGGGGCTGTGGCAAGGCTACGTCACGGGGGGGCTCGGCCTCGATTTCCGCTACGTCCGCCTCGAGGCGGCCACCTACGAGGTGGAGCGCGGCGCCTATGCCGGGCAGCACGGCGACCGCCGCTTCGTGTTCCAGCTGGCGCTCGGCGTGTGAGGGCCGCACACGACCGCCAGCAGGGGTATGATCCGGGCGGAGGTCTGCGATGAGCGAAGGGGAGCGCAAGGGGCGCCCGTCGATCCCGTCGTCCGGGCGCGACGTCGAGGAGCCGCGGCCGACCTTCCGGGTGGACGGGGAGCGGCTCGTGATGGAGGTGCCGGGGCAGGCGCCGCGCGTGGTCGCAAGCGCTGTCGAGCGGACCACCGTGGAGCTGGTGGCGGACGAGCCGCCGCCAGTGGAGCGCCGCGACACCGTGCGGGAGAGCGGGGTGACCGCGCCCGCGCCCGGCGCCGGGCCCTCGGTGCCGACCGCGAGGGTCGTGCCCGCGACGGCGGCCCCCCCGCAGCCCGTACGGG
>JAHFDS010000193.1 GCA_023248855.1 Myxococcales bacterium
CGCAGGGCACGCCCGACAACGGCGCGCGCCGCAGGGATGCCGCGCCGAACCCGACCCCTGACGGCCCCGCCGGCCCTGGGCCCGGCAACCCCGCCGCACGCGCGTACTTCGACGCCAGCGTCGCGCCAGCCCTCGCCCGGGAGTGTGCGAGCTGCCACGACGCCTCGCAGCCGGGCCTCGGTCCTGACTTCCTCGGCCTGTCCGCCGCCGACTACTACCTCCGCCTCAAGGCCGACACGCGCCTCGTGGGCGCGACCCCCGCGGCGAGCCTGCTCTTGACCAAGGGCGCCCACGAGGGGCCTGCGTGGTCGGCCGAGGGCAGCGGCGTGGTGTCGATGTGGATCACGCTGGAGGCCGGCGCGGGCGCGGGCGGAGCGGGCGGCGCTGGGGGCGCCGGCGGCATGGCCGGGGCAGGCGGCAACGGGGTCGGCGGCACCGTCGATGCCGGGCTCGACGCCTTCGGCCGCTGCATGACGCTGGCCGACTGGAACGCCACGCGCATGCCCGACCTGGCCCAGCAGAACACCACGCAAGGCCGCTGCTTGGCCTGTCATTCGACCGGCACCGGCGGGGCCTTCCTGGCCGAGAGCGGAGACGACACCTTCAACGCGACCCGCGTGCGGCCCTTCATCCTCAAGATCGTGCTGCCGATCATGAACGGCGACGGCACGCTGCATGATCTGGTCGCCTCGGCCCGCTTGCGCGACAAGGGCATGCCAGGAACGCAGCACCCGCAGTACGTGCTCACCGACGAGCGCTGGAACGCGCTACTCGACTTCTTCACCCGGACCTACACCCGCTGGGCGCAGGGAGGCTGTCCATGAGGCTCCGTCGCATCGCCCTGACGCTCCTCTTGGCGGCCGCACCCGCCACCGTGACGGCGCGCGCGCCGGAGCGCACCGCCGAAAAGCCCATGCCAGCGAGGCGCGTCCCCAGGCCCGACCTCGCCCCGAGGGTCATCGCCGCCAATCCCGCGCGCGCTGCGGTGGCGCCCACGGCAACGCCCACGGTGGTGGCCACCGCGGCTCCGGAGCCCGTCGCCACTGGCGTCAATGGCCTGGCCTTTGCCGACCTCGCGCAGCTCTCCGTCGGCGCGGGCCTGCACGCGCGCAGCTTCGAGCTGCAGCCGCGCGACCCCAACAACGTCCTGCCGGTGTACTCCGGCACGGGCAGCCTCGTCGTGGTCGACGCCGTCACCCATCCCGGGGTGTGGGCAGGCACGCGCCGCCGCTTCGTCAGAAACCTCGGCGCCGGGTTCATGTACGAGTCCGGCCCGAGCGGCGACATCGCCGTCCGCGAGACCGGCGCCCGTCACAACGGCAACGCCAGCGCATGGGAGCTCTCGGCGCTCTATCGCCTCGCGTTCGGCGACATCATCATCCGCCCGTCGGCGGGCCTGGGCCACCGCAGCTTCGACATCACCGGTGGCAACAACCCGCCCCTGCCCAGCGTGGACTACGGCTACACCCACCTCGGGATCGACGCGTCGATCCCGCTCCCCCTGATGGACCACCAGCTCGGCGCCTACGGCATGGCGCGCCGCCTCTTCGTCGACGAGGTGGGCGGCCTCGGGCAGTTCGGCAAGGCCGAAGGATCGGGGTACAGTATCGCCGCCGGCGGCTTCTACCGCCTGCCCTACGGCTTCGAGATGGCCCTGCTCTTCACCCAGACCAGCCTGTCCGTTCGCTTCACCAACAACGGGCGGCAGGCCGACGAGAGCCTCGATCGCGTCTCGGGCCTGCTCGGACGCCTGACCTGGCGTGGCGGCCACCTCTGACCCCGGCTCGAGCCCTCCTTCTGCTCCTGGTCCTGCTTCGCTCGGCGGCCGCCCAGGCAGCCCCCGCGAAGACCGCCCGCCTGCAGGGCACGATCGTCTACGTCACGCACACCGGTGCCTTCATCGACCGCGGTCGCGACCACGGGGTCGCGCGCGGCGATGCCGTCACGGTCCTCCGCGGCAGGACGCCGCTCCGGCTGCAGGTCACCGCGGTCTCCGACCGCGCCGCCTACTGCGCCTGGCCGCCCAAGGCGACGATGGCCCCCACAATCGCGCTCCTGGCACGGGTGCGCGTCGAGGCCAGCGCGCCGCGGGTGGCGCCGCCGGGCAGCAAGCTGCGAAAGAGCACCGTCGTGGCCTTCCGGGGCGACGGGCTCGATCGGGCCTGGACCGACGTCGTCCGCACGCCGGCGCCGCTCGTCGCCTACCGCCCCGCGGGCCCCACGCTGCCCGACGCCCTGGTCGCGCCGGGGCGCAGGCTCACCGCCGCCGTCGCGCACGAGAGCTTCGGCCAGGTCTCCGGCGGACGCGGCCGGTTCGAGGAGGAGCGCTTCTTCCTCGCCACCGCGCTCGGCGAGCCGGGCGGCATGGGGCTCGACCTCGACCTCGACGGCGCCTACTTCACGGCGCGTCCACCCGAGCCACGCTTCGCCAGCGACCGCCCCTTCCAGGTCTCCGCGCACCGCGCGCAGGTGCGATACCTGTCGGCCGAGGCCACGTTCCTGGCCGGTTTCGGCCGCATGCCATCGCGCAGCAAGGGCTCGTCGCGTCCCCTCGACGGCCTCGAGCTGGCGTACCGGCTGCGCTCGGGCGTCAGCGCCGGGGCCGTGGCTGGCTTCGTGCCCGACGTGCAGCTCCAGCCCGCCACGCGACGCTTCGTGGCCGGCGGCTACTTCGTGGCCGATCGCGACTTCGGCCCGACGACGCGTGGCCGCTTCGACGTCGAGCCGCTCGTCACCCTGCACAGCGACAACCGGGACGTGGGCGCGATGGAGATCGTCACCTCCGCCGAGGTCGAGACGCTCGAGCGTTTCTTCGGCACCGCCCGCGCGCGCGTCGTACGCGATCTGCGCCCAGAATCGGCCGGCAATCCCATCTACCTCGGCCATCTCTCCGTGGACGCGCAGCTGGCGCTCATGCGCGAGCTCCGGGTGGGCGCCGGCTATCGCCGCCAGGACCGCCGCGCCGACGACCTCGCCACCCAGGGCAGCGTCACCGCGCCCCTGCAGCGGCTCGCCGACTCGCAGCTCGACGGCCAGCTGGACTGGCGCAGCGGCCGCTTCGCGACCACCACGATGGTCGGCGTCTCGCGCCTCGAGGACGCGCCCACCGACGCCCTGTTCGCGCGCGAAGAGATCACCCTCGGCCCCTTCGGCGGCGCCGCGGTCCGCACCGGCGTGGCCTACCTCTACAGCGACGGCGCGTTCGACTACCACCAGCCCGAGGCGTTCTTCATGGCCTCGCCCGGTGAGCGCGTGCGCCTGCACGCGCGCTACTCGTTCCTGGCCGACGCCTCACCCGGCCGCCGCATCTACGGCCACACCGGCTACCTGGTCACCGACGTGCGCCTCTCCGCGAGCCTCGTCATCGGCGCCAACGCCCAGTACATCACGCTCGAACAGGCGCCCGACTCCCTGCGCGCGCTGGCCTACCTCGGCAAGGACTTCTGACGGCCGTGCGCGCCTCGCCGGTGCTCTTCTTCGCGCTGACGCTCCTCTGCGGGCGCCCTGCCGCGGCGCAGACGTTCTCCCCGGGGCCGCTGACCAAGGACCACCACGACCTCGAGGGCATCGCCAACTGCGGCAAGTGCCACAGCGCCGAGAAGAAGGTCGACGCGAAGAAGTGCACCGCCTGCCACACGCCCATCACGCACGCCATCGCCACCCGCGTCGGCCACCACGGCCACCTGCCGGCCGAGGACCGCGACCACTGCGAGCGCTGCCATGCCGAGCACCGAGGCCTCTCGCACTCGCTCGTGCCCTGGCCCGGCGGCGGCCCCAAGCAGTATCCGCACGAGCGCTCCGGCTTCCCGCTGCGCGGCGCGCACGTGCGAATCGACTGCCTCGGCTGCCACGACAAGAAGCTCATCCGCGACGAGTCGGTGCTCGGCTACCTCGCGAAGTACCCCGGCTCGCAGAGCTGGCTCGGCCTCGGCAGAAAGTGCCTCGCCTGCCACGTGGACGCGCACGACCGCTCGCTCGGCAGCGACTGCGAGAAGTGCCACAGCGAGGTCCACTGGAAGCCCGCACCGGGCTTCAACCACGACACCTCCCGCTACCCGCTCCTCAGCCTGCATCGCCCGCTGCAATGCGACCAGTGCC
Organism: Myxococcales bacterium; assembly: GCA_023248855.1. Taxonomy (GTDB): domain Bacteria; phylum Myxococcota_A; class Polyangia; order JAHFDS01; family JAHFDS01; genus JAHFDS01. Next base: position 4,099 of record JAHFDS010000193.1, read on the forward strand.
ACCCGCCGGGCGACACGCTGGCCAGGGACGCGCGCTACCGCGAGCGTCGCTTCTCGCCGCTGCGCTTTGCGCAGTGCTCCGAGTGCCACGACGACCCGCACCAGGGCCAGCTCGGGCCACTGTGCTCCGAGTGCCACACCGAATCCGGCTGGAAGATCCGCAAGGCGCCGTCGAAGCTGCTCGAGGACCACGATCGCACGCGCTTTCCGCTGCGCGGGCAGCACCGCGCGGTGGACTGCAAGCTCTGCCACCCGCTCGTCAGGGGCAAGCAGCAGCTGCGTGGCCTCAAGTTCGGCGAATGCGCCGACTGCCACGGCGACGGACACCTCGGCCAGATCCGCCGTGTCGTCCCGCCGAGCGCGACATCGTCCGCCACCTCGCGCCCGCCCGCCTGCGAGACCTGCCACAGCAACTTCGGCTTCTCCACCGTGAGCTTCGGCCCCGACCAGCACGAAAAGACGCGCTTCCCGCTCGCCGGCGCGCACGGCGGCGTCCCCTGCCTCGGCTGCCACAAGCCCACCGCGGCGCTCAGAAAGCAGGTCGCCGACCTGCGCCGCAAGGGCGGCCGCCCCCACGGTGTGCGCCGTGGCCTGGTCTCGGACGCGCGTTTTTCCTGGGAGCCGAAGACGCTCGGCCGCTGCACGACCTGCCACAAGGACGTGCACGCCGGCCAGTTCGCCGAGCGCGTGGCGAAGCAGGACTGCGCTGCTTGCCACGTCGCCGAGACCTTCCACACCCTGAAATTCGACCACGACAAGGACTCGCGATTCGCGCTGCGCGGCGCGCACCGGACCACCGACTGCGCGCTTTGCCACGTCGCCGACCGAAAGACCGGCACGGTGCGCTACAAGCCGTTGTCGCAAGCGTGCTCGAGCTGCCACGCCGACGAGCACTACGGCCAGTTCGCGGACCGCAAGCTCGACTGCAACGGCTGTCACGACGTGGCCGCGTGGAGGCCGGCGCCGGGCTTCCGCCACGACGCAAAGGGCGTCCGCTTCGCCCTCGACGGCAAGCACCAGGCGGTCGCCTGCGACCAGTGCCACCACGAGGTTCGGCTCGGCGGCAAGGCCAAGGCGCGCCACTACCGTCCGCTCGTGGTGCTGTGCGAGGGCTGCCACGAGGACCAGCACAAGGGCCGCTACGACAGCTTCGTCCCCGTCGCCCTCAGGGACACCGCGCGCCGGCAGCTTCTGCCCAACCAGCCGGTCCCCCGCGCCGTGCCCTGCTCGTTCTGCCACAACACCGAGGCCTGGCAGCGCGTCGCCTTCGATCACGATCGGACCGGCTTCCCGCTGACCGGCGGACACGTCCGCGCGAGCTGCACCGGCTGCCACGTTGGCACGCTCGGCCGCAAGGTGTCCGCGCGCTGCGCCGCCTGCCACGCCGACGTCCACGACGGCGCCCTCGGCACGCGATGCGAGCGCTGCCACAACACGGCGCGCTGGATCGAGTCGCGCGACCTCGACGCGCACCGCTTCACCAGCTTCCGCCTCGTCGGGGGCCACGCCGCCGTCAAGTGCGAGGAGTGCCACAGAAACGTCCGCGATCGCACCTTCCGCCGGCTTCCCACGCAGTGCGACTACTGCCACAAGGCAGACGTCGCCCGCACGGCCGGCAAGGCGCTCGATCACCAGGGCCTCGGGCTGACCGCCACCTGCGAGCGCTGTCACACGCCGCTGAGGTGGCAGGGCGCCTTCTATCCCGACCACGACCGCTGCTTTCCGATCACGCGCGGCGCGCACGCCGGCGTCGGCTGTCTGCGCTGCCACAAGAGCCTCGGCGGCGGCCGTGTGACCGCCGCGTGCAACACCAACACCGCCACGTGCTCGCTCGGCGGCTGCCACCCGTGCACCGTCGTCGACGCCGCGCACATGCGAGCCAACGTCCAGGGCTACCAGTGCCAGGAGCGCAAATGTTATGAATGCCACCCCGCCGGCCGCCGCTGACGCCATGCCTCGGCTCGTGCTCATGATCGTGCTCGTGCTCGGCCCCACCGCCTGCACCACCCCGCCCCCTCCCGCATCCGGCCCCGAGCTCGACGCCGGCCCCCGCGTCACCGCCGAGAACCACCCGTCCTTCCCCATCACCACCGCGCCCCACGCCGTGGACTGCACCCCCTGCCACGACACCGACAGCTTTCGCGCCTTCAACTGCACTCAAGCCGGCTGTCACCCCTGCGACCTCACCGCCGCGCGCCACGCCAGCCTCGGCACCGCCTACAGGTGCGAGAGCCAGCGCTGCTACGAATGCCACCCCAAGGGCGTCTGGCCTTGATCGCGCCGCTCGCCTGCTCTCTCCTGGTCGTGGCCGCTTGCTCCGCCAAGCGCCCACCGCCCCAGGACGCCCCCGCTCGCTCGGGCGATCCCGCTGACATCAAGGGCACACCCGAGCACATCCGCCGCTTCCGCGACGCGCCCGTCGTGGTGGACGGCGAGCTCGTCGCCATGCTCCGCTTCGGCGAGCTTCCGGCCCGCCTCGCGCCCAGGATGACGACGCTGGCCGACGGGCGCCTCGCGCGCCGCTACCGGATGTCCGACTGGCTCGCCGCGCTCGGCCTCGACCTCGCCACCGTGCAGGCGGTCCACTGGCACGGCGGGCGCGGCCGCGTGGCCGTCATTCCCGGCGACGCGATCCGGAAGTGGCCCGACGAGCTCCTCTTCTCGTTCACGGGCGGCACGAGCGGCAAGCCCCGCATGCACTGGGTCAGCCCTCACTTCCGGCCGAACGACCAGATCGACCTCGTGAGCGCTGTCGCGATCTACCTGACGCGCAGGCCCCCGAGCTGGGACGCCGACCGTGGCGCCCTCCTGCTCGACGGCGCCGTCGTCACCCTCCCCTACGCCGACCTCACCCACCGCGGCGGCGTACGCATCTACGTGGGTGGCCGCATCGCAGGCACGCTCAAGCGCAAGCGCCTCCCCGACGCCGATCGCGCCGTGGACGGGCGCTACCGTCTCCTGCCAGCGCTGCAGCGCGCCTCCCCCTCCTTCGCCCACGCCACCCTGATCGGCGAGGACGGCGCAATTCTGACCACGCTCCCCTCCGAACGCCTCACCCAGGCCACCTTCGAGGCCCCCACCGACGCCAGCGGCCACCTCCGCCTCTACCTTCCCGATCCCCCGCCGCTCGAGGTAGAAGCATTCATCCTCGATTGACCTGCCGCTGTCGCCTGCTCTTTCCCCTTGACTCCGCCTCCCTACCCGCTCAGTATTCGGGCCCCTGTCGAAGACAGCAGGAGGCGCCCGTCGGGGCACCTTAAATTTTCCTGCCGAGACGGAACCCGCCAGAAAGCCCCGCTCCGGGGAGCTTCGGCGCTTCCGACCTCGGCGAGCGAGAGGAAGCGATGGAAAAGGCGCAAAAAGAAACCCACATCGCGCAGCTCAAGCTGGACGTCGCGCGCGCGCAGTCCCTCATCATCGCGGACTTCCGCGGCCTGACGGTCGAGGCCGACACGGCGCTGCGCCGCGACTTCCGCACCCAGGGCTGCGAGTACAAGGTCATCAAGAACACGCTGCTCGAGATCGCGGTCAAGGGTACGCGCCTCGAGGGGGTCACCAAGTACCTGGCCGGCTGCACCTCGATCGCCTACTCACCGGAGGACCCGGTCCTGCCCGCAAAGATCGCGCTCAAGTGGGCCAAGGACCAGGAGAAGTTCGTCATCAAGGGCGGCTACGTGGACGGCAACGTCCTCGATGCCACCGGCGTCGAGACCCTCTCCAAGATGCCGGGCAAGGACGAGCTGCGCTCCACGCTGCTCGCCACGTTCCTCGCCGGCCCCCAGGGCTTCGTCCGCCTCATCGCGGCCGCGCCCCAGAACTTCGCCTATCTGCTGGCCGCGCGCGAGCGCGCGCTCGGCGGCGCCCAGTAGACAGAGTCCCTGTTTCCGGCCGCCGGCCGGAATGCCTTTTTCGCGAGACCCGTCACCCCAGCAGCGCTGTGGGTTGACCCAGAAGGAGAAAGCTGATGGCGGTTACCAAGGATCAGGTTGTCGAGTTCCTCAGCGGGATGTCGGTCATGGACATCGCAGCCCTCACCAAGGAGCTCGAGGACAAGTGGGGCGTCAAGGCGGCTCCGGTCGCCGTGGCCGGCCCGGCAGCGGCCGCGGCTGCTGCGCCCGCGGCGGCCGAGCAGACCGAGTTCTCCGTGATGATCATGGAGGGTGGCGCGAACAAGATCGCGGTCATCAAGGTCGTCCGCGAGCTCACCAGCCTCGGCCTCAAGGAGGCCAAGGACCTGGTCGACGGCGCCCCCAAGGAGGTCAAGGGTGGCGTCTCCAAGGCCGACGCCGAGGAGATGAAGAAGAAGCTGACCGAGGCCGGCGCCAAGGTCGAGATCAAGTAGTACGCGGCGGTTCTTACGCCCCTGGCGGCCGCGCCGAGCGGTCGGCCGGGGACGCAGCCTCCCCTGAAGACGGGTCGGCTGGAAACTCGTGGGCTCACCCTGTCAAGGGAGAATCGTCACGAGAAGAAAGAATTTGCTTGCGTACGGGATCGATATTGGTCAGCTTTCTGCATCCATTTGGAACTTGTTCGAACGAACGAGACGGGAGCGGTGTGCTCTCGTCTCATTCGCCGTTTCCGCCGATGGCGGAAAGCGAATGCCGTCTCCACCCCGGGGCGACCGCGCTCCGCGTGGAGCACGGTAGCGATCGGAAGGCGCTGCGCATGAGCCTCGCCGCTCTTGCGCAAGGACCCGGGCGCTCCGCGCGCTCTGCGTGGACCCCGAGGGAGAAGACATGGCATCGGTGATTCAGAACAACTTCCGCGTTCGCAAGAACTTCGCGAAGATCACGAAGGTCATCGAGATCCCGAACCTCATCGACATCCAGAAGCGGAGCTACGACAAGTTCCTGCAGAAGGACGTGCCGATCGAGCAGCGCGAGGACATCGGGCTCCAGGGCGTCTTCAAGAGCGTCTTCCCGATCAAGGACTTCGCCGAGACCTCGTCGCTCGAGTTCGTCTCGTACAACCTCGAGAAGCCCAAGTACGACGTGGACGAGTGCCGCCAGCGCGGCATGACGTACGCGGCGCCGATCAAGGTGATCATCCGCCTGGTCGTGTGGGACACGAACGAGGAGACCGGATCGCAGTCGATCCGCGACGTCAAGGAGCAGGAGGTCTACTTCGGCGAGATCCCGCTCATGACCGACAACGGCACGTTCATCATCAACGGAACGGAGCGCGTCGTCGTCAGCCAGCTGCACCGCTCGCCGGGCGTCTTCTACGACCACGACAAGGGCAAGACCCACAGCTCGGGCAAGCTCCTCTACTCCGCGCGCGTGATCCCCTACCGCGGCTCGTGGCTCGACTTCGAGTTCGACGCCAAGGACCTCATGCACGTGCGCATCGACCGCCGCCGCAAGCTGTACGCGACGGTGCTCCTGCGCGCGCTCGGTTACTCGACCGAGGAGCTATTGAACTACTTCTACAACACCGAGACCGTCTACGTTCAGGACGGCAAGAAGTACGCCAAGAGCGTCGAGTACGACCTCCTGCCTGGTCAGCGCGCGACTCGCGACATCCGCCACCCGGAGTCGCGCGAGGTCCTGGTCAAGAAGAACCGCAAGTTCACCAAGGCCGCAATCAAGAAGCTGCGCGACTCCAAGGTCGAGCGCCTCCCGATCGAGCCCTCCGAGCTCGTGGGCAAGGCCAGCGCGCACGACGTCATCGACCCGAACACGGGCGAGGTCGTGCTGCAGTGCAACGAGGAGGTCTCGGAGGCCAAGCTCGACGAGCTGCGCGAGCGCGGCATCGGCGAGTTCAAGGTCCTCTTCATCGACGGCCTGAACGTCGGCAGCTACCTGCGCGACACGCTCATCGCCGACAAGCTGCAGTCGCCCGACGAGGCGATCATGGAGATCTACCGCCGCCTCCGCCCCGGCGATCCGCCGACGCCGGAGACGGCGCAGACGCTCTTCAATAACCTCTTCTTCAACGCGGAGCGCTACGACCTGTCGAAGGTCGGCCGCCTCAAGCTCAACTACAAGTTCAAGGTCGACGAGCCGCTCGACGCGTGCGTGCTGACCAAGCGCGACATCCTCGAGACGGTCCGCTACCTCATCGAGCTCAAGAACGGCCGCGGCCAGATCGACGACATCGATCACCTCGGCAACCGCCGCGTGCGCGCGGTCGGCGAGCTGATGGAGAACCAGTACCGCATCGGCCTCGTCCGCATGGAGCGCGCCATCAAGGAGCGCATGAGCATGTCTCAGGAGATCGAGACGCTCATGCCGCACGACCTCATCAACGCCAAGCCGGTCTCGGCGGTGGTGAAGGAATACTTCGGCAGCTCGCAGCTCTCGCAGTTCATGGACCAGACGAACCCGCTGTCGGAGGTCACCCACAAGCGACGCCTCTCGGCCCTCGGGCCCGGAGGCCTCACGCGTGAGCGCGCCGGCTTCGAGGTGCGCGACGTCCACGGCACGCACTACGGCCGCATCTGCCCGATCGAGACGCCTGAAGGTCCGAACATCGGCCTCATCGCGTCGCTGTCGACCTACGCCCGCGTCAACGAGTTCGGCTTCATCGAGACGCCGTACCGCACGATCGGCGAGGGTCGCCTGACCGACGACGTGAAGTTCTTCTCGGCGCTCGAGGAGGAAGGCCACTACATCGCGCAGGCCAACGCCGGCGTCGACAAGAAGGGCAAGTTCACCGACGACCTCGTCTCGTCCCGTCACAACACCGAGTTCGTGATGGCGCGGAACGAAGAGCTCACGCTCATGGACGTCTCGCCGAACCAGCTGGTCTCGGTCGCGGCCTCGCTCATCCCGTTCCTCGAGAACGACGACGCGAACCGCGCGCTCATGGGCTCGAACATGCAGCGCCAGGCCGTGCCCCTCATCAACACCGCGGCGCCGCTCGTCGGCACCGGCATCGAGGGCATCGTCGCCCGCGACTCCGGCGTCACCGTGGTCGCCAAACGTGACGGCGTGGTCGAGTCGGTGGACGCCGCTCGCATCGTGGTCCGCCCGCTCGAGAGCGCGGAGTCGGATCCGCTCTCGGCCAAGCCCGACATCTACAACCTGGTCAAGTTCCAGCGCTCGAACCAGAACACCTGCATCAACCAGAAGCCCATCGTCCAGCGCGGCGACAAGGTGCGCGCCGGCGACGTGATCGCCGACGGCCCCGCGTGCGAGCAGGGCGAGCTCGCGCTCGGCCAGAACGTGCTCGTCGCGTTCATGCCGTGGCAGGGCTACAACTTCGAAGACTCGATGCTCATCTCGGAGCGCCTCGTGAAGGACGACGTGTTCACGTCCGTCCACATCGAGGAGTTCGAGTGCATCGCGCGCGACACCAAGCTCGGCAAGGAAGAGATCACGCGCGACATCCCGAACGTCGGCGAGGAGGCCCTCAAGGACCTCGACGAGTCGGGCATCGTGCGCATCGGCGCCGAGTGCAAGGCGGGCGATATCCTCGTCGGCAAGATCACGCCCAAGGGCGAGACCCAGCTCTCGCCCGAAGAGAAGCTCCTCCGCGCGATCTTCGGCGAGAAGGCGGGCGACGTCCGCGACAGCTCGCTGCGCGTCCCACCAGGCGTCCAGGGCATCGTCATCAGCGCCCGTGTGTTCTCCCGAAAGGGCACGGACAAGGACGAGCGCGCCCGAGACATCGAGGATCAGGAGAAGGAGAAGCTCCTCACCGACCAGAAGGACGAGGTGAAGATCGTCTCCGACTCGTACCACCAGAAGATGCGCAAGCTCCTGCACGGCAAGAGCACCGCCGCGCGCCTCATCGACGACAAGGGCAAGGTCCTCGTCAACAAGGGCGTCAAGCTCGACGACCCCGCGCTCGACGAGATCCCGACGCGCTACTGGCACGAGATCCAGGTCGCCGAGGGCGGTGGGAAGGTCGAGGAGAAGCTCGAGCAGCTCGCCGCGCGCCTCGAGGACGACGTCCACGCGATCGAAGCGCAGTACCGCGACAAGATCGCCAAGCTCACCAAGGGCGACGAGCTCCCGCCGGGCGTCATCAAGATGGTCAAGGTCTACGTGGCCATCAAGCGCAAGCTCTCGGTCGGCGACAAGATGGCCGGCCGCCACGGCAACAAGGGCGTCGTGTCGCGCATCATGCCGGCGGAGGACATGCCGTACCTCGAGGACGGCACGCCGGTGGACATGGTGCTCAATCCCCTGGGCGTCCCTTCGCGCATGAACGTGGGGCAGATCCTCGAGACCCACCTCGGGTGGGCCGCGCGCTCGCTCGGTGAGCAGATCAAGGCGCACCTCGACACCCACTACGACGCCAAGTGGATGCGCGATCGCCTCAAGAAGGTCTACACCACCGACCAGGCGCACGCGTTCATCGATGGCCTGGGCGACGAGGACGTGCGGCGCTTCGCGCAGAAGCTCCAGCGCGGCGTGCACATGGCGACGCCGGTGTTCGACGGCGCCAAGGAGATCGAGATCAAGGAGTGCCTCAAGATGGCGGGCCTGCCGACCAACGGCCAGGCCACGCTGTTCGACGGGCGCACCGGCGACGCCTTCGACCACGACGTCACGGTGGGTGTCATGTACGTCATGAAGCTCCACCACCTCGTGGACGACAAGATCCACGCGCGCTCGATCGGCCCGTACTCGCTGGTCACCCAGCAGCCCCTCGGCGGCAAGGCCCAGTTCGGCGGCCAGCGCCTCGGCGAGATGGAAGTCTGGGCGATGGAAGCGTACGGCGCCGCCTATGGCCTGCAGGAGTTCCTCACGGTCAAGTCCGACGACGTCGTCGGCCGCACGCGCATGTACGAGGCCATCGTCAAGGGCGAGCACACGCTCGAGAGCGGCCTGCCCGAATCCTTCAACGTGCTCCTCAAGGAGCTGCAGTCCCTGTGTCTGAACGTGGAGCTGATCGAGGATCCGTCCGCGCCCCAGCGGGACGAGACCACGGTCGAGAAGCTGGCGCGGGAAGCCGTCGCGTCGCGAGCGGGAGCCTGAACATGACCAAGATTGCGATCGCCTTCGGACTCTTCCTCGTCGCGAGCTGCGGCGCGGACACGCTGGACAACCTGACGTTCACGCCGCGCAGTGGCTGTACCGGCGTCTGCGACACTCGCGTCAACTGCAAGAGCATCACGAGCTCGGATCTGAACGGCTGCCAGCTCAACTGCGACGACGGAAAGCGGGGAACCGAGTCCTGCACCAACGAGGAGACCCTCTGGAAGAGCGTTCGCGACAACTGCACGAAGGACAAGATGTGCAGCCAGGGCGCGGCGATGTACGACGCGTGCGTCGCGGCTGAGAAAGCCAAGTGCACCCGGTAGCAGCGTAGCAGCGGTTTTCGCGCGGCAATCCGCGCTGGCACGACCAGAGCCGAACGGCGCATCGCGCCGAAGGCGTGTGAGTGAATCACCGCCGAGGAGAACGACGTGAAGGACATCTTCAACTTCTTCGAGAAGCCCAAGGACCCGCTGTCGTTCAGCGCGATCCGGATCTCCCTGGCATCGCCCGAGAAGATCCGCGAGTGGTCCCACGGCGAGGTGAAGAAGCCCGAGACCATCAACTACCGCACGTTCAAGCCGGAGCGAGATGGCCTCTTCTGCGCGAAGATCTTCGGGCCAGTCAAGGACTACGAGTGCAACTGCGGCAAGTACAAGCGCATGAAGCACCGCGGGGTCGTGTGCGAGAAGTGCGGCGTCGAGGTCATCCAGTCGAAGGTACGTCGCGAGCGCCTCGGCCACATCAACCTGGCCACCCCGGTCGCGCACATCTGGTTTCTCAAGAGCCTGCCGAGCCGCATCGGCAACCTGCTCGACATCACGCTCAAGGACCTCGAGAAGGTCCTGTACTGCGAGGCCTACGTCGTCCTGGATCCGCGCAATTCGGGCCTTCAGCGCGGCGAGCTGCTCACCGAAGATCGCCACAGCAAGCTCGGTGAGGAGCTGGGGGACGAGGCCTTCACCTCCGGGATGGGCGCCGAAGCCATCCGCGAGCTGCTCCGCTCGATCGACGTGCATTCGCTCTCCGAGCTGCTGCGCGCCGAGATGAAGGACGCGACCAGCGAGGCGAAGAAGAAGAAGATCGCCAAGCGGCTGCGCGTCGTCGAGTCGTTCCGCACCTCGTCGAACAAGCCCGACTGGATGATGCTGGAGGTCATCCCGGTGATCCCGCCGGACCTGCGCCCGCTGGTCCCGCTCGACGGCGGCCGCTTCGCCACGAGCGACCTCAATGACCTCTACCGGCGCGTCATCAACCGGAACAACCGTCTCAAGCGCCTCCAGGAGCTGAACGCCCCGGAGATCATCATCCGAAACGAGAAGCGGATGCTGCAGGAGGCGGTGGACGCCCTCTTCGACAACGGCCGCCGCGGCAAGACCATCACCGGCCCCAACAAGCGCCCGCTGAAGTCCCTGTCCGACATGCTCAAGGGCAAGCAGGGCCGCTTCCGCCAGAACCTGCTCGGCAAGCGCGTGGACTACTCGGGGCGCTCGGTCATCGTCGTC
>JAHFDS010000194.1 GCA_023248855.1 Myxococcales bacterium
GCCATCAGGTGCGCTGGTCCATCGCCACGTAGGGATTGATGGTTCGCCCCGTGTAGATCTGCCGCGGGCGCGCGATCTTGGTGTCGCTGCTTTCGATCAGCTCGCGCCAGTGCGCGATCCACCCTGGCAACCGGCCGAGCGCGAAGAGCACCGTGAACATGTCGGTCGGAAAGCCCAGCGCCCGGTAGATGATGCCGCTGTAGAAATCGACGTTCGGGTACAGCTTGCGCTCGATGAAGTACTCGTCCTTGAGCGCCACCTCCTCGAGCTTTCTCGCGAGGTCGAGGAGCTTGTCCTCCTGGCCGAGCTTGGCGAGCACGCGGTCGCAGGCCTTCTTGAGGATGCGCGCGCGCGGATCGTAGTTCTTGTAGACGCGGTGGCCCATGCCCATGAGGCGAAAGCCCGAGCTCTTGTCCTTGGCCAGGCGCACGTACTTGCCGACGTCGCCGCCGTCCGCCTGGATCTGCTCGAGCATCGCAATGACTTCCTGGTTCGCGCCCCCGTGCAAGGGGCCCCACAGGGCCAGGATCCCGGCCGCGATCGCCGCGAACAGGCTCGCCTGCGAGCTGCCCACCATGCGCACCGTCGAGGTCGAGCAGTTCTGCTCGTGGTCGGCGTGCAGGATGAAGAGCAGGTTCATGACGCGAACGATCTCGTCGTCGAGCGCGTACGGCTCCGCCGGCACCGAGAACATCATGTAGAGGAAGTTGGCGCAGTACTCGAGGTCGTTCCTCGGGTACATGAAGGGCTGGCCGATCGACTTCTTGTACGCGAAGGCCGCGAGGGTGCGCACCTTGGACAGAAGGCGGATCATCGTCAGCTCGCGCACGGCCAGGTTCATCGGGTCGAGCGCGTCGGGGTAGTAGCTCGACAGCGAGCTCACCATCGACGACAGGATCGCCATCGGGTGGGCCGTCATCGGGTACCCGTCGAAGAAGCGCTTCATGTCCTCGTGGATCATCGAGTGCCGCGTGAGCAGTGTCCCGAAGCGATCGATCTCCGGGCGCGTCGGCAGCTTGCCGTACATGAGCAGGTAGCTCACCTCGACGAAGTTGCTCTTCTCCGCGAGCTCCTCGATCGGGATGCCGCGATAGCGCAAGATCCCCCGCTCGCCGTCGATGTAGGTGATGGTGCTGGTGGTCGCGGCGGTGTTGACGAACGCGGGATCGAGCGTCACGTACCCGGTCTGCGCGCGCAGCTTGGCGATGTCGATGGCGGGCTCGTTCTCGGTGCCCACCACCGTGGGGAGCTCCACCGTGGTTCCGCCGGGGAGCAGGAGCTTGGCTTTCTCGGTCACGGCCGCCGAGGATAGCAGGTGCCCAGGGGCTCGGAGCGGGTAGGGTTTGACGTCGTCCTGCCTTCGGCAGGAGAGTGCCCCCATGCCAGCCCTGCGAGGGAGCTTGACCGCGCGACGCTACCGCACCACCGGCGAGCTGCCCAAGGACGTGCGCGGCCGGGTCGTGCGCGGCCTGCGATCCCACGCCTTTTTGCCCATCGACCCCGACTCGGACCTGGAGCGGTCGGTCGGGTGGGTGTGCCTGCGCGATAGCGAGGACGTGGACTTCTCGGCCGACAAGGTGTTCTCGGGCGAGCGGGTGATGCTGGGGCTGCGCATCGACGTGCTCAAGCCGCCCGCGGGCGAGGTGCGGCGCGAGCTCGGCCGGCGCGAGCGCGAGCGCGGCAAGGCGTTCTCGCGCGGCGAGAAGACCGCCCTCAAGGCGGAGATCGTGCGCAAGCTGCGCAAGCGCTCCTTCGTGCGCACGCGCGTGCTCGACGTGGTCTGGACGCCGGCGCAGGGCGGGAGCAAGCGGGGCGCCGGGCGGCTGCACTTCTTCTCCCGCACCAAGGCCGCCAACGAGGCGCTCGTCGAGCTCTTCAGCAAGAGCTTCGGCCTGGCGATCGATCCCGAGGGCCCCGCGGCGTGGGCGACCGACGCCGGCGCCGACAAGAAGAAGCCCGATCCGACGCCGGAGCTGCTGTTCGGCTTCGCCGGGAGACGGCGCGATGGCTGAGCGGAAGGCACGCAAGCGGCGCGCAGAGCCCACGCTCGCCGACCAGATCGCCGAGAGCGGCGAGACCGAGAAGGACGCGCGCACGGTCCAGCTCGACGAGGCGCGCGAGGACCTGCGCTTTCTCGGGCGCGAGTTCTGCGCCTGGCTCATCTATCACGGGGACGCCGAGGACGGCGGCTTCGGGCGCGGCACCGCGTCCTTCTCGATCAAGCCGGTCGGGCGGATCACCTTGCTCGCGTACGGCGAGGTGGCCGAGGTGCGCATCAGCGGGCCCGGTGCGGCCGCGAGCGCGGAGGCGCGGTTCGTGCTCGGGCGCGGCGCGCAGGTGCGGGCGCTAGAGCTGTCGGTGGTGAAGAACGAGCGCCAGTGGACGGCGGAGCTCGAGGCCGACACCCTCGATGTCTCGCGCGGCAAGCTGCCCGCGGTGCTGTCCGAGGCCGATGATGACCAGGAGGACGAGCGGCTCTATCTCATGGACGAGCTCGACGGCATCGTCCGCGAGGCGTTCACCGAGTGGCTGGCGCTGCGCGTCTCGCAACGGTGGCCGAAGGAAGTGGCCGCGATCGGCGAGTGGCTGGGCGCGGGCGCTCGTCCGGCGGATGCGCCGTGAGCCCTCGGCGATCGGAGCTCCTCCGGGCCGCCATCCGCGAGCTCTACCCTGGCTACTTCGCGCTCGTGATGGCGACTGGGATCCTCTCCAATGCGTTCTTCATGCAGGGCCTCCACCGCCTGTCGACGCTCCTGTTTGCCGTCAACCTGGTCGCCTTTCCATCGCTTTTCCTGGCGACCGGGATCCGGGTGGCGCGCTTTCGCCGGGCGCTGTGGGCGGACCTGACGGATCCGCGCCTGGTGTTCTCGTTCTTCACGACCGTCGCCGCCTCGAACGTGCTCGGCGTCCAGGCGTTCCTGCGCGGGCACGTCGCCGGCGCCACCGCGCTCTGGCTTGCGGCGCTCGCAGGCTGGATCGTCCTCGGCTACTTCAGCTTCAGCGTCCTCATCTTCGTCAGCACGAGACGGAACGCGGACGTCGTCCACGGGGGCTGGCTGATCGCGATCGTGGGCACGGAGTCCCTGGTGCTGCTCGGCACGATGCTCGCGCCGGAGCTCGGGCGGTTCTCGGCCTTGACCTTCGTGGCCGTGCACGCCGTCTGGGGCATCGGCATCATCCTCTACGGCATCTTCGTCACGCTCTTTAGCTACCGGATCTTCTTCGCACCGCTGCAGCCGGCTTCGCTCATGCCGCTCGTGTGGGTGGTCATGGGCGCCGCGGCGATCAGCGCCAACGCCGGCTCGGCGCTCATCCTGTGCCGGCCGATCGTGCCGTTCCTGTCGGCCCTGCGTCCCTTCGTGGAGGGCACGACGCTCATCCTCTGGGCGTGGGCCACCTGGTGGATCCCGCTCCTCGTCATCCTGGGCGTCTGGAAGCACGTCGTCCACCGCGTGCCCCTCACGTATCACCCGATGTACTGGAGCCTGGTCTTCCCGCTCGGGATGTACTCGGTCGCGTCGCACCGGCTGTCGCTGGCCGCGGACTTCCCGCCGCTCCGGCTGGCCGCGCGCGGCATGATGTGGGTGGCCTTCGCGGCCTGGTGCGTGACCGCCACCGCGATGCTCCGCCGGCTCCTCGCGCGCGCGCCGGCTACGCCTGAAGGCGCCTGAGGGGCAGGCTACTCGAGCAGCCCCGTGATCACCGCGTCGCCGAGCTCGAAGTAGTCGCGGATGGCCGGCGTGGCCCCGACGTCCGAGGGCAACACCGCGAGCCGCGCGCCGCCCTTGTCGGCGACCAGCTTGGCGAGGTTGTGCGGGTAGAAGGACTCCTCGAGCACGAGCTTGACCCCCTGCTTCTTCATGAGCCCGATGAGCTGCGCGGTGTGCTGCGTGGACGACGGCACCCCAGGCTTTGGCTCGATGTAGCCGAGCTCCTGGAGGCCGAGCCATCCCGCCAGGTACGACCAGCTCTTGTGGTAGCTGACGATCTTGACCCCCCGCAAGGGGGCAGCGCGACGCTCCCATTCCGTCTGCCGGGCGGCCAGGCGGCGGGCGAAATCGGCAAGGTTCTTCTGGTAGGCATCCGCGCCGGAGGGATCCACCTCAGTCAGGCTCTCGGCCATTCGCTTCGCGACCGCGAGCGCATTTCTGGGCAGGATCCAGTAGTGCGGGTTCCCGAGCGGGTGCACGTCGCCGAGCGCGCGCAGCTGGTCAGCCGGCGCCGAGGGCACGTCCTCGACCTTTACCGCGGTCGAGCAGTCGAGGTGCCCCGGCTGGCCACGCTGGATCTTACCGTTGCGCGATTGCAGGACGAGGGGCGGCAGCCACCCCGCCTCGAGGTCGAGCCCCACGTAGACGAGCAGGTCGGCGCGGTTGAGCGTCACCACGAGCGAGGGCTTGGCCTGCACGACGTGCGGGTCCTCGTAGCCGTGGGAGAGCGAACGCACCTCCACGCGCTCGCGGCCGACCTCGCGAGCGAGCGCGGCCAGCGTCTCGATCGTGGTCACGACCCGCACCTTCGCCCACGCGACCGGCTGGAAGCCAAGCCAGGCCCACAAAAACACGAGCGCGCTCATCTTCATGCAGCTCTCCTCGCTCAGAACGGGTGCGCGCCATGCGCGCCGATCGACACCTCGGCCTGGAGGAACGCGACCGTGGCGCTCGGGAGGCCGGCAGCCCAGAGCTCCTGCCCGTAGACGCGGACGCGTGAGAACTCGCTCGGCGTGAAGGTGAGCGAGCCGGCGAGGCCATGGCGCCTCGGCAATGACGGCCCCGAGGGCAGGCCGGTCAAATCGAACCGCGCGCCGACCCAGAACCGGCGCGAAACCTGCACCACGGGCTCGGTGTAGAACGCACCCTCGGTGGGACCGCCCTGTCCGATCGTGCGGCCGAAGTACTCGGTCGTCCATTGCACGCTCGCGTACGTGTGGACGACATTCGGGGGCTTCCATTTGACGTACAGATCGGCGCCGTACAGGTAGGAGCGGCGCTCCCGACAGGCCTCCATTGGCGCGCACTCGAACGCCTTGCCCGACGCGAAATCGAGCCCCGCGAGCACCGAGAGGTCCTCGCTGAGATCCCAGTATTGCTCGAGCACGCCGGTGTAGGAGAGGTTCTCCGGATCGCGCCGGCCGCCGCCGCCGAACGTGGCCACGGCCGAACGGTCCTCGGGCGCGCCGATCGACATCGCCTCCGCGTAGAACGTGGCGAACCAGGGCAGCGGCAACAGCACGGACGCCTGGAGCGCGGGCCCGCGCAGCCCGTCGGCGCCCAGAAGGAGCGGCGAGAGCAGCGGTCGTCGCGTGAAGTGCTGCAGGTGCAGGTGCTGGGTGTTGTTGCGCCCGACCGCGGAGCGGAACGTGCCCGCCTTGAGCTGCAGGTTCCACGGCAACGACGTCGTGACGAGGTAGCCCTCCTCCACCTCGACGCCCTCGAGGTCGGGAACGGTCAGGAAGAGCGCGGCCTCGAGGTAGGGATCGACCGCCGCCTGGAAGGCGAGCTCGATCTCCTGCATGCCGAAGCCTTCGCTCTTCGGGTCGTCGCCCGCGGGGGCGATTCCGTGGGCCAGGAAGTCGGGCCGCCCAAGGCCGTAGTAGCCGAAGTCCGCGTCGAGGATCACGGAGAGGGCAGGATTCGTCAGGCTCGATCCCGGCGCTCGGGCGGCCGCTTGCGGCGCGGGCGGGTCGGGGCGCGGCGCCACGGGGCTCCCGGCGGTGGGCGCCTCTCGAGCCCGATCGGCCTTCTGGGCGGCCTCGATCTCCTCGACCGAGACGGGCGGCTCGCCGAAAAGCCACCACAGCAGCAGGACCGGCGTCATCGGATCCTCCCGAGCGCGAGGCGAACGAGGCCTGGGACCATCCAAGCGGCCGCCACCACGACCATGGTCGCACCGGTCGGCAAGGACCAGATGAAGGACAGGTAGTACCCGATCGCCGCCGAGAACACGGCGATCCCGACCGCCGCAGCAAAGACGGACCACAGGCGCGACGCGAGCAGGAGCGCCGCCGCGGGCGGGATCACCATGAACGCGAATACCGGCAATGCGCCAATGGCCTGCGTGGTGACCGAGACGGCAATGGCGAAGGTGCCGAACAGCCCGAGGCTCCACCGTCGGGTGCCGTAGCCGAGCGTGCGCGCCACCTCGGGATCGAACGCGACAAAGAGCAGCTCCTTGCGGAAGGTCGCGTGCACGACCACGACGCCTCCGAACGTCGCCGTGGTGACCCACAGCATGTGGGTCGAGACGGCCACCGTGTTGCCATAGAGGAGGTCATTGATCTCGTGGGCCTCCTGCGCGACCCGCGGGCTCTGCAGCACCAGGATGACGAGCGCCGAAGCGATGATATACCCGAGGCCGATCGCGCTCTCGCCGGAGATGCGCCGGTGGCCGAGGTTATACGAAAAGAAGCTCGCCCCGAGCGCCGCGGAGCCGAGCGCATACAGGTGTGGATCGAGCCACGCCGGCGCCGCGTGGGGCGGGATCTGCAGGAGCGACGCGAGGAAGAAGGACACGGCGACGCCGACGCCGGACATCGCCGAGAGCGCCGCGGACACGAACACCACGCGCTTTAGGACGATGAAGACGCCCAGGTAGGCCAGCATCGCGGCGCTGACGATCGCGACGATCATCGGATCGCGCCAGAGCGTGAAGCTCTCCCAGAAGGAGACCTGCTCCATCAGCCCTCGCCCCCGGGGCCGCTCGGGCGATCCGCGAACACGCTGACGTAACCATGCGACGCCACGACGCTGACCGGGGTCCCGTAGAGCTTGCTGAGGCGCTCGGCCGTGAGCACCTCGTGCACGGGGCCGGCGTCCACCTGGCTCCGATCCCGGTCGATGAGGATGATGTCGCGCGCGTAGCTGGCGACGATGGAGAGCGCGTGGCTCACCATCACGACCGCGATGCCGCGCGCAGGGAAGCCCGCGATGAGCTCGAGCATGCTGCGCTCGGCGGCGAGATCCATCCCGGTCGTCGGCTCGTCGAGGAGCAGGAGCTCGGGCTCGCCGCAGAGCGCGCGCGCCGTGAGCACGCGCTGCTGCTGCCCGCCGGAGAGCGCGTGGAAAGGCCGCTCCGCCAGATCGGCGATGCCGACCTGGGCGAGCGCGGCGCGCGCGGCCTCGAGGTCGTCCCGGCTCCGCCAGCGCGCGATGCCGATGCGGCGGTAGCGGCCCATGAGCACGATCTCGAGTGCGCTGAGCGGCCACGTGAGGTCGGTGGCCTGTCGCTGCGGGACGTAGCCGACCCGGGGGCTCCGGCCGAGCCTCGGGTAACGGATCTGACCGCGCACCGGCGGCAGCAAGGCGAGGATCGTCCTTAGGAGCGTCGTCTTGCCCGAGCCGTTCGGCCCGACGATGCCGACGAAGGCGCCCGCCGCGAGCCCGAACGTGATGGGTGGCAGGATGGGCCGGCGGTGGTGTCCCACCTCGAGACGATCGAGCTCGATCAGCATGCGGAGTGAACCCGGCGTGCATGGACGCACACCCCGGGCAAGTCTGGCAAGTACTCACGGTAGCGCCAGGCCCTGCCGGCGGCTGATAGGATCAGGCATGCGCCAGCTGGCCACGTTTGTCCTCGGAAGCTTCGTGGCCGCCGGCGCCTGCGCGAGCGACAGGAGCCCGCCGATCGGCGGACAAATGGAGGGTGGCGTCGGCCCGGGCGCGGATGCGGGCCCGGGCGGCGCGGGCGCGGGGACGGGGGGCGGCGGCGTGGCAGGAGCCCCGGGACCGGACGCGGGAGCTGCGCCCGACGACGTCTCGAGCTTGCTCGGACCGGTGCGCACGGATGGTGGCTTGCCGGCGCTGGCCGGCGCGGTCTGGCGCGGCGAGCAGCTCGCCGCGATCGGCGTCTCGGGTGTGAGGAAGTACGGCGATTCGACGCTGGCCACGATCGACGACCTGTGGCACCTCGGCTCCGATACCAAGGCCATGACGGCGACCCTCGTCGGCATCTCCGTGGACCGCGGCAGGATCCATTTCGAGGACACCCTGGCCGCGTTGTTTCCGGGCGAGACGATCGATCCCGGCTATCAGGGCGTCACGTTGATCCAGCTGCTGCAGCACCGCGGCGGCGCACCGGGCGAGATCCCCACGGACATCTGGTCGCGCATGTGGGCCGATGGCGCCGACCCCGATGCGAGGATCCGCGCGGTGCGCGCGCTCCTTGGGCGAGCGCCGGCCCAGGCGCCTGGCACGTTCGTGTACGCCAACGCGGGTTACATGATCGCGGGTGCGGCGCTCGAACGCGCCCTGGGCCTGCCGTGGGAGCAGATCCTCCAGGCCGAGCTGTTCACGCCGCTCCACATGAGGTCGTGTGGCTTCGGCGCGCCGGGCACGGCTGGCCGGGTCGACCAGCCGTGGGGGCATCAGATCCGGACCGACGGCGGCGACCCGGTGCCAGTGCCGCCGGGTCCGAACGCCGACAACCCGCCCTCGATGGGGCCGGCCGGCACGGTGCACTGCTCGCTCGCCGACTGGGGCAAGTTCCTGGCCGTGCACCTCGCAGGCGCGCGCGGGCAGGCGCTCCCGTCGGGCCTGGTGTCGCAGGCCACGCTCACGCGCCTGCAGACCCCGCCACCGGGGGGCGACTACGCCTGCGGCTGGGCCGTGGGACAGCGACCCTGGGCCGGCGGCAGGGTGCTCAGCCACAGCGGCAGCAACACCATGTGGCTCGTGACCGCGTGGCTCGCGCCGGGAAGGAACGTGACGTTCGCCGCCGTGACCAATCGTGGCGACCGCGTCGCAGGCAGCGCGCTCGACAGCGCCTTCGGTCCCCTCATCCAGCGCTACACGCCGTAGCGCGCGGCGGCTGCGAAAATCCGCCTCGGACTTGATCTCGATCAAGGAAGCCGAGAACTAGAACATGTTCTATTTCCTCTCGGGGCGCCACCGCCCCGAGGAGGATGGACATGCAGCCCCAGCTTCGACCGCTTCCGCAGATCGCTCCGGAACCCACAATCCCCGCGAAGAAGCCTCGCTTCCCCTTCCCGCGGTATCCGACGGGATGGTTCCAGGTGGCCTGGTCGAGCGAGCTCCAGCCCGGTCAGGCCAAGCCCCTCGAGTACTTTGGCAAGCACCTGGTCCTGTTCCGTACCGAGGGCGGACACGCCAAGGTGCTCGACGCCCACTGCCCGCACATGGGGGCCCATCTCGGTCACGGCGGCGTCGTGGAGGGAGACGACGTGAAATGCCCTTTCCACTGGTGGAAGTTCAATGGCGACGGCGCGTGCACGCACATCCCCTACGCGAAGAAGATCCCGCCCAGGGCCACGCTCGCCTGCTGGCCGGTCGTGGAGAGAAACGGGCTCGTGATGGTGTGGCACGACATCGACAAGCAGGCTCCGGCCTGGGAGATCCCCGAGCTGCCCGAACTCTCCAGCGACGAGTGGACACCGGCCTTCTACAAGGAGTGGAAGCTCCGGACCCACAACCAGGAGATGGCGGAGAACGTCGTCGACACGGCCCACTTCAAGTACCTGCACGGGACCGTCAACCTCCCCGCGTCCAGCGTGGTGTTCGACGGCCCCAACATCCACATGATCTCGCCGACGACGATGCGCACTCCCGGGGGCCTGGTCGAGGGCCAGGTGGAGTCGTTCTCACGCGGGCTGGGATTCTCGACCAACCGGTTCACCGGCCTCGTCGAGACGCTGCTGCTCGGCGCGGTCGCGCCCATCGACGACGAATACGTGCACGTGCGGTTCTCCTTCACGGTCAAGAAGCTCGGCGGCGCCGACATCATGAAGGGTGTCGGCAAGGCGTTCGTCGCCGAGATCTCGCGCCAGCTCGAGCAGGACGCGCCCGTGTGGGAGCACAAGATCTACCTCGAGCGCGCGGTGCTCTGCGACGGCGACGGCCCGATCGCCCGGTTCCGCAAGTGGGCCAGCCAGTTCTATCCGGACTGGTACATGGAAGAGGCACGCCGGGCCTACGCGCGCGCGGAATGAGGTCACGTGACCATCTGATGATGTAATTTACATTACTTTATCTTGTGAATTAACATGCCACACTGGGTCTGCGTCGGAAGCTCGGACGCCTGAGTCAGGAGCCCGCCATGAGCCTTCGTCTCGACGACAGTGTCAGCTTGGCGAGCCAACGCGCGCTCGGTCAGAGCAGCGCGGCGCTCTCGAAGACCATCGACCGCGTCTCGAGCGGCCTGCGGATCAACCGGGCGGCGGACGACGCCGCTGGCCTCGCGATCGCCACGAAGCTCCAGACCTTGATCTCCTCGACCAGCACGGCGTCCCGCGCCACCGTCGACGCGGTGAACCTGACCCAGACGGCGGACGGCTCCCTTTCCCAGGTGAATTCGCTCTTGCAACGGAACCGAGAGCTCGCGGTTCAGGCCGCGAACGACACGCTGACCGGCAGCGACCGCGCCAGCATCCAGTCGGAGATGAACCAGAACACCGAGGAGGTCGACCGGATCGCCAGCAGCAGCTCCTTCAACGGCCACGCGCTCCTCGATGGGAGCTTCCAGGCGCAGTCCATCCAGGTCGGCGCAAACAGCGGTGACACGATGCAGCTCAGCCTCAAGAGCACGAGCAGCGCAGCCCTCGCCGTCAGCGGCCTCGATGTCAGCTCCGCCGCAAGCGCGCAGGCGGCCATCGGCAAGCTCGACACCGCGATCGACGCCGTGCTGACGCAGCGCGCGTCGGTGGGCGCGGCGCAGAACCGGCTGCAAGGCGTCGTCGGCCAGCTGCAGCTGTCGAACGCAAACCTCGCCGCGGCGAAGTCGAGGATCGTCGACACCGATTTCGCGAGCGAGGTCTCGAACCTGACGCGCAACCAGATCCTGGTGCAGGCGGGCACCGCCATGCTTTCGCAGGCCAACTCCTCGCCCGACAGAGCGTTGCAGCTCCTGCGATAGTCCTCGTGGCGTATCCCACGGGCCGGGCCCTGGAACGCTACCGCGCGCTGCAGGTTGGCACTGCCGATCCTGCGCAGCTGCTCCTGCTGCTGTACGAGGGGGCCCTCCGCTTCCTGGGGCAAGCGGAGCAGGCGCTCGCCGCACAGCGCAGCTGGCAAGCGCATGACAGCCTGGTGCGCGCCGAGAAGATCCTCGAGGAGCTCCTCGACACGCTCGACCCCTCCAAGGACCCCAAGCTCGCGCAGGACCTCGGGCGTCTCTACGATTACTGCTGGCGGCGCCTCCTCGAGGCCGATCTGCGCGCCGACGCCGGTCCCATCCGCGAGGTCGCGGCGCTCCTTCGGAACCTGCTCGAGGGCTGGCGCCAGGTGATCGCGCCCCGCAGCCCATAGCCGCGGCCAGGCGCAGGCGAGCTATCCTCCAGCGGCATGGACCTGTCGTCGTTGCCGCGGCTGGGGATCGGGATCTCGACCGAGCCGGGCAGCGCGGCCGCAGGTGGCGTCGATGCGGTGCGGCTCGCGGTGGAGCACCCGGGGACGATCGACTTTCTCGAGTACGGTGGGGACCTCGCGCGCGGGCTCGACGAGCACGTGCGGCGCTGGGCCGGCACGGGGCGGCCGACGACGTATCACTTCCTCGACCTCAACCTCGCCGAGCGCGGCGACGCGGATGCGGTGTGGACCTCGCTGACGCGCGCGCGGGCGGACCAGATCGGTGCGGCCTGGCTGTGCGGCGACGGGGGCCTGTGGCACTTCGGGCCGCGGGCGCGCGGGCACGAGATCCTTGCGCCCCCGATCCTGACGCCCGAGAGCGCCGACGAGATGGCGGAGGCGCTCGGCGAGGCGATGGCGCGGCTCGGCCGGCCGGTCTTGCCGGAGAACCCGCCCGCCGTGGCGTACGTGGGTGAGCTGCACGTCCTCGACTACTTCGCGCGGGTGGTGTCGCGCGCGCAGGCGGGGATGCTGCTCGACTGCGCGCACCTCGCGATCTTCCAGCGCACGCGCGGCCTGCCGGCGCTCTCGGGGCTCGACGGGTTTCCGCTCGAGCGCGTGATCGAGCTGCACGTCGCGGGCGGCACGCCCGCCGAGGCCGACGGCTTTGCGTGGGTGGAGGACTCGCACGTGCCAGAGCTCTTGCCCGAGACGCGCGTGATCGTCGAGTGGATCGTGCCGCGCGCGCCCGCGCTGCGAGCCATCGTGTTCGAGTGCGAGAAGAACCCGGTCGAGGCGTGCCTGCCCGGCTTCGCGTGGCTGCGGGCCCTGTGGGACGCACGGGCCGAGGCGCAGGGGAAGGGCGCGTGAGGGCCGCGCACCAGGTGCTGACGCGCCTTCTCGTGCGGATGCAGCACGATCCGGCGCTGGTGGCGCGCGTGTATGAGGAGCCGGAGGCGGTGCTGTCACCGCTCGGGCTGGGACCACGCGAGCGGGCGATGCTCCTCGCCATCGATCGTCGCGCGTTCCTGCACGATCCGTTGCGTGCACGGCGACTCCTGCGCACGCTGATGGAGGACTTCAAGGCGTCGAGCGCGATCGCCCTCGACCAGACGCGCCGGCTCGCATTCCTGGGTGGGTTCTTCGGCAGCGTGCCCTTCCACGAGGCCGTGCAGCTGGACCGCCCGCTCGGCGTGGCCTTCGCGGATTTCCTCATGGGCGCGGGCCTCGAGGTGCCGGTGCTGGCGCCGGTGGTGCGGCTCGAGCTCGCGCTCTGGAGGGCGCGTCAGGAGCTCGCGGCGGCGGGCGGCGCGGACTTTCGAGCGCCCCCCATGCCCGCGTCGGGCCTTTCGCGCGTGGCGCGTGCGCCCGGCGTCGCGACGCTGCACGCCGCGCCCGATGCCCTCGCGGCGGTGCAGGCGGTAGAGCAGTATCTGTTCGAGGTGAGCCTCGTGCCCGCGATCGCGCTGGCGGACGACGCGCCGCGGCTGGTCTTGCCCGCCCCGACCGGACGGCCGCAGCTCGCCCTCGGCGTGGTGCCGACGGCGTCGGGTGTGCAGCTCGTGGAGCTCGAGCCCGCGCTGTTCGAGGCGATCGACACGCTGATGGACGGACCGCGCGACGTGGACGCGATCGGTCGCGCCGTCGCGGAGGCGCTGGTGGCAGACGAGGTGCTGGTTCCCGTATGAAGTCCTGGAGCAAGGAGATCCCATGAGCAAACCCAAGCTGACCTATTTCGACGCCCCGGTGAGCCGCGGCGAGGAGTGCCGCCTCGCGCTCCACCTCGCCGGCGTGGACTTCGAGGACGTGCGCATCCAGCAGGCGGACTGGCCGGCCCTCAAGCCGCAGACACCATTCGGCGGCCTGCCGATGTACGAGGAGCCGGGCCACCCCGTGCTGGCCCAGTCGAACGCCATCCTCGTCCTCATCGGCCGGCGCCACGGCCTCCACCCGACGGACGCCTTCGAGGCCGCGCGCCACGAGGCGGTGATGCATCACGTCGAGGACCTGCGCGCGAACGTCGGGCCCACCATCCGGATCAAGGATGAAGCCGAGAAGAAGCAGAGGCGCGAGGCGCTCGTGGAGTCGTTCCTGCCCGCGTGGGGGGCGAGCGCGGAGAAGCAGCTCGGCGATGGCCCGTTCTTCGCGGGCTCGAGGCTGCACGTCGTCGACCTCAAGCTCCACATGGCCGTGCGCTGGTTCGCGGGGGGCAAGGTCGACCACATCCCCGCCACCATCTTCGCCGCCTACCCGAAGCTGAGTCGCGTCCACGACGCAGTGCGCGATCACGCCGGCGTGAAAGCCTGGTACGCGAAGGGGTGAGCGAGCGGCCACGATGGCAGCTCGGCGAGCGGCCCGCTTGCCAAAATGACACGGTGCCCCCCCCTCTCCGCGCGCCAATTCCGCAGAATTGAATGACAGGGCGCCTGGCGATTGCCTTGCAATGGACCCTCTGCATCCGACGTAGTCACGAGGAGAGCCATGCACGTTCGTCGCTTCGCGGTGGCCCTGGCCGCCGCCATTTTCCTGACTCCCGAATCCTCGCGCGCCACCCTGCCGACCCCTGACCAGGTCACGATGCAGCTCTTCCACGCCGAGGGCGAAGCAGCAGGCGCGCTGGTGCGCGCCAGCGAGGCCCGAAGTGGGATCTCCGGCGCCCAATGCCAGTGCGGCACGAACTATCAGCTCAAGGTCACGATCGAAGGTGCAAAGGGGGACGAACAGGTCTCGCTCTGGACCGGACCGGGCTGCGGCAAGGGCCTCACGGTGGCAGACCGCAAGAAGAAATGCCGGCGGCTCTCGGAGCCGCTCGCGCTCTCTGACTTCGGCCCGGAGCGCTCCTTGCCGCTCACCGCCGGAGACCTGGCGTTCGACACGGCCGAGAGCTTGAACTCGTGCAACCAGGACGAGGGGACGCGCGGCGTGTACCTCGTCGTTGGTGACGCACCCGAGCTCGTGGTGGAGTACGCGGGCGGGATCCACATCGACGGCAAGCCGCCCGAGGCGCCCGAGGAGGTCCAGGCGGAGCCCGGCGAGCGTGCCGTCACCCTGACCTGGAAGAAGGCGGGCGCCAGCGACTCGGACGTGGCCGGGTTCCAGATCCTCTGCCGCCGCACCGACAGGCCCAGCGTGCCGGTGCGCACGAAGGCGCCTTGTCATGGCTATGACCACGAGTGCCAGGTCGGCTGCAAGAAGCCGGCTGCAGGCGGGACCGGCGGGACCGGCGGGA
>JAHFDS010000614.1 GCA_023248855.1 Myxococcales bacterium
GGCCGATCCCGCGATGGCGCGGCTCGTGGCGCTCGCGGAGCGCCTGGCCGCCACGCCGCTCGCCGTGCTGGTTTGCGGTGAGACGGGCTCGGGCAAGGAGCTGCTCGCGCAGGCGGTGCACGCGTTCTCGCCGCGCGCGAAGGGGCCGTTCTCCGCGCTCAACTGCGCGGCGCTGCAGGACACGCTCATCGAGAGCGAGCTGTTCGGCCACGAACGCGGCGCGTTCACGGGCGCCGTCGCGGCGCGGCCAGGCCTGCTCGAGGCCGCGGACGGCGGTACGGTGTTCCTCGACGAGATCGGCGAGCTCTCACCGGCGGCGCAGGCCAAGCTGCTGCGCGCGCTGGAGACGCATCGCATCGTGCGCGTCGGCGACACCCGCGAGCGCAAGGTCGACGTGCGCGTGGTCGCAGCCACGAACCGCGATCTCGAAGCGGAGGTGGCGGCGGGGCGGTTCCGGCAAGACTTGCTGTTTCGCCTCAACGCCGCGACGCTGTGGATCCCGCCGCTGCGTGAGCGACGGCGCGAGATCCCGCTGCTCGCCCACGCGTTCCTCAAGGCCAGCTGCGCGCGTGGTGGACGCGCCGTGCCGATCGTCTCGGACGCGACAATGCAGGTCCTGTCGGCCTACGCCTGGCCGGGTAACGTCCGCGAGCTGCGCAACGTCATCGACTACGCCGCGGCGATCGTGACCGAGGACGTCATCGAGCCGTGGCACCTCGAGGACCGCTTCCCTGCGGCACCGAAGGCCGCGCCCGCCGCGGCCGATGCGCCTGGCGCCCCGGCCTCGCTCACGGACGAGCTACGCGAGCTCGAGCGCCGTCGCTTTGCCGCTGCGCTCGAGGCCACGGGCGGCAACCAGACGCGCGCCGCCGAGCGACTCGGTGTCCCGCTACGCACCTTCGTGCGCAAGCTCAAGCAGTACCGGATCGAGCGGTAAGATCGAGCGGCGCTAGGGCACGAAGACGTTGTTGGCCGAGTCATCGCACTCCCAGATGGGCATCGACATCGGCAGGCCCTTGGCGATGGTGCGCGCCTCGGCGCACGTCTCGCAGACCCAGCCGGCCGGCGCCTGGTAGGACGTCCACGCCGGCACGCAGGTCAGCGTGATCGGGTCGAGGTATGTGCCGGCCGCGCAGTTCCAGCCAGCCGGCGCGGACGGGTCGCCTACCTGCGGGAACGGCGTCTTGCGCCCGGGGTGCGGGCACAGCGACTCGGGCGTGGCGATCGGCAGGTGCTCCCAGCGATAGTGCGACAGGCAGCGCGCTCCGGTCGTGGTCCAGCCGGCCTCGAACATGAGATCCGGGCGCTGGGCGTCACGCGACTGCACGGCATTCGGCGCGAGCTCGTCGTACACGTTGATCGTCGTGCCGGTCACCGTGTGCGAGACGCCGTCGCCGCAGTAGTCGGCGCGCGCCGCGCGCGTGCACGCGTAGTGCGCGTCGCGGTGCGCCGTGTCGATCCACGGCCGGTAGCCCCAGCCGTAGCACTTGGCGATGACGCCGCTCGAGCAAGCGAAGGTGAAGTGCGTGCTGGTCTCCACGCGATCGCCGAGGTCATTCCAGATCGCCGCCACCGGGATCGCCCAGCTCGTGCCGTCCACGGAGTCGGTCTCGCACAGCGGCTGCCAGCTGCCGGCGATGCGCACGCGAACGTCGTACAGGCGCGTCGAGCCGCTGTTGTCCGCGCCACGGTGGCCAAGGTCACCCACCCGCGGGCCGACGCCTCGGATCCAGAGGGTCTGGGTCAGGTTCGGCAGCTCGGGCGCGGTGGCCTGGAGGTAGGAGCTCGTGAGCCCCGTTCCGGTGAGCGTGTGCGGGACACCAGCGCGCAGCTCGATACCTCGGAGCTCGCCACGAGCGATCGACAGCGACGTGAGCCGGTTTCCGGCGTGCGTGCCGCCCGCGTACTTCGCGTAGAGCAGGTTGGAGGTCAGGGTCGTGCCCTGCGTCTTCGTGCCCTGCGTCTTCGTGCCCTGCGTCTTCGTGCCGGCCAGGGTGGTCTCGCCCAGGCTGGCGTCGTCCTCCTCGCCGCCGCAGCCGGTGACGGAGACGGACGCAAGCAGCAAGGGAACGACGAGCGCGCGGGTGGGATTGTGCATGCGCCGCGGGGCAAGCAAGCAGCACGCCACCCGGCGACGTGCGCAACTACCTTGAACTTGGAGGGGTCGCGGGCCCGCTAGCCCCCGTGGACCGGCTAGTCGGCTGGCCACCCTGCGCCAACTTGGCGTGCCGTGGGGTCGCGCAGAGGCGCAGGCCGAGCAGCGGATACCGTTTGCCAGGCTCGCTCGGGTTACGGTTGACGACCAACGCGGTCAGCTCGTCCTCGTAGAAGCTGCCCCCGCGATCGGTGGGGCCGAGGCCTGGGCCGGCCGGCGCGACGATCTCCCAGACGTTGCCTGCGAGGTCGTCGACGCCGAAGACGCTGCGCGAGCCCGGATGGGAGCCGACCTCGTCGGGCCCGAAGGTCTCGGGCCTCTGGCCGTACGTGACGTCGATGTTGGCGTCGTCGGGCGCGAGATGCTCGCCCGACGGCAGCGGGCGCGCGTCGGCGCCACGGGCGGCGCGCTCCCACTCGCGCTCGCTGCACACCCGGGCGCCAGGTACGCGGCCGGTTCCGTCGAGCCAGGCGGCGAATGCGAGGGCGTCGTCATAGGAGACGGCCGAGACCGGCATGCGCAACCAGTCCTGGGCGGCGCGGCGGTCACGGCCGCGGTAGCGGATCGGCTCGCCCGCGCGCGCGACGTAGGTGTGCCCAGCGGGGCGCATCTGCAGCTCCCACGTGGCGCCCCGCGGCAGGAGCTCGAGCGCGACGTTGGCCGAGATGCGCGCACGCGGCGTGCGGCGGGCCCGCTCGGCCGGCGGGAGCTGCTCGAGGAACGCGATCCACTCGCCGAACGTGACCTCGTGGCGCGCGATGAGATAGCCGGCGGTGGTGGCAGTATGCGCCGGCGGAGCGCGGAAGAACGAGCGGCGCAGCGGGCCATCGTCGAGGCTACCGAGCACGAAGCGGCCCGGCGGCACGTAGACGAAGCCGGGCGGGATCGCGGAGGCCTCGGGGATGGGGACCTCGGTGGCGAGATGCTCGCCTCGCTCGAGCAGGACCGGCAGGCGGACCGCCGGACGATCGTCGACGGAGAGCTCGAGCAGGTACGAACCGTGCCCGAGCGGGACCTCGAGCGGCGTACGGCCGAGCAGCTCCGGCGCGGAGGCGGCGGCGGCCAGGCGGCGGATCGAGACCGTGGCGCCCGGCGGATCGCTGGTCAGCGCGAGCGACGCGCGCGCGCGCAGGAGCTCCGCCTGTCGACCCCCGCGATCGAGCGCAACGATGCGCTCGGCGAGGTCGTCACGCGCCAGCGGATCGCGGCTCGTCCTCCAGCGCTCGAACAGCGCTCGCGCGGCCAGCGTACGCAGCGCCGGGCGATCGGGATCGTACGGCAACGCGCTCTCGATCGCCCGCTGGGCGCGCAGCTGGCGCGCCTCGAGCTCCTGCGCGAGCGCGCCGGCCCGGGCCCAGACGGCTTCGGCTTCGTCAATGCGCTGCGCGTCGAAGAGCTCGATGGCGTGCGTGCGCTCCTCGGCCAGCGTGCGCGCGAGCGTGGCGGCGCCATCCAGGGCCTCGCG
>JAHFDS010000615.1 GCA_023248855.1 Myxococcales bacterium
GATGCCTCTCACGCTTCGATCCCCGACAGGCCGTCGGTGACGTGCCCTGCGTCCACGCCGAACGACGCCTTCTGGATGCCGACCGCGCGCAGGAGCGAGAGCCCCACCTTGCTGACGTTGTCGCCCTCGGCGTTCACGTGAATGCCCTGCTTGAGCGCGCCGCACGCGTTGCCCGCGACGAGGATCGGGAAGCGATCCACCGAGTGCTGCCGACCGTAGGAGCAATCCGTCGTCGCGAGCACGGCGCAGCGGTCGAGCAGCGTCGCATCGCCTTCCTGCACCGACGACAGCTTCTCCACGAAGTAGCGAAACTCCTCCATGATCGCGAGCAGGATCGCCTGCACCTGCGGCTGCTCGCCCGGCTCGTCGTGCGTGAGCCGGTGGTGGCCATCGGTGGCGTCGGGGAAGAGCGTGTCGCTCACCGGGTCCGAGAACCACATCGAGAACACGCGCGCCTGATCGCACGCGAGCGCCATCGTCAGGAGGTCGACGTGCGCGCGGTGGATGTCGGACAGCGGCGGCCGCGCCATGTCGCCCGGCGCGTCCTGGCTCGGCTCCGCGGGCTTTTTGCACGCGGACAGCATCGGCGGGTTGTCCTGCAGGCGCTTGAGGCGGAGCTCGAGGTCGCGCACCGCCGTGAAGTGCTGGTCGAGGCGCATCCGGTCGGCCGCGCCCACGCGCGAAGAGAGCGCGCTCGAGTCCTCCATCACGCCGTCGAGCACGCTGCGGCGAAGCGCGATCTTCGGGTCGACCATCGGGTGATCGCCCGGCGTGACGAAATCGGGCCCGAACAGGCGCGCAAAGACCGCGCGCGGAGAGAGCTCCGGCGGGTTGCGGCTGTCGGGGCCGATCGACGAGAGTCCCCTGGTGCGCGGCGCGACCCCCAGCTCGAGCGAGCGGAAGCGCGACAGGCCGCCGATCTCGTCGGCCGCGACCTGATCGAGCGTCGGCTGGGCGAACGTGGATTCGGCGCCGCGCAAGAGGAGCGCCGAACCGGTCAGGACGCCGGCGGCGCCGGAGTCGTGCGCGCGCTCGTTGCCGGTCATCACGCGCAGCCCCGAGACCACCGTGACGCGATCGCGCACGGGCAGGAGCGGCATCAGCGTCGGCGATGGCTGCCACATCGCGCCCGTCGTGGTCGGCACCCAGCGCACGGGCAGCACGCCATTGCCCCAGAACCAGAGGCCGAAGCGGCGCGGCAAGGCGTCGCCATTGGCGTAGGCGCGGCCATTGCGATCGAGGAAGCGATCGAGCAGCGGCAGGCCGATGGCCACCGCGGCGCCGCCGACCAGGCCCCTGAGGAGCGTACGGCGGCCGATGCGGACGATGCTCATGGCGACCCTCGCTTGGTGGAGACGGTGTCGGAAGGCGGCGCGAGGCGCCTGAATCCCGGGCTCTTGACCAGCTGGCGCAGGAGCGGCAGCACGCGGTGACCGCCGGCGGCAAAGTCGGCCGTGAGGTCCTCCAGCACACCGGCCTCGCCGGCCGTCTCGAGGTGACCGCCCGCGTAGCGGTAGATCGACTTGACGAAGCAGGGCACGAAGTCCGGATGAGCGACCACGGCGGCGGCCAGCTCGCGTGGGTTCGAGAACGGCACCTTGCTGAGCTCCCCGCTCGCGTCGATGACGGCGCCGTGCTCCGTGGCGCGGTAACGGCCGACGCCGTCGAAGTTCTCGAGGCCAAGCCCGATCGGATCGGTGAAGCGGTGGCAGACCGCGCAGTTCTCGTTTCTCAGGTGCTCGGCCACCCGGTCGCGCAGCGTCGGCGTGTTGCCCGACGGCTCCGGCAGCATGGTGTTGACGTCGACCGGCGGCGGCGCGGGGTTGGCGCACAGCAGCGTCTTTCGCACGAACTTGCCGCGGCGCGTGGCCGACGACGAGGTCGCGTGCGCGTAGAGCGCGAGCACGCTGGCCTGCGTGAGCAGCCCCGCCCGCGGGCTGTCATCGGGCCAGGTGTGCATGCCGAAGCCCTCGCGCGCCGGCGCGGGGACCTCGTAGATCGCGGCCAGGCGCCGGTCGAGGAACGTGCGCCGCGTGGTGAGGATCTCGCGGTAGTCGGAAGGCGCGTCGAAGATGAGGTGCTCGATGCCGCGCAGCGTCTCCTCGCGCGCGGCCGGGCCGAGCTCGGCGCTGGCCTGCACGAACACCTTCGGATCCTTGACCAGCTCGTCGAGGCGGTAGAGCTCGAGCAGATCAGTGAAGAAGCTGCGCAGGCCCAGGCGTGCGCGCGGCGACGCGAGCAGCCGATCGAGCGCGGCGTCGAGGCCGGCGTCGGTCAGGAGCTCGCCCCGCTCGGCCGCGTCGAGGAGCGCCTCGTCGGGGATGGTGTTCCACATCAGAAAGCTCAGCCGCGAGGCCAGCTCCCACGCGGTGAAGCGGAGCTGGCCCGGCGCGGCCGGATCGGGCTCGCCGAGCTCGACGCGGAACAGGAAGTGCGGCGACTCGAGCAGCGCGGCGACCGGCAGCTCGAGGCCTCGGTGGAAGTCGCCGAGCGCGCGCCCGGCGGTGCCCGCGAGCGTGACCAGGCGCGACAGCTCCGCCGCGGTGAGCGGGCGGCGAAAGGCGCGGCGACCGAGCGCGGCGAGGGTGGTCCGCGCGCACGCGTCGTCGGAGACACCCGAGGGTGTGCACGCGACGATCTGGCTGCGGGCGCTGGCCGGGCCGGTGCCGAGCGCCTGCCCGGCGAGGTCGAGCGCGGCCGCCTCGTACTGCTCGACGCCGCGCGGGGAGACCGAGGTGCGCGCCGCGCCGAGCGCCACCAGCCCCTCGATCGCGACGTCGGGCTCGAGGCGCGGAGGCACGACCACCTCGGGCCCGAAGAGATCGTGGATGGCGTTCGCGTACTGCAGCTCGGTGAGCCGCCGCAGGCCCCCTTCTGCGGGAGAAAACGGCTTGTCAGAGCGCGGCGGCGGCCCTTTTGGCCCGTCGGCCATCGGCCCCGTGGGCAGGTGCCCTCGCTCGCCGCAGGCCAGC
This sequence comes from Myxococcales bacterium, assembly GCA_023248855.1. Classification (GTDB taxonomy): domain Bacteria; phylum Myxococcota_A; class Polyangia; order JAHFDS01; family JAHFDS01; genus JAHFDS01. The sequence goes on from JAHFDS010000615.1 coordinate 2,973, forward strand.
ACCATCCCCGCCATGAAACCCAACCACTTGATCTTGTTAGCCATGTGGATTGACCAGGCAGACTGGTAAGACCAACTGGTCAGACACCTGTTAATCCGGCCAGGCCAGCCCGGTCAAGCAGTTTTTTCCGTGGGCTTCAGCGCTTGGTCTCGCGGATCACCAGGAGAGCCGCCCCGGCGGTCGCGAAGGTCATCGCAGCCGGCCCGAGCACCGGGATCGGCGCGCAGAGGCCGAGCAGGAGGCCAAAGCCCATCACGACCGAGAGGCGGCCGAACATCCAGCCGGTCTTCGCGCCGAACGACATGCGGCGGCGATCGAAGGTGCAGGAGAGGACCAGGAAGGACCCCAGGAAGGCGCGCGCCAGCAGGACGGGGACCTCCACGACCCAGCCGCCCAGCAGCCAGCTGACGGTCCAGCCGAGGATGTGAATGCCGATCCAGGCGCCGAAGTAGATGGCGATCGCGGCGATCGAGTGCGCGACGTTCTGGGTGAGCTCGCCGACCACCCCGTGCGCGCCATCGCCGAGGTCGTTGCCACCCGCGTAGCGCTCGGCGTCCACCGAGACCTTCTCCGACACCCGCATCGTGACGATGAAGGACACGATCGTGAAGACGACCGACGCGAGGGCGTAGAGCAGGTAGA
>JAHFDS010000005.1:0-28469 GCA_023248855.1 Myxococcales bacterium
GCGCCCTCGCGCCGGAGCCGCCCGCGCTTGTACTGGAGCACGTACGTGGTGGGTGGAGCCTTCAGGTAGCGGATCGGAAGCGGCATGGCGCCCTCCAGTGTTTGTACAACACCATTATGTGTCTTATAGACACATTGCAAGGGGCCCGAGAGATCCCGAGGAAGGCACCAATTTCGCTTGACTGTGGAGCGCTCCTGCCTAGACTGCTGTCTCCGTTTCCGGGGGGCCGATTTCTCGAAGCCTCCGGTCCTTCAAGGAAGAGGAAGCACATGTACGCTGTCATCGCGACGGGTGGAAAGCAGTACCGGGTACAACCCGGCGAGACGATCCACGTCGAGAAGCTCCCCGTCGAAGTCGGCGCCAAGGTCGATTTCGAGCACGTTCTCCTGGTCGCGGACGGAGAGGTCATGACCATCGGCGCGCCGGTGGTTCGCGGCGCCAGGGTCTCCGCCGAGGTGGTCCAGCAGGGCCGCGAGGAGAAGGTGATCGTGTTCAAGTTCAAGCGCCGCAAGGGCTACCGCCGGCGCAACGGGCATCGTCAGCCGTTCACCGCCGTGAAGATCACGGCCATCACGAAGGCGTAAGGAGTCCCCGATGGCCCACAAAAAAGGTCAAGGCAGCTCCCGCAACGGGCGTGACTCGCAGGGCCAGCGGCGTGGCGTCAAGCGCTACGACGGCCAGGTGGTCAAGGCGGGCAACATCCTCGTCCGTCAGCTCGGCACGGTCGTCCATGCCGGGACGCACGTCGGAATGGGCCGCGACTTCACGCTGTTCGCCCTGATCGATGGCACCGTGAAGTTCGAGCGACTCGGCAAGGACCGCCAGAAGGTCTCGATCCGCCCGCTCGCCCCGGCCTAGTGCCGCTCGGCAAGAATGTTGACGACCTCGGCCCAGGAGAAAAAGAGCTGATGTCGCTGGCCGCGGCACTCGCGAGCGCAGAGCGCGAGCAAACGAAACACCTAGTGCTGCCCGGGCTTCCCCCAAGAATCCCGAGAGGCTCGCCGAGCGGCACTAGGTATCTGTCTTGCGCACGCTTCGCGTGCGCGAGTGCTGCGCCTCCTGTTTTTCACTGGGCCCAGAGCGCCCAACTATTCTCCAATTCCGCCGGGCAGCACTAGCGGCCCCGAGCGACGCCCGCGGTTCGAGGGCCCGGCGCTCATGTCTCACTTCATCGACGAAGCACGCATCCACGTCCGCGCAGGAGACGGCGGAAATGGCTGTGTGGCGTTCCGGCGCGAGAAATACCTGCCGAACGGTGGGCCCTCGGGCGGCGACGGTGGCCGCGGCGGCAGCATCGTCCTCTTGGCGGATCCGCAGCTGACCACGCTGCTCGACTTCCGGTACAAGCGCAGGTTCCAGGGTGCCTCGGGCCAGGCCGGCATGGGCAGCGACTGCCACGGTCGCGGCGGTGAGGATCTCGTGATCCCCGTGCCGGTCGGCACCGTGGTGAAGGACGGAACGACCGAGGAGACGCTGTTCGACCTCGGAGCCCCGGGCGTGCGCATGGTCGCGGCCCAGGGTGGGCGTGGTGGCCGCGGCAACATCCACTTCAAGACCTCCACCAACCAGGCGCCGCGCACCGCCGAGCCAGGCACGCCTGGTCAGGCGCGCGAGCTCCTGCTCGAGCTGCGGCTGCTCGCCGACGTCGGGATCGTCGGCTTCCCGAACGTCGGCAAGTCCACGCTGATCGCGCACGTCTCCCGCGCACGCCCCAAGATCGCGGACTATCCGTTCACGACCCTGGTCCCGAACCTCGGGGTGGTGCAGCTGTCCGGAATGCGCAGCTTCGTGCTCGCGGACGTCCCGGGCTTGATCGAGGGGGCGCACCTCGGCGCCGGGCTCGGGATCCGCTTCCTCAAGCACCTCGCGCGCACGCGCGCGCTGCTGCACGTCGTCACGCTGACCGGGGATCCGGAGCGGGATCCGCTGCGCGACTACGAGATCGTGCGCGCGGAGCTGGCCGCCCACGACGAGGCGATGGCCGCCCGCCCCGAGATCGTGGTGCTCAACCAGATGGATCGTCCAGAGGTGGCCTCGTCGCTGGCGGAGCTCGCCCAGCGCTTCCGGGCGCGCGGGATCGAGCTCGTGGCCATCTCGGCGGCCGGGGGCGCGGGCCTTCCAGCTCTGCTCGAGCGGCTGTGGACGCTCCTCCATCCGGCTCCGACCCCTTGATCTTCCAAGGGTTACCGGTCGGCTTTTTGACGGCGCGCCCGCGGACGCGCTAAAATGGCACGACGTGGGAGGGTTGCGCTCCAGCACCGGGCGAGCGTGTCGGCTCGCTCCGATCGGGGCCCTGCTGCTGGTCCTCGCGCCAGCGCAGGCGGCCCCGCCTTCGCCCGTCCCCCGGCGTGACGTCGCCACCCGCGCATCCGAGCCGCCGCGGCCACCCGCCAGCCCAGATCCGACACAGCCTCGCCCGGGTGACCCCGCGGCGCCGGCGCCGGCCGCCCCCCTCGCCACCTCGGAGTCGTCCGCCAAGATCAAGGATCTCGAGCGGCGCGTGGTGCAGCTGCGCGAGCAGGTGTTCCGCTCCAAGGCACGCCTCAATCTGCTGCGCGAGACCGTGATGCACGGGGCGATCGGTACCTCGAAGGCGCTGATCCGGCACGAGAACCTCATGGGCAGCGCGTTTAAGCTGGTCCGCGTCGCCTACGCGATCGACGGGCAGATGGTGCTCTCCCGCAGCGACGACGGCGGCGAGCTCGACGACAGCCGCCAGTTCGAGGTCTTCTCCGGCGCCATCGTACCTGGCAGCCACACCGTCACTGCGGTGCTGCAGTTCGTGGGCAACGACTTCGGTGCCCTGTCGTACATGAAGGGCTACAAGTACACGGTGCGCGGCAGCCACACCTTCGTGGCCGGGGAGAACCGGACGTCGCAGGTGACGGTCGTGGCGTTCGAGCGCGGCGGGATGACCACCGCGTTCCAGGACAAGCCGGCCATCGAATTCAAGGTGCGCAGCGAGGCCGATCACGCTCCCGCGGCGCGCCCCGCGCCGCAGCGATGAAGCCGCGCGCGCTGCTTGCCTTAGCCCTGCTGCTGCTTGGGCCCTCGGAGGCGCGCGCCGGAACCGAGATCGGCGAGATCCAGCAGCGCCTCGGACGCGCTGCGCTCGATGCGCAAGCCTTGCAGGGGGCGATCAAGCCGCCGCCGCCGCCTGGTCTCGAGCGCGTCGCGCAGCGCCTGGCGCACGCCCAGCTCCTGCACGGGCTCGGCCGCAACGAGGAGGCCGCCACGGCGGCTCTCGAGATCGTCGATCGCTTCCCGCGCTCACCGGTCATGGCCGACGCCCTGTACCTCGTGGGCGAGGCGTTGCACGACGCCGGCGACCTCGCCAACGCGCGGCGCTACCTCGAGCGCGCCGTCGAGCGCGGCCCCGGCGAGCTGCGCTACCAGGACGCGCTGCAGCGCCTCATCGAGCTGGCGCTCAAGACCGGCGACATGTCCGAGGTCGAAGGCTACCTCTCCAAGCTCGCGGCGATTCCGAGCCCCCGACAGCGTCCGAGCGTGCCCTACGTCCGCGCGAAGTACGCGTACTTCAGAGGGCGGCTCGACGAGGCGGCGCGGGGATTTCTCGCCATCGATCCCGCGAGCCCCTTTGCGCTCCAGGCGCGCTACTTCGCCGGCGTCGTGCGCGTGGCCCAGCGCCGCCCCAGGGAGGCGCTGCCGCACTTCGAGAGCGCCCTGGCCAGACCGCCCAGGAATGACCGGGAACGCGACGTCCAGGACCTGGCGCGCCTGGCGCTCGGCCGCATCCACCTCGAGCTCGGCGAGATCGATCGGGCCGTCGCGCACTACCAGTCGATCCCCGGGACGTCGCGACACTTTCCCGATTCGCTCTACGAGCGAGCGTGGGCGCACATCCGGCGCAAGCAGCCCGCCGAGGCGCTGGCGGCGCTCGAGACGCTGCTCGCACGCGAGCCCGCCGGAGGCCGCGCGCTCGACGTCCGCATGCTGGTCGGCAACCTCGAGGTGCGCACCGGGCAGCTGGATCGCGCCACGGCCCACTTCGAGCGCGCCCGCGATGAGCTCGCGGCGATGCACAGGACGCTCGAGACCGGAGCGATCGGCGGAAGGGAGCAGCGCGCACACTTCCGGCACCTGTGCGAGATGAGCCCCGACCGGTTCGACTTCGAGACCTTCCTGCCGGCCGAGGTCGCGCGCGTCGCGGCGCCGGATGCCGCGGTGACGGAGATGTCCCAGCTGCAAGGCGACGTCGGCGAGATGAACCGGATGGTCGGCGAGTCGGAGCAGCTCCTCGGCCGACTCGAGGGCGCGCTGCGCTCGGGCGGGCGCGCCCGCATCTTCCCCGACCTCGATCGGGTGTACGTGCGCGCGATCGCCGTGGCGGGCGAGTTCACCCGCACGCGCGTCGCGCTCGGCGTCATCCTGCGCGCCCACGCCGCGGCCATGGCCACGCCGGGCGAGGCGCAGCGGCTCGAGGCGATCGCGGCTCGACGCGAGCCCCTCGAGGCCGAGCTGCGGCGGAGCGCGCTGACCGAGGCCGACGTGCGGGCGCGCGAGGAGGACCAGCGGCGCATCTACCAGGAGACCGAGCAGCGACTGCTCGAGGTGCGGCTGCTCATCCAGCAGCTTGCGGCCGAGCTGGTCGCGATCGAGAAGTTCCAGCGCGACACGCGGGCGCACAAGCGCGGCCAGGCGGAGCGGTACGAGCGCGAGCGCACCAAGCTGCGCGAGGAGATCGCGTCGCTCGAGGTCGAGCAAGAGCGAACCCGCGCGAAGGTGACGAGTGAGCTCGATCAGCTCGCCCTGCGGGCCGCGCAGCGGGACGACGAGGTCCGCCGCGGGCTCGCGGCGCTGCTCGACGAGGAGGCCCAGATCGCCCAGGTCGCGGCGGCGCGATCGCCAGCCCACCCCGAGCTATCGAAAGCCCTGGCGGCGGCCGAGCAAGCCAGGCGCGTGCACCGCGTGCTCGAGCAGGTCGCGCTGCGCTTGCAGGCGGTGGTCGATGATCGCCTCGTCGAGGTGCGGCGGACGCTCGAGGAGGAGCGTGTGCGCCTGCGCGCCTACCGGACGCAGCTGGATCAGCTGGTGCGCCGCTCGATCGAGCTCGGCGCGCAGGTGGCAGAGGCGAGCTACGCGGGCCAGTCGAAGCGCATCTTCGAGCTGCTCGCCGCGAGCGAGCTCGGGCTGGTCAACGTCGCCTGGGCGCACAAGCAGACGCACAGCGACCGCGCCGAGCAGCTCCGTCAGGCCCGCAGCACGGAGCTAAGGGCCCTCGACGACCAGTACGACCGGGCCGGCCCGCGAAAGCCGCAGAAGCCGCTCCCACAGAAGCCACAGCCCCAGAAGCCGCAGTGATGGCCCGCGCCGCGATCCGCCAAGTCGTGGGGCTGTCGACGGCCCTGCTGCTTGGACAGGGCAACGCCCTCGCGGGGCCCCCGGGCGCCGGCAGCCTGGCCGCGGACGTACACCGGCTCGAGGAAGCGCGCGCGGACTACCGGGCCACCGTGGAGGGACTGATCCACCGCGCGCACCAGGCCCGCAAGAAGGACGTCGAGCAGGCGTTCGAGGGCGTCACGCGCCGCGAAGACGACGCGGCCCGGGTCCGGCGGGTCGCGGCCATCGCGCAATTCGAGGACTTCCTGCGGCGATTCCCGAGCGACGCACGCTGGACACCCGACACCCTGTTCCGCCTTGCGGAGCTCTACTTCGAGAAGGCCGAGGAGGACTACCAGTACGCCTGGGATGCCTACAACGCGCGCGCGCGCGCGACCACGGGCGAGCTCGGACCGGCGCCGACCAAGGACTACGCCAGGCCGATCGAGCTTTTCCGGCGCCTCGCGCGCGACTTCCCGCGCTACCGGCAGCTCGACGGCGCGCTCTACCTCCTCGGCTACTGCATCGACGAGACCGGCGATCACGCCGCGGCCCGGCAGGTGTTCCTGGGCCTCGTCTGCACCGACCAGCACGCCCCGCTCGAGGAGCCGGCCGAGCCCGCGCGCGGCAAGGGCCGCGAGGACCCCTACGCGACGTGCCATTCGCGCTGGCCCGAGTCGGCTGCGCTGGCCGACGCCTGGATGCGCCTCGGCGAGATCGACTTCGACGACAACCGCTTCGATCCGGCGGCCTTTGCCTACCGCCGCGTGGTCGAGCGCAAGCCGGAGCGCCTGATGGAGCTCGCGCTCTACAAGATCGCGTGGGCGGACTACAAGCTCGATCGATTCGCGTCGTCCGTGGCCGCCTTCGACCGCGTGCTGGCCTGGGGCACCGAGCAGCGCCGCCTCGGCAAGCGCACCACGAACCTGCAGAAGGAGGCGCTTCAGTACCTGGGTCTGTCGCTCGCGGAGGCCGACTGGAACGGCGACGGCGTGGAGGACGTGGAGGCGGGCCTAGGGCGGGCGAGGCGCATCTACCAGGGCCGCGAAGCCGAGCCTCACGTGCGCGAGGTGTTCGTCGCGATGGGCGAGGTGTACCTCCAGTCCGGCAAGCTCGACCTCGCGGTGCGCCTCTTCGAGGACGTGCTCCGACGCTGGCCCAGCGCGCCCGAGGCGCCGACGACCCACGATCGGCTGGTGACGAGCTACGAGCGTCTGCGCGACTTCGAGCACGCGCGTCTCGCGCGCGACGAGCTCGTGCTGCGCTACGGCACGGGCACGGCCTGGGCCAAGGCCAATCGCGGCAACCCCGAGGCCGAGCAGACGGCGCGGCAGATCTCGGAGTCGAACCTCGAGCGCGCGGCCGCGGCGCATCACCAGCGCGCCCAGCTGCTGCGGCGAAAGCTCGGCATGCCCCCCGCGGCGGGACCGCTCGCCGACGCCCAGCGCGAGTACCTCGCGGCGGCGGCGCGCTACGAGGAGCTCCTCGCCAGGTTCCCCCGCTCCGAGAGCCGCTACGAGCGCACGTACGACCTGGCCGAGGCCTACTACTTCGGTGGAAAGCTCGAGCACGCAGCGGCGCGCTACGAGGAGGTGCGCGACTGGCAGGGCGAGCTCCGCCTGCGCGAGGACGCGGCGCTCGGGGTCCTAAAGAGCCGCGAGGACCTCCTGGCTGGGCTGCTCGCCCGGGGCGCGCTCCAGGAGCCTGCCGTGCCGACCGCGGGCCCGGTCGTGAAGCGGACCCTCGAGCCCGCCTACGAGGCGCTGCAGCGGGCCCAGGATCAGTACGTCGCGCGGGTCGGCGGTCCGCGCACGGGGCCGCTGTCGTATGCGGCGGCCGTGATCGCGCTGCGCCACGGCGACCTGCCCGAGGCGCGTCGGCGCCTCGGGGCCGTGGTCGAGCGCTTCTGCAAGACCCACGAGGGCGGCCTGGCCTCGGATGCCCTGGTGGAGACCTACAAGCTCGAGGCCGATCTCGGGGCGCTCGGCCGTGAAGCGGCGCGCCTGTCGGGCCTCGCGTGCGGTACGCCCGACAGCCAGAAGGTCCGCCAGGGAGAGCTGGCGGCGCTCATGAACGACGTGCGCTTCCGCACCGCAGAGCGGCTGCAGCGCGAGGGCAAGTGCGAGGAGGCGGGGCCGCTCTATCTCAAGCTGGTGGACCAGGCGCCTCGGGACAAGAACGCGGACCGGGCGCTCAACAACGCCGCGGTCTGCTTCGAGACCGTGCACCGCTACGGCGAGGCCACGCGGACGTACGAGCGCATCGTGCGCGAGTACGCGAGCTCGGAGCTCGGGGAGGAGGCGCTGTTCCGCGCGGCCATCAACCACGAGCGCTTCTTCGAGTTCGAGGACGCGGTCGCCGGGTACCTGGCGCTCGCCGAGGCCCCTCGCTACGCCAAGAGCCCGCACCGCACCCAGGCGCTCGGGCTCGCCGCGCAGATCCTGTTCAACGATCGCCAGTACGTCCGCGCCGCGACGCTCTACCAGCGCTTCGCGAAGAGCGGGGCCGCGCCAGGGGATGCCGAGGCCGCGGCCTTTCGGGCGGCCCTCGCGCTCGAGCGGGCGAGGAAACCTGCCGACGCGGCGGCGGCGCTGCGGGCGTTTCTGCGCGATCACGCAGGCGGCACCGGCGAGACGGCCGGGGGGCGCGTGGTGGCCGCGGCGTTCAAGCTCGGCGAGGCGCTGGCCGCGCAGAAGGACGAAAAGGGCGCCGACAAGGCCTTCCGGCGCGCGGTCAAGGAGTGGAGCGACCGGAAGCTGCCCGCCGCGGGCGAGGCCGCCGACTTCGCGGCGCGAGTGGTGTTCGCGCGCGCGGACCGGCGCTTCGAAGAGTTCGTCAAGCTCCCGCTCAAGTCGAAGACCCAGAAGGCGCTCGAGACCTCGGTCTCCGAGCAGCTCAAGCTCGTGCGGACGCTGGCTGGCGAGTTCGACAGGGTGCTCGCCTACGGCCGCGCCGGCTGGTCGCTGGCCGCGCTGCACAAGCAGGCCGAGCTCTACTTCCAGCTCGGGCAGAAGCTGCTCAAGGCGCCGGTGCCGGCGGCCCTGGCCAAGAAGCTCGGACCCGAGGCCGAGGAGATCTACCGCGAGCAGCTCGAGCAGGCGCTGCGGCCGCTCGAGCAGAAGGCGCAGGAGCACTGGGAGAAGGTGGTCCGACGCGGGGCCGAGCTGGGCGTGGCCAACGAGTGGACCCGCCGCGCGCGTCAGCGCCTGAACGCCTTTCGGCCCGACGAGTTCCCGGTCCTGCGCCTCGAGCGCGTCGCGCTCGAGCTCGAGGCGGCACCATGACGGCTGCGCTGCTGCTCCTCGCGCTATGGCTTGCGCCGGTCAAGGCGCAGCCGACCGACGGCGCCTTCCGCCCGCCCTCGGCCGCGACGCCCGACCGGGAGACCGCGCGCGCCGCGAGCGCGCTCCGCGAAGGCAAGGCCGAGCGTGCGATCGAGGAGGCGCGGCGGGCGCTCGCGATCTCGGAGCGGCACGTCCCTGCGATGCTGGTTCTGGCGCGGGCCTACCTCTCGCTCGGCAAGCTCGAGCTTGCGGGCACGATCCTCGACGTGGCCGCGGCGATCGAGCCAAAGAGCGCGGAGGTGCCGTTCGTGCGCGGGTTCATCGCCCTGGCCGAGGGCGAGCAGACCGCCGCGATCGGGCACTTCAAGCGGGCCACCGGGCTCGATGCCAAGCACGCGCTGGCGTGGAACGCGCTCGGCGCGGAGCTCGTCCTCACCAAGAGCTACGCCGGCGCGCGCGCGGCGCTCGAGGCGGCGGTGCAGCTTGCGCCCAGGCTGGCCAAGGCGCACCTGAACCTCGGTTGCGCGCTGCGGGGGCTCAAGGACTACCCCCGCGCCGAGGCGGAGCTCCTGCGGGCGCTCGCGCTCGACCCCGAGCTGTCGGATGCGCTCTACGACCTCGGGATCCTCTACCTCGACGCCGACCCGTTTCCGGGCCTCGAGGCCGTGCCGCGCCTCGAGAAGGCCGTGGACTACCTGCAGCGCTTCCGCAAGCGGCTCGGGCCCGCGCTCCCGGCCGACGATCCCGCGCACGCGTACCTGATGGAGGCAAAGCGGAGCCTCGAGCGGCAGCGCAAGCTGCTCGAGCGGCAGAAGGCCAAGGGGGCAGGCGAAAAGGTGCCCAAGCCCGCGCCCACCCTCCCGGCCGACCGGCGCGGCGCGGCGACGCCGCCCGGGCGAGGCTGACCGTGGGCAGAGCGCCCACCCGAAGGCCGTTTCCCCTGGCGGCCGTGCTGCGCCGGCTCCGGCGCGCGATGCCCGGCTTCGACCGGACCACCCTCGCCGAGGTGAGCGACCACGATGACCCGTTCCAGCTGCTCTGCAGCTGCATCATCTCGCTGCGCACCCGCGACGCGGTGACCGCCGCCGCGTCCGCGCGCCTGTTCGCAGTGGCGACGACGCCGGTCGCGCTCGCGGCGCTCGACGAGGCCACGATCGCGCGGGCGATCTTCCCCGCCGGTTTCTACCGCACCAAGGCCCGGCAGCTCGGCGAGATCGCGCGACGCCTGCTGACGGAGCACGCGGGAGCCGTTCCGCGCACGCTGCCGAGCCTGCTTTCGCTGCCGGGCGTCGGCCTCAAGACGGCCAACCTCGTGCTCGGCCTCGGCCACGGCATCCCGGCCATCTGCGTGGACGTGCACGTGCACCGCATCGCCAATCGCTGGGGGCTCGTGCACACGCGCTCACCGGACGAAAGCGAGGCCGCGCTCCGCGCCATCGTCCCACGCCGCAACTGGATCGAGCTCAACGACCTGCTCGTGACCTGGGGCCAGAACGTGTGCCTGCCGCGCACGCCGCGTTGCTCGCGCTGCGCGATCTCCGACGCGTGCGGGCGAGTGGGCGTGACGAAAAGCGCGTAGCCGGCTACTTGGCCGCGGCCGCCTTGACCAGGGGCTCGAGCTCCCCGGAGGAGTACATCTCGCGCACGATGTCGCAGCCGCCGATGAACTTGCCGGCCACGAACACCTGCGGGATCGTGGGCCAGCTCGTGAAGCGCTTGATGCCCTCGCGGACCCCGGCGTCGGCGAGCACGTTGACCGTCTCGAAGGGCACGCCAATGCGCTGGAAGACGTCGATCACGGCGGCCGAGAAGCCGCACTGCGGGAACTGCTTGGTCCCCTTGACGAAGAGCAGGACCGGGTGCTTCGCGACGGTCTCCGCGATCTGCTGCTGGACGGGATCTTGATCGGCCAAGTCGAACCTCCAGGCACGGGATAGCACGGTTTTTTGCTGGATCATCCCTGCGCGGGCGTTCAGGATGAGCAGGTGCTGGCGCGCTTTCATCCGCTCGTCGCGACCTGGTTTGCCGAGCGGCTCGGGTCACCCACGGCGGCGCAGGCGGGCGCCTGGGACGCCATCGCCCGGCGCGAGGACGTCCTCGTGGCGGCGCCGACCGGCTCGGGCAAGACCCTCGCGGCGTTCTTGCACTGCATCGACGAGCTCGTGCGGGCCGCGCTCGAGGGACCTCTGCCCGCCGAGACGCGCGTGCTCTACATCTCGCCGCTGCGCGCCCTGTCGAACGACGTGCGCACGAACCTCGCGGGGCCGCTCGCGGAGATCCGCGCGCTCGCTGACACCCGGCCCGCCCTCACGGGCGGCCGCCCGCTGGCCGAGATCCGCGTGGCCGCCCGCACCGGCGACACCCCGCCGGCGGAGCGTGCGCGCCTCGCCAGGCGGCCCCCTCACCTGTACGTCACCACCCCCGAGTCGCTCTACATCCTGCTGACGTCCGAGCGGGGCCGCGCGGCGCTGGCCCGGGTCGAGACCGTCATCCTCGACGAGATCCACGCGCTCGCGCCCACCGTGCGTGGCGCGCACCTCGCGCTCTCGCTCGAGCGCCTCGACGCGCTGGTCGTGGCCAGAGACGGCCCGCGGCCGCGCCGCGTCGGCCTCTCCGCCACCCAGCAGCCGATCGAGGAGGTGGCGCGCTTCCTGGTCGGCGCCGCGCGGGTCACCGACGATGGCCAGCCGCGCTGCGTCATCGTCGAGACCGAGCGCCGGCGCGCCCTCGACCTCGGCGTCGAGGTGCCGAGGGACGAGCTCGCGGCGGTCCCCACGCAGGCCGTCTGGGCCGACACCTACGACCGCATCGCGGCGCTGGTGGGCGCCCATCGTTCCACGCTGGTGTTCGTCAACACGCGTCGGCTGGTGGAGCGCGCCGCGCACGCGCTCGGCGAGCGGCTCGGCGAGGAGGCGGTGGCGGCGCACCACGGGAGCCTGTCGAAGCAGCTGCGCCACGCGGCCGAGCAACGGCTCAAGGCGGGGCAGATCCGGTGCGTGGTCGCGACCGCCTCGCTCGAGCTCGGCATCGACGTGGGCGCGGTCGACCTCGTCTGCCAAGTCGGCGCGCCGCGCGGTCTGAATGTCCTCGTGCAGCGGGTCGGCCGCAGCGGCCACGTCATCGGCGGCCTGCCCAAGGGACGCCTGTTCCCGCTCACGCGGGACGATCTCATCGAGTGCGCGGCGGCCGCGCGCGCGGTCCGGCAGGGCCGGCTCGACACGCTCTGCATCCCGCGTGGCGGCCTCGACGTGCTCGCGCAGCAGCTCGTGGCGGCGACCGCGATGGAGGAGCTCGGCGAGGACGCGCTCTACGCGCTGGTCCGCCGAGCCTGGCCGTACCGCGACCTTGCGCGCAGCGAGCACGACGAGGTCGTGCGAATGCTGGCGGAGGGCGTGTCCGCACGCCGACCGCGCCACGGCGCGCTGCTGCACCGCGATCTGGTCGGCGAGACGCTGCGGGCTCGGCGCGGCGCCCGCTTGCTGGCCGTGACCTCCGGCGGCACCATCCCGGATACCGCGCTCTACGACGTGGTCGCGGAGCCAGACGGCACTCACGTCGGCACGCTCGACGAGGACTTCGCGATCGAGTCGATGGCGGGCGACATCTTCCTGCTCGGCAACACCTCCTGGCGCGTCCGCCGCGTCGAGACCGGCAAGGTCCGGGTCGAGGACGCTCACGGCCAGCCACCGACGATCCCCTTCTGGTTCGGCGAAGGGCCGGGCCGCTCCGCGGAGCTCTCCGAGGCCGTGGGCGCGCTGCGCAAGGAGCTCCTCGAGGCGCGCACGCGCGACCCGGCGGGACTGCGCCCGTGGCTCGAGCGGGAAGGGGCCCTGTGCCCGCGCGGCGCGCTGCAGGCGATCGAGTACGTGGTCGCCGGTGCCGATGCGCTCGGCGGCGTGCCGACCCGGACGTGCCTGTTTGCCGAACGCTTCTTCGACGAGGCCGGCGGGACCCAGCTCGTCATCCACGCGCCGCTCGGCGCGCGCATCAACCGCGCCTTCGGCATGGCGCTCAGAAAGCGCTTCTGCCGCAGCTTTGATTTCGAGCTGCAGGCGGCCGCCACGGACGATGGCCTCGTGCTCTCGCTCGGCCCCCAGCACAGCTTTCCGCTCGCCGCCATCTTCGGTTTCGTCACGACCCGGGTGGTGCGCGAGGCCCTCGAGCAGGCGCTCTTGCAGGCCCCCGTCTTCCCGACTCGCTTTCGCTGGACCGCGAGCCGGGCCCTCACGCTGCCGCGCCAACTCGGGGGCAAGCGCGTCCCGCCCCATCTGCAACGCATGCGCGCCGATGACCTCCTCGCCGCGGTCTTCCCCGCCCAGGTCGGCTGCCAGGACAACCACGGCGGCGGCCCGATCGAGCTGCCCGACCATCCGCTCGTGCGTGAGGCCATGCGCGATTGCCTCGAGACGCACTGCGACTTGCCCGGCCTTTTCGCCGTGCTCGCCGGGATGGAATCGGGCGCGATTGCCTGCGAGGCCCGCGAGACCGTCGAGCCGTCCCCGTTTTCGCACGGCATCCTGAATGCGAACCCGTATGCGTTCCTGGATGACGCGCCGCTCGAGGAGCGGCGAACCCGCGCAGTCTCGGTCCGCCGCACGCTGCCCGCGAGCGAGGCCGCCCTGGCCGCGCTCGACGCCGAGGCCATCGCGGAGGTGGTGCGCGACGCCTCGCTCGATCCGAGGGACGTCCACGAGCTGGCAGACCTGCTGTCCACGCTCGGCGTGCTCCCGACCCGGGACCTCGCCTCGAACACCGAGTGGGCCGACTGGCTCGCCGCGCTCGTGGCCAAGGGCCGCGCCACGCGGCTCTGCGCGACGGGCCTTCACGCCTGGGTGGCCGCCGAGCGCCTTCCGCTCGTGCGCGTGGCCTACCCGGACGCGACCTTCGAGCCGCCGCTCGAGCCGCCCCCGCGGGCCGGGGCGGCGCCGAGCCGCGAGGACGCCGTCTGGATGCTGGTCGGCGCGCGGGCCGATCAGTCGCCGCCCTTTGCCGCGACGCGCCTTGCTAGCGAGCTCGCGCTGCCCGAGGCCGAGGTCGAGCTCGCCCTGGCGCGCCTAGAGGCGGAGGGGCGCCTCTTGCGCGGCCGCTTCACCGGCGCCCCCGGCGAAGAGTGGTGCGAGCGCCGCCTGCTCCAACGCATGCAGCGCGCGACCCTCGGGCGCCTGCGCCAGGAGATCGCCCCGGTCGCCGTCTCCGACTACCTGCGCTTCCTCGTGCACTGGCAGCACGTCGCTCCCTCGGCGCAACGGACGGGCGTGGCGGGCGTCGCGGAGGTGGTCACCCAGCTCGCGGGCCTCGAGCTACCCGTGGCGGCCTGGGAGCGCGAGGTCCTGCCGGCACGCGTGCGGCGCTACGATGGCCGCTGGCTCGACCAGCTCTGCCTGTCCGGCGAGCTGGTCTGGGGCCGCCTCTGCCCGCGCGAGGGCGCCACGTCCGGCCCGGCGCGCTCGACGCCGATCGCGCTCGTGCCGCGCACCGCCCTGCCTCACCTGCAGCACCCGCGCGAGGTCCCGCCCACCCTCTCGGACGGCGCGCGCGCCGTGCACGAGCTGCTCGTGGTGCGCGGCGCCAGCTTCTTCGCCGACCTCGCCCTCGGCCACGATCCGGACGCGATCGAAGCAGCGCTGTGGGAGCTGGTGGCGCTGGGTCTGCTCTCGGGGGACGGCTGGTCGGGTCTGCGGGCGCTGGCGGCGCCGGGGCCCACCGGATCCCGGGCGCCTGCACGGCGCGAACAGCTCCGGCGCGGCACGGGCCGATGGGCGCTCCTGCCGAGCGAGCTCGCGGCGCCGCCTGACGCCCTCGAGGCCCGCGCCCGCGCGCTGCTCGGGCGGTGGGGCGTCCTGTTCCGCGACCTGCTCGGGCGCGAGTCCGATCCGCCCGCGTGGCGCGATCTGCTCGCCGTCCTGCGCCGGCTCGAGCTGCGCGGAGAGGTGCGCGGCGGGCGCTTCGTGGACGGTCCGACCGGCGAGCAGTTCGCGCTCCCGGGCGCCCTCGAGGCGCTGCGGGCGCTGCGCAGGGGAGGAGCCCCGCCGCTTGCGGAGATCCTGATCTCGGCCACGGATCCGCTGAACCTCGTCGGAATCCTCGTGCCCGGCCCGAGGATCCCGCGGGTCCTCGGGACCGACCTCTTGCTGGTCGATGGCGTGCCCGTCGAGGTGCGCGCGCACGGAAAGCGCGAGCCCCTCGGCACGCGGCCTGCGCTCCGTGGTTTTGCGACCCCCGTGGAGGGGCGCTATACTTCGCAATGATGCTGCGTGTGTGCGCGTGGATCGCGCTCGCCCTGCCGGGCCTCGCGCACGCCGAGCCGCCACGCGCGAAGCTGGCGCCGGTCAAGGCCACCGCCAAGACGGGGTCGAAGGCCAAGGGCGACGGCAAGGCCAAGGGCGACGGCAAGGTCATGCGCTTTTCCGACGATGTCGTGATCGAAGGCAAGGTGCACAAGCCGAGCGCCTTCTACGTCCTGCAGCGCTCCGCCGTCGACTACCAGTGGGAGCAGCTCCGGGAGGCGTTTGTCCCGAAGATCCTGGAGAGCGTGAAGGCCGCACCGTTCTGACCATGAACAGCCCCGCCCACAAGCTCGGTCCGTCCGGTCTCGCGCTCCGCATCGGTCTGCTCGAGGGCCGGACCGTGACGTCCGAGCGCATCCTTCGCCGGCCGACTCGCGTGACGGTGGGCCAGTCGACGCGCAACGACCTCACGCTGCCGACGGACGCCCTGCCCAAGAGCTACACGCTGTTCGAGCTGCGTGGCGACCAGCTCGGGGTCTGGCTCGCCGACGGCATGGACGGACGCGTCTCGCCCGACGGGACCGCCGTGCACACCCTCGATGAGCTCCGCCTGGCGGCGCGGGAAGGCGACGGCGTCCGTGCCTTCGTGCCGCTCGGCAAGCGCGCCCGCGGCAAGATCCGCATCGGCGTCGATGCCGCGTTGCTCTTCCAGATCGTGCAGGCACCGGCGCGGCTGAGCCCCCCGTTGCCCGCGGCCGTGCGCGGCACGCTGCTCCAGAAGCTGGACCTGGCGCTCGCCGCGTTCCTGGCCGTGTCCCTGTCCGCGCACCTCGGCTTCGCGGGCTACGTCGGCAGCCTGCCGGCGCCCTTGCCTCCACGTGTCGACGAGGTTCCCGACCGATTCGTGCGCCTGATCGTCCCCAAGCCGCCCCAAAAGCCGAGGCGCGAGGAGCCCCGGCGACCGGACGCCGAGGCGGCCAAGAAGGCGACCAGGAAGCGGGAGCAGCCGATCCCGCTGCGCTTCCCCGATCCAGCCTCCACGCGCAAGCTCTCGGAGGTGCGCAAGGAGCACCTGCGCGAGCAGGTCGCCAAGACCGGTCTGCTGAAGATCCTCGGCGCCCAGGGCGGCCAGGGCGCGCTCGACGACCTCGTCGGGAAGGGAGCGCCCGCCACCGACCAGGATCGCGCGTTCGCCGGGCTCGGAGGGGTCACCGATCCCAGCGCCGCGGGGCCCCTGCGCAACCCCGAGCGGGCGAGCACGGGCCGGTCCATCTCCGCCGATCCGATGCGCGGCGGCGGCGTCAAGGAGGCGGGGACCGCGACTGCGAAGACCGAGCGCGAGGTGCGCGGCGTGGCCAAGCAGGAGGTCGCCAGCGTCGAAGGCGAGCTCGATCAGGCGCAGGTCATGGCCGAGATCCGAAAGCGCAACGGCGCCATCCGCCGCTGCTACGAGAAGGGGCTCAAGAAGAACCCCACCCTCCATGGCAAGCTGACCGTCCGCTTCCAGATCACCGGCGCCGGAACGGTGGCCCAAGTCACCCTCCCCGAGGATGACATCGGTGACCCGGAGGTCGCGGCCTGCGTGACCGGGGCGGTGCGTACCTGGCGGTTCCCCGCCGGGGGCGCCTCGGCCACCGTCGAGGTCCCCTTCGTCTTCTCGTCCTCGCAGTAGGTGTTCCCCCCACCCTCCGCCGTGAACCGCGGCCAGATGACCGGGCACGATCCACAGGCACCCGTGCTACCATGAAGGAGGTTCCGGATGCGTACGCGGCGACTTTCATGGGCGGTCGGGATCGCCGGGCTGTTGAGCCTGGGCGGTTGGTCGGCGGCTCGCGCCTTCACCTCGCGGCACCTGCCGAAAGACCCCGCTTGCCAGAAGCTCGCCAAGCTGATCACGGCCCTGCCGCCGCAGGAGGGAGCGATCTTCGACACGGCCTCGGCGCTGACGCCCGAGCAGATGCCGCCGATGACGGCCTTCCTGCTCGATCTCATCCGGCAGAGCGAGGAAGGTCTGCGGCGCGGCCGCGCGGACGCGCTGCTCGCGGCGAACGGCTCCAAGGAGAAGGTGGCCAAGATCGACGAGGCGCTGCACGTGATCGGCGACGTCGTCCTGCCGGCCTTCAGCGAGAACCAGGCCGAGCTCCTGAGCGAGGTCGCCTCGTACCAGGCGGCCAAGGCCGATCGGCCGGCCGCGGGCGGTGGGGGTGGCCAGCTGGAGAAGGCTGTTGGGGCTCCGACACCGGGTGGCAGCGACTTGCGGGCACGGATCCAGACCCAGTTCTTTCTTTGCATCCATCGAACCATGCTGTGCGTGCAGGTGGCGCGCGACGCGGGTGCGACCATGAGCTTCGAGGAATCGTCGATTCGCAATGGCACTCCGTCGACGAGCGAGCAAGACACGACCGATCCCGGCGCGCGCCCGCCGGGCGGGGGCCCGAGCGGCGGCGGCGCCATGGATCCCGGAGGCCGGCCGCCCGAGGCTTCGCCCTTCAGCTGAGCGGCGTGCTGGCGGCCCTGCTCGGGCTCGCCAGCGGCGGCGCAGCCGCCCAGGAAGCCGCGGCCAGCAGTGGCCCGCTGACCGGAGAGGCCCCGACCGGGATCCTCCTGCTGGGCCATCTGGTGCTGCGACCGTCCGTCACCCTTGGGGCGGGCTACGATAGCAACATCTTCTACCGGGACACCGGGACCCGGCAATCGGCCACGCTGCAGCTCGTGCCCCAGGTCAGCCTCGAGCCACGGGGCAGCCGGGCCATCACCCCACGCCTCGCCGCCTCGCTCGCGTACACCGAGTATCTGACCGACGATGATGCGGTCCGCGAGCAGCGCTCGCTCTCCGCCAACGTTGGCGCCAACCTCACCGTGGTCGCCTCCGAGCACCTGAGCCTGTCGGCGGACGATCGTTACGCCCGGCTCGTGATGCCGCCGTACCAGCCCGGGCAGCGGCAGTTCACGTCCAACACGAACGCCGTGGGCGTGCACGCCGGGATTCAGCCAGCCGGCCCGCGGCTCAAGCTCGACCTCTCCTACCAGTTCACGCAAGCCTGGTACGACGCGGCCGCCAGCCAGAGCCTCGCCAGTCACCACGCCCACGCGATCAGCGCGGGCACCACCTGGCTGGTGCTGCCGCGCACGAGCGTCGGCCTCACGAGCGGCCTCGGCGTCGTGCGCCATGACGGAGCGGACAAGTCTGGCTCCTATCCGGTACACGTCCAGGCGACTGCCTTCACCGCGGTGACCGAGCGCCTCCAGATCGGCGCGCGAGCCGGGTTCGGCAAGGGCTTTTACGAAAAGACGCGCGGCCCAGACGACGAAGCGACGCTGTTCGTGCTCGGCTTCGACCTCAAGTACCAGACCGCGGCGGCGCTCTTCGGGCTCTTGTATTCCCGGGATTTCGAGGATTCCCTGTGGGCGAACTACTACGCGAGCGACCGGGTCGGCGTGCAGGCGCGCCGCGCCATCTCATTGAGAAATGCCGTCTCGGCCAACTTGAGCTACGATCGAAGGCGCTTTGCGCCGCCCCCGCCCGAGCTCCCGGGCCAGACGTATCAGTCGAACGAACGCACGGACCACGTGATCTCCTTGCAGCTCTCGGCAGACCATTCGTTTTCGTCCAGGACGACGGGCAGCCTGGGGTACTCGCTCAGCGCGAACCGGAGCAACTTCAGCGTGGTCCTCGATGCCGCCGGGATGCGAACGGTCAACGATGTCTCCTACCTCAAGCATGGCGTCCAGGCCTCGTTGCGCGTGGCGCTCTGACGTGCGGAGCGCGCTCGTCGTGGCGGCGCTGCTCGCGCTCGGCTGTCCGCGGGCCCTGCCACCCTCGCCGATGCCGCGCACGTTGCCGCCCACCTCGATGCAGGTCGAGGTGTCCGATCTGGTCGAGGTACGCGTGTTCGATGAGCCCCAGCTGTCCGGGGAGTTTCGCGTGGGTCCTGATGGCACCGTGCTGTTGCCGCTCGTGGGCTCCATCAAGATCGCGGGCCTCGCGCCACCGGCCGCGGGTCTGCGCGTCGAGGAGCAGCTCCGCAAGGAGCAGATCCTGCGCGAGCCCAAGGTCTCCGTGTACATCAAGCAGTCCAACGCCAAGAAGATCCGCGTGCTGGGGCAGGTGGCGAAGCCCGGCACCTACCCGTTTTCCGAAGCGATGGACATCGTCGAGGCTATCTCCTCGGCCGGAGGCTTCACCCAGTTTGCCGATCCCAATGACGTCGACGTGATTCGCCTCGTGGGGGAGGAGACCCAGCGCTACCACGTGCGCGTGCGCGCGATCTCGGAGGGCAAGGAGAAGAGCTTCGCCCTGCAGCCTGGGGACACCATCAACGTCCCCGAGCGGATGTTCTGATGTGAGCGGCCGCGGCGGCGCCTCCCGACCGGGCTCGCAGGATCGGAGCGCGACGGCTGCGTTCTGGATCGCCGGTGGCGCCATCGTGGTCCCGCCGCTGCTGGCCGGGGCGGTCCACGCCGAGGTCGCCGCCGCACTCTCGGGTGTGTTCGTCGCGGGGTTGCTGGTCGTGCTCCTGTCGGGCGCCCGCTGGGGCCACTCGGCGCGGCCGTTCGCCCTGGCGTTCGCGCTGGCCTGCGCCGCCTCCGCGATCCAGCTCATCCCGTTGCCGGCGTCCGTCCTCGCCGTACTGTCTCCCGAGGCGGCGCACCTTCGCGGCGCCGCGGGCCTCTATGGTCCGGGCCCCCTGTCGCTCTCGCCGGCCGCGACCAGCCTGCAGCTGGCTCAGCACACCGGCCTCGCGGCCCTCTTCCTCGTCTCCACACATGCCGCCCATCACCGCTCGCGCGCACGCGCCTTGCTGGTGCTGCTGCTCGCGATGGGCGCGTTCGAGAGCGCCCTCGCTCTCGCCAATCGCCTGTCGGAGACAAGGACCGTCCTCGGCCTCTACACGCCGCACTTCACCGAGCGCGTGATCCTCGGGACGTTCGTGAACCACAACCACACCGGCGGCTTCCTGGTGCTGGCCAGCGCGCCCGCGATCGTCCTTTCGCTGCGCGGCTCGCCGAGAGATCGCGCGCTCTACGGCACGCTGGGCGTGATCTGCCTCGGCGGGATCGTGGTCTCCGGGACCCGAGGCGGGGTGCTCGGGGTGCTCGCGGGAGGCCTCGCCTCTGCGGCGCTCTCCACGATCGGCGGCGGCGGCCCAGGCGGGCGCCGCCGGGCGGGCGTGGCCGTGCTGGCGGTCCTCGCGCTCACGGCGATCGCGATCTTCCCGAACCGGGAGATCCTGCGCAGTCGGCTCGCCGGTGACCTCCGGGCCTCGGAGAAGGTCCAGACCTTCGGGGATGCGCTCGACCTCGCCGTTCGCTTTCCCTGGACCGGCATCGGGCGTGGCGCCTACTCGGACGTCGCTCCCCGGACCAGCTCGCTTCATCGCTTCGTGCGCGCCACTCACCCGGAGTGCTGGCCGCTGCAGTGGGCCTCGGAGTGGGGGTTCCCCATGACGATCCTCCTTGTCGGCGCGGGGCTCCTCGCCGGTTGGAAGCGCCTGCGGCCGAGGTCTTCGGGCGACGATTCCCAACCGCCGATCCGGGCGGACTCCACCGCGCTCGCCGCCGCGGCCGCCCTGGTCGCCAGTGCCGCGCAGAACCTGGGAGACTTCAACCTCGAGTTCCTCGGTTGTGCCGCCCCGGCCACGGTGGTCCTCGGCATCCTGGCGGCGCGACGAGATGGCCGGCCGCTCGGGCGGCCAGCGGCCGACCTCGGCATCGCGACCGCCCTGGTCGCGGCCTCGGCCTGTGCAGGGTATTTCTTGCTCGGTTCCCCCGCCGCCACGGCAACGCTCGACGAGCGCTTGCGCCAGCTCGACGAGGATGGCCTCGCGCGCGCCATCGAGGCCCACCCGGTGGACGCGCGCTTCCATTTCCAGCGCGGTCTGGTCCGCATGCGCGACGACCCGCGGCGCGCCGAGCTCGACTTCCTGCGTGCCGCCTTCTTCGCGCCACTCGACCCGCAGCCGCACCAGGCGCTCGGCCGGCTCATGTTCGCCAGCGCGCAACCCATGCGCGCCGCCATCGAGTTCCGCCAGGCCATGGTGCTCGCTTCGGCCTACCGCAGCGAGCAGGTGGCGGGCCTGCTCGACGACGTGGTCCAGCGGTACCCGGCCGGCCCGGCGATTCGCGTTGCGCTGCCTGCGGAGCCTGGTCTGCTCCGGCGCGCGGCCGAGGTCGCGACCCGCGCGAGCAAGCCCGACCTCGCGGCCGCGCTGCATGCGCAAGCCGCCCAGAACTAAGCTAGCGTGGCCGCGCGAGCGCTCGCTCGAGCTCCCGGTAGGCCTCTCCGAGCGTCTGGGAGAGCTGGGTCGCTTCCTCGTGTCGCGCGGCGTCACCCGCGTGACGATCCGGATGGACCCGGCGCATGAGCCGGCGGTAGGCACGCTTGACGACCACCAATTCTGCTCCGTAGGGGACGCCCAGCTCGGCGTAGTAGCGCGCGAGCTGCGCGTCGAACCGCAGCGGAACGCGCCTCGGAGCGTGAGCTCCACTGGGGCCAGCCCGCACTTGACCGAGGTGCACGCGCGCGGCCCGCTCGGCGCGCGCCAGCTCCGCACGCTCCTCCACCTCGCGCTGGCGCCGGTTGCGCCTGCGCGCGAGCTCGGCCTCGAGCTCCTCGTCCGTGAGCTCGTCGAGCAGCACCTGGGCACGAGGCGCCCCCTCGAGGAGCGCCTCGAGGTTCACGCGCGCCAGGTTGCGGATCCGCTCACCGAGCCCCACCCCGACGCCTCCACTCCACTCGACCGAATGCCGTCATGATTTCGGGTCCGGGTGCAGCGCCCCCTCGCCCGCGGACCCGAGGGGGGTATCGCCGGCGCGGCGCTGATCGATCAAGCGTGCCAAGATCTCCTGCGACGCCTCCGTGAGCTCCACGAAGAAGACCCCCATACCCGCCGGCACGGCGCTCACGCGCACGACCTCGGCCACCCCTTCGACGAGCTCCATGCGATCGAGGGTCACCCGGAAGCGCACCTGGATGCGCGTGCCCACCGGCAGGGGATCGTTCGTACGGATGAAGGCCCCGGACTGCGAGACGTCCATGACGTATTCGGAGAGCAGGTCGTCGCCCTTGGTGTAGTCGCGATTGAGCGTGACGCGCGCCGCGCGCGGAACCGTAGGTCGCTTCATGCCTTGACCGGCTCGGCCTTCGCGGCGTCCTCGCGCGCCGAGGCAGTCCCCTGGATCTCGAACTTCTCCAGATGAAAGGAGCCTCGCGTCCGCACGACGATGCTCTTCTGCAGACGCTTCTCGAGCGCCTCCACCCAGATGCGATCCTCTCCCGAGAGCTGCTGGGCCACGTCGCCATGCGCGAGCACCACGATGGTCTCTTGCGGAAACGCATCGCCCTCGCGCCGGAGCTGCCGCAGGATCTCCGAGGCCACCGTCGCGGCGCTCTTGAGGTAGCCCTTGCCCGCGCAGTAGGCGCACGGCTCGGTGAGGATGCGCCCGAGCGACTCCCGGGTACGCTTTCTCGACATCTCGACCAGGCCCAAGCTCGAGATGCCCGTGACGCTGGTTCGGCTCTTGTCGTCGGCCAGGCACTCCTCGAACGCCTGCGTCACCTTGCGACGGCTCGCCTCCTTCTCCATGTCGATGAAATCGACGATGATGATGCCGCCGATGTTGCGAAGCCGCAGCTGCTCGGCGATCTCACCAGCCGCCTCGAGGTTGGTCTTGGTGAGCGTCTCCTCGAGGTCCTTGGAGCCGACGAACTTGCCGGTGTTGACGTCGATGATCGTCGCGGCCTCGGCTTGATCGAAGATGAGGTAGCCGCCGCTCTTGAGCCAGACCTTGCGCTCGAGGGAGCGATTGATCTCGAGCTCGATGCCGTAGCCGTCGAAGATCGGATCGGAGCCCGCGTAGCGCTCCACCTTGTGCTCGAGGCTGGGGGCGATTTCCCGCACGAACTTGCGAACGCGCTGGAAGTCCCCATCGTTGTCGATGATCACGCGATCGAGCTCCTCCGTGAGGTGATCGCGCACCATGCGCAGGAGCAGGTCGAGGTCCACGAACAGGAGGGCCGGAGCCTTGGCCTTCTCGGCCTTCTTGACGGTCTCGCTCCAGCGCTTGACGAGGTAGTCGCGGTCCGAGCGCAGGTCCTCCTCCGTGGCGCCGTCCGCCACCGTGCGCACGATGAGGCCCCCTTCCTCGGGTCGCAGCTTCTCGAGCAGCTCCCGCAAGCGCTTGCGCTCCTTGTCCGACGAGATGCGGCGCGAAACCCCGATGTGGTTGACCGTCGGCATGTACACGAGCTGCCGCCCCGGGATGGACACGTACGTGGTCGAGCGCGCCCCCTTGGTGCCGATGGGATCCTTGGTGATCTGCACGACCACCTCTTGCCCTTCCTTGAGCAGGTCCTCGATCCGAGGCGCCTTGCCCCCCTTCTTGGGCGGCGGGGCCTCGCTCACGTCGTCGCCGTCGTCCTCGAGGAACGCCGGCTTCCAGTCGCTGTGGTCGGTGCGGACCTCGGCGACGTAGAGGAACGCCGACTTGCCCACGCCGATGTCCACGAAGGCGGCCTGCATGCCGGGCAGCACGCGCTGGACCCGCCCCTTGTAGACGTTGCCGAGGATGCCACGCTCTCGCTTCCGCTCGATGTACACCTCGCGGAGCTGGCCGCCTTCCACGATGGCAACCCTCGTCTCGGGGCCATCGGAGTTGACGACCATGACGTTTCCGGACAAGGCGCCTCGCAAAGAGTAAGGGGTAACGAGCCTCCGAGCATGACACGGATGTCAGACCCGAAGCCCGTTCCTAGCATGTCACCGATGCAATTTCAATGAGATGAGGGCGGATCCGACCCGTGGCACACGCGTTGCTGACTCCATGCTTCGGAAGCTGGAACACAACGCGTGGTCGGCTTTACCTGCTAACCAGCCAGCCCGCGCGCTTTAGTTGTGCAGCACTTGGCTTGAAAATTAATTAGTTACAGGTAGTTCTTCTGTGTTCGGGGGGTCGCGCGTCGCACTGCGTGGCCCCCCGAGCCATTTCTGCCGCCCTATTGCTCCGGACCCGGCGTCTTGTGGAACTGGGCGAACGCCCCCACGCCGGCGCCGTAGGTGATCTCCGTACCTCTGTCGTCCTGCGCGACCACCAGGCCCGCCTGCCACACCTGGACCGTCAGCGTCCGCCAGGGGGTCGAGCGGACGAGATCCATCGAGGCGGCCGGGAGGACGGCCTTCTCCCCCCCGCTCCGGACCACGCAATCGACCTCAGCAAACTGATTGGGCGTCGTGAAGTCGTCGGGTCGGTCGGTCGAGCGCACGGCGATGTGCAGCTCGGCTGGACACGGGGCCCCGAAACATCGGACCGCGATCGGGAAGTCCTGGCCGAGGTCCGGCAGTCGTGCCGGGAAGACTGCCTCGAAAGGCGGCCGAGCCGGTTGCCCGGGCAGGTTGGGAGAGGGCGGGATGTCGTAGTTGATCTGGAATTCTCCGACCGCGACCACGAGAAACCCGGTCGTGTCCTCGTTGATGCCGCGCAGCGTCGTGCGGTCTCCGGGGCCCAGGAAGCGCGCGGTGTCAGGAATCGAGGCCGGCGCGTCGCAGAAGTAGGCCCAGCGATCGCTCAGGCTGTCGAACAACCCGCGGCGGCATTGCACGGGGTTCGGGACGCCATTTCTGCCGGCGCCGGACAGGCCGGAGACCTGGAGCGTGCCCGCCGAGCCCGCGACCGGCGGCAAGAGCGGCGCCTCTGCGACGACGTCGTAGCGACTGGCCTCGCAGACGGTGTCGCCGTCATCGAGCTCGCGGTCGGCGTGGAACCCGAGGGGCCGGACGCGCGCGCGCGCCACGAGCTGCTTGCCCCCCGTGGTTGGCCCGGTCAGCTCGGCAAGGTCGAACTGGACCCTGTGGCTGGCCACCGCCCGAGCCGAGCCGGGGTTCATGGGATCGGACAGCGTGGCGTCGAAATTGATGATCTCGCACGGCAGAAGCTCGTCGTTGCGTGCGGTCTCGAGCGGGCAGGCCTTCCACGGCTCTCCATGAAGGCTCGCCGTCACGGCGCGCACGTCTCTGCAGAGCTGGGGGACATAGCCGGCGACCGGGCTCGCGTCGGCGGCCGCGTCGAAGCGCCTGCAGCAGGAGAGCACCTTGTCGCGATACCGCTCGCAGATCAAAGGGGCGCCGGTCAGCAGCTCCTCGAGACGATTCGGACCCGAGCAGGCGAGCACGCTCGCGCCGAGGAGCGCGGGCAAGGCCGGGCTCCGCTTCCTCCCCTTCCTCACAGCAGGTTCCCCGCGATGCCGAAGAACATCAGCACCGGCAACACGATGCCCTTGCCGGCGATCGAGGTCTCCCCGAAGGTGGGATCGTTCGGCGCCGGCCGCACGGTGCCGAGGAACAGCGGCTCGATGCCGAGCTCGGCCCGCAGCGCGACGTTGGGCAGACCCACCCTGACCAGCAACCCGAGCGACAGGTTGGTGCCGACCAGGTCGGGCTGTCGATGGATCGCGAGCGCGGTCCGCGCATACGTGGAAACGTAGCGGCGCGGGGTCCAGAACTCGAGCCCTGGCTGAACCGAGTAGTGGTTGCCGCCCTCGACGGCGAAGGTCTGACGCAGGGACAGCGCAGCGACTGGACCGAGCAGGTACGCGACGTCGAGGTCCATGGTCCAGGGCCACTGCCCGTACACCGTGCGATCCGCGATGTTGTAGCCAGGGACCACGTCGCGAGGTTGCCGCGGCATGCTGGTGTCCTGCCCCAGGTCGGCGCGTCGCGCGTCGGTCGTCCGAAACGGGGTGACGCCGATGAACCCACCGGTCCCGAAGCCGAGGAGCACGTAGAGATTGCCTCCGCTCGGCCGCAGCACCCGCACGGCGCGATGCGCCTCGGCGACGCCACCGTTGACGTCCGTGACCCGCACGGTCAAGACGTAGCTTCCCCGGCTGCGGTACAGGTGGACCGCGTTGGAGTCGCTGACCGTGGTGTCGAACCGCCCGTCCCCCTCCCAGTCGAACGCATAGCGCAGCCCCGCCTGGGCCCCCCCAGGGTCCTCCGCGGTCACGCTCACGACCAGCTCCGACCCTTCCTCGATCGACGCGGGCAGCTCGATCTGCTGGATGCGAGGCGCGACGTTGGCGACCTCGAGCGTCACACTGGCCTCACCGGATCGACCTGCGGCGTCGGTCGCGATGACCCTGGCCGCGTAGCGACCAGGGCGGTATGCGTGGGTGATCCGTTCCCCACGTTCGCGCGTGCCATCGCCGAGCTCCCAGTCGAACCGCACCGGCTCGACCCGTGGGCCTTCGATGCGGGCGAACAGGGTCGCGGCCGTGCCCTCGACGAGGGGGCCGGGGCCATCCAGCCGGACCCCAAGGCCGCCCGCCTTGACGACCGCGGCCGCTGCTCCCGAGGCGATCGCGCCGTCTGGATCGCGTACGCGGACGATGAGGACGTAGACACCCGGCGCGCCGTAGACGTGGGTCGCGCGCCCCTCTGCCTTCTCGTCGTCGAACGTGCCGTCGTTCTCCCAGTCGAACGCATACAGCAGGGGCCGGCCGCCCGGATCGATCGCGTCGACCTCGACCTGGATGGGCTGCCCCTCCGCGACCGGCCCGGCGACCCGCAGGGATCGAAGGATCGGGGGCGCGTTCTGCACCAGGACCTGGAGCCGCGCGGTCGCGACCTTGCCGCGCGCATCCTTGACTCCGATGCCGATCGTGGCAGTGCCGGTTCGTGGAAACGCGTACCCTGCGGTGTCCTCGGTCGCATCCGCCACCTCGTAGCGACCGTCCCCATTCCAGTCGAAGTAGTAGGTGTACGGGGCGTGCCCGCCGGTGGCCTCGATCCGGACCCGCGCAGGGCTGCCCTCGAGGATCTGCCCGAGCACGTGGCCCCGCAACGCCAGCCGGCCCTTTTGCGCGGCGGCAGGCGCCGCGAGCGTCACGAGCATCCCGACGATCAGGCCGAGCGAGAGCGTGCCACCCCTCATGCGAGCGCCTCGACCGTCACACGGGTCCCCCGGTCCGTCAACCGCGGCGGGCGGCGAAGAACGCGCGCAGCTGCGCGCTCGCCTCCTTTGCGCGCACGCCTCGGACGACCGACAGTCGATGGTTGAGCCGGGGATCCTCGCACAGGCGATACAGACTGCGCACCGCGCCGGCCTTGGGGTCGTCGGCGCCGAAGCAGACGAGCGGCACGCGCGCCGACACGAGGGCGCCAGCGCACATCACGCAGGGCTCGAGCGTGACCACCAGCGCGAGCTCATGGACCCGCCACGAGCCAAGGTGCCTGGCTCCCGCTCGGAGGGCCTGGATCTCCGCGTGCGCCGTCGGATCCTGGGCGCGCTCGCGCTCGTTGTGGCCGCGCGCGAGAAGGCTCCCGTCCCTCGCCACCAACACGGCGCCCACGGGGACATCACCATGCGCCGACGCAACCGCCGCCTCCGCGAGTGCTTCGGCCATGGCGGCGCTGAGCACCTCGACAGACCACATGGCAGGTATCCTGCGAGCGAACGACCTCCACGATTCTAGCACTGTCTGCGCCGGTCTCGCCCGCTCCTGACGCCCGGCGACGGCTGCACCCGTGTGCGCGAGATGGTCCACGTCCACGGTCGGAGCTCGGGTTGCTGGGCCGCGCGCGTCCATGCCATCGTCCGCAGCGATGGACGACGCTGCGCGCCGATTGTTCACGGAGGGCCGCGCCGCCTGGCCCGCGCTCGAGCTCGCGAAGACGCCTCCGCGAGCCACGTCGCCACCTTCGAGGCCGGCGAGGAGCGGAGGAGCTGCTGGTCGGCGGCCCCGCCGTGCTCCCCCGGATCGCCGGCTTTCTCGGCACGAGGTCCCCTCTCGACGCGGGGGGCAAAGTGCCCCGCGGGGCAGAACCGTGCGACCGCGGTGTTCGCGGGCGCCCGCCCGCCCAGGAAACGCGGACCTGGTGTCCGTTAGGGACCAGGCACGCCGCATGCTGTGGGCCGAGCAGCCATGAAGGCACCCGCCCCACCGCCTCCGCCGGCCCCGCCGACGAATCCCCGATCCTCCATCCCTGTGGAAGCCGACAGGCCCTCGCTCCTGGCGCAGATCCGCGAGGACTGGACGGCCAACCGGCGGGACTGGACCAAGCCTGGATTTCGCGCGCTGGTCGTCCACCGATTCGGCGCCTGGCGCATGGAGATCAGCCCGCGGCCGCTGCGCGCGCCGCTCAGCATCCTTTACAAGGCCATGTTCCGCAGCGTGAGGAATCTCTACGGCATCGAGCTCCCCGACTCTGCGCGTGTCGGCCGACGCCTGGTTGTGGAGCACCAAGGCGACATCATCGTCCATCCCTGCGCGGTGATAGGGGACGATTGCTACATCCGGCAGGGAGTCATCTGGATCGACCGCTCGAGGCCCCGCGGCTGGGAAATCGCGTCAACGTGGGCGCTGGGGCCAAGATCCTCGGGGGCGTCACGATCGGCGACGACGCTTGCGTCGGAGCGAATGCCGTCGTCCTCGATGACGTCCCGGCGGGCGCGACGGTGGTCGGCGTTCCCGCCCACATCTTGTCGGCGCGTTCGCCGGGCGACCAGAAGTAGTCAGGCTCGTCGGTCTATCGGGATGCCTCCTCGAGCCGCTTGGCGAAGCGCTCGAATAGGTAACCCGCGTCGTGCGGGCCGGGGGCGGCCTCGGGATGGTACTGCACCG
>JAHFDS010000005.1:28479-63002 GCA_023248855.1 Myxococcales bacterium
CGAGAACACCGGACGGCCGGGAAGGCGCATGCCCTCGACCGTGTGGTCGTTGAGGTTCTCGTGCGAGAGCATGGCGCGCCCTGCCAGAGAGCCCGTGTCGACCGCGAAGCCGTGGTTCTGGGACGTGATCTCGACCTTGCCGGTCTCGAGATCGATGACCGGCTGGTTGGCGCCGTGGTGGCCGAACTTGAGCTTGTAGGTCGTGCCCCCGAGCGCGAGGCCGAGAATCTGGTGCCCGAGGCAGATCCCGAACAGAGGCTTTCCGTGATCCAAGAGGCCCCGTGTCGCGTCGATCGCGTACTCGACCGCCGCCGGGTCGCCCGGGCCGTTCGACAGGAACACGCCGTCAGGCCGGAGCGCGATCGCCTGCGCCGCCGTGGTCGCGGCCGGCACCACGGTCACGCGACACCCGACGTCGCGCAGCCGTCGCAGGATGTTGCGCTTGATGCCGAAGTCGTACGCCACCACGTGGAAGCGCTCGGGGCGGAGCTCGCAGACGCGCGCCTGGGGCAGAAACCCGGCGGGGGCGCGCCAGCTGCCCTCTCGCCATTCGTAGGGCTCGCCACAGGTGACCTCGCGGACGAGATCTCGGCCCTCGAGGCGCGGCGCTCGGCGCGCCCGCGCCACCGCCTCGGCCTCGTCGAGCGTGTCCGTCGTGATGACGCCGATCGCCGCGCCGCCGTCGCGCAGGCGGCGGGTGAGCGCACGGGTGTCGATGCCCTCGAGGCCGACCAGCCCCTGCTCGGCCAGCGCCTCGTCGAGCGAGCTCTCGGCGCGCCAGCTCGAGACCACCGGCGACAGCTCGCGCACGACGAAGCCCGAGCACCAGACCTGCCGCGACTCGAAGTCCTCGCGGTTCCAGCCCACGTTGCCGATCTGGGGCGCCGTCATCGCCACGATCTGTCCGCGGTAGGAGGGATCCGTCAGGACCTCCTGGTAGCCGGTGAGCGCGGTGTTGAACACCACCTCGCCGGACGCCTCTCCGGTCGCGCCGAACGCGCGCCCGCGGAACACCGTGCCGTCTTCGAGTGCCAAGAGTGCCGGCCGCATCGACCGCGCAATCTAGCAGAACCCGAGGCTTGGGGCCTCGGCCTTCGGACGATCGGTCAGGGCGGAGGGAGGCGCACGGGCTTGCCGGGGGGGGGACAGCCGAGGACGACCTGGATGTTAGGCGTACGCAGCGTCTGCAGCTCGTCGCACGTGCGTCCGCGAAAGATGATCGACTTGCCGTCGGGGCCGAGCGCAAAGCCGTTCACCTCGTCCCGGGGCACTTGCATGCCGTTGACCGTGATGACGATGTTGTCCGGATCCGGCGCCTGCGTCGTCAGCGGATACGTGCACGACACGATGAGCCCGGCGATGTCCATGAGCGCTTGCTCCAGCTCCGCGCCGTTCTCGGCCAGGTAGTACCTGCGCGCCACGCCGGCCGGCCGCGCGAATCCGCCCGCGGTGGCCATCGCCGTCAGCGCCGCGTCCTCCGCCACGCCGGTCTGCATGCCGATCACGATGACGGTGGTGGACTCCACCGCCGCCTGGCGCGTGGCGTCGATCGCGCCTGCCATGTCGACCCCGCGCTCGGTGCAGGGCATCTCGCACGCCATCGCCCCCATGCCCCCGGCGCCGTCGCTGCGCCGGCACTTGTTGCCCTCGCACGGCGCAAAGCCGAACGGGCAGGTGCAGCCGGCCGCGCAGTTGGGCGCGCCGTCGGTGGCGAGCAGGATGTAGCGGGGGGCGCTGCGCCCGAGGCCCTTCAAGTACGCGTGCGCCTTCTGGATGGCCTCGCGCGCGGGCGTCTCGCCGTTCGGATTCGCGCTGCCGACCTTGCGCTCGATCATCGCCGCGTGGTCAGGCCCCACGGGTACGTCGACGTCGAACACCGCGCAGCCCTCGTTGGCGGGGAACAGCATCAGGCCCCAGTTGATCTTCTGCTCGCTCGCGCGCACCACCGAGCGCACCGCCGCCGTCATCACGAGCCAGCGCGTGGAGTTGCCGAGCGCGATCGACATCGAGCCCGACTTGTCGAACACCATCACCACGTCGGGTGCCATGCCGGGCTGCAGCTCGAAGCGCTGGGTGCCACACGCGGCCGCGTCGGGCTGGCGCGGCGCTCCGCTGCCGCCACTAGTCGAGGGCGCGCTTGGCCCCATGCCGCCGGCCCCCGCATCGGGTACCGCCTGCTGGGTCGGTCCGCATGCCGCGAGCCCGAGCGAAAAGACCAGAAAAACACCGCGCATTGCTGGCGGATCCTCGCACGGATCGTGCGAGGTCGAACAGCGCGACGCCCGGAAAGTTTTACAAAGAATCGGGGATCGAAGGTCGGACCTGGGTGCGACGCCGTGCGTCAAGCCGGCGCTTGCTCCAGCCACACGACGACCCCTTGCGGCGCGAAAGCCCCCGGGATCGGATGCAGGCGGGCCCACGGGTGAGCCGGATCTCCGGTCTCGGCGCGCTGCTCGAGGCCGGTCGCGAGGGCGGCTGCGAACGCGACCCGGAGCGGCTCCCGCCCGAGCTCGCCGATGCGGCGCACCTGCTCCTGTTCCACCAGCTGGAAGGCCGCGCGTGCGGCGGGATTGACCTCGGCGATGCTGCCGTCGGGCGCGACCACCAGGATGGGCTGCGACGACGACTCGAGCAGGGCCAGCAGGTGGGCGCGGTCGCGCCGGATCTCGGGGCGCTGCCGCGCGATGTCGGCGCCCAGCTGCCGCAGGGTGCGGTCGAGGCTGGTGAGCTCGCCCCAGCGCGCGGTGGCTTCGGGCAGCGCGTCGCCCTGCTGGATGGCGGCCACGAGGCGGGTGATCTCGTCGACCCCACGGGTGATGCGGCGCGACAGCAGAAGGGCGAGCAGGAGCCCGAGCCCGAGCGCACCCGAGGCCGACCAGCCGATGGCGCTGCGCAGCGACGCCAGCGCCTCGTTGGTCTCGGACAGGTCCGCCGCCGTGCGCACGACCGCCACACCGAGCGCGCGGGCGCGCCCGACGCCCGGCAAGGCCCGGTAGAGCATCGGCCGTCCGGTGGTCTCCGAGGTGCGCCGCGCGTGGGCCTTTTGCGAGCTCGCCGCCAGCGTCTGCTGCACCTCGGGGCGGTGGGCGTGGTTCGGCAGAAGCGCGATCCGCGTGCGGTCGACGGCGGAGTCGGCGAGCACCTGCCCGGTGTCGCCGATGAGGGTGATGCGGGTCTCGAGGGGCCCGGCGAGGCGCTCGACCAGGTCCTGCAAGCGTCCGGGATCGGGGGCGCTCTCGAGCTCGAGCAGGACCACCCGCCCGGCTCGCTCGAGATCGGTCAGGAGGCGCTCTTCGGCCCGGCGCGTGACCAGCTCGCCGAGCAGGGCGTGCGGCCCGGCGACCACCGCCAGGACGACCACGAGGTAGCCGAGGGTCAGGTTTCGCTGCAGGCCGCCGCGGATCTTCATGCGACCGGATCCAGGGTCTGCGCGAGCGCCGACGCGGCCGTGCGGGGCAGGACCACGTCGACGCGCACGATGCCCTTGCGGCTCACGATCGCGCGCACCCGCTCGAACGAGACGTCGGTCGCGCCCTCGGTCTGGTAGCGCAGGACGAGGTTCAAGTGATAGACCTTGGGCGCGCGGCGCGACACGAACGCGCCCACGTTCGGATCGAAGAAGGTCACCTCGCGCTTCGGATCGTCGAGGTGCTCGGTGAAGTCGCGGATGCCGAGGCGCACGATGTCCCGCACGCTCGCGCCGAGATCGCGCGCCAGGAGCTCGCCCTCGAAGTGCATGCGCTTTCGGTAGTGCAGGACCTCGTCGGCCCGGTCGTCGCCGAGATCGACCACGTGGTGCAGATCGCGCGCGCGGGTGACGTCGGCGGGCAGCTCGCTGGTGGCGACGTAGCGCACCGACTCGTAGCAGCGGCCGTGCAGGCTGGCGTCGTAAAGACCCGTGCCGCCGACGATCTCGGACGATTGATCGGGCATGAAGCGGCGCAGCCGCTGCTGCAGCTTCTGCCGCGTGAGCTCCTTGATCCGGTCCTTGGCGATGTAGGCGACGACGCCCACGCAGAAGAGGAGGAACGTCGAGCTGCCGCCGGCGGTGGAGGACTGCGCCCACAGCGCCCAGCTCGCCGCCAGCGCCGCGCCGACCGCGGCGACGGCCTGCTGGACCTTGGCGCCCGCGGGGCGCTCGCGCACGTCGAGGAACAGCACCTGCTGCACGTGCTTCTTGAGCTGGCCGCGCCGGTAGAGGAAATACTCGTCGCGCGTGCTGTCGCGCGCGCCGCTGCCCAGGCACAGAAAGCCCGCCCGCCGCCGGTACGCGATCTCCTCGGCCGCGAGCGCGGCGGTGTGCGCGGGATCGGTGTGCGGGGTGCAGGCCGCGAAGGCCTCCTCGAGCGTGAGCGAGAGCCACTCGTCGCAAAGGCGCAGCTCGCGCAGCACGACCGGCCCCACGTCCACGGCGTGGTAGTCGTAACGGCGGCGCAGCGTCCGCAGCGCCCGCACGGCGGACAGGACGCCGCGGAAGGCCTCCCCGGCGGGGGTGCCCTGTCGCACCGCCGCGCCCGCGTCGCGCACCGCCTCGACGACCACGCAGGCGCAGAGGCGCGCCTGGTTGACCATCTCCTGGACCCGGGGCAGACCTGTGCCCTCAGCGCGCCGGCGCAGCGAGTCGGCCAGGGCAGAAAGCGGGGAGCCGGGATCGGCCTCGAGCCGATCGCCGAACTCGGGGGCGTCGAGGCGCAGGTAGGCCTGGATGTCCTCGAGCAGCCGCGCGGCCGGGTAGGTGCGGGAGGAGACGCGCAGGTTCTTCGGCAGGAACAGGTAGAGGTCGACCTGATAGTCGGTCTCGTCGGCCTCGTGGCCGCCACGCAGCGGGTAGGTGACCTTGAGGTCGAACTGGTAGCGGTCGTGGACCTCGACCTGGCAGGCGAGCTCGGGGGCGGGGGGGCGGCCGCTCGGCTGGATTGCGACGGCCGGCACCGATCTCGACTGCATTGGAACCAGTGTATGATACGCTCTCACGCAGATGAAGCTCCGCGCCTGGGGCTCGAGCGACGTGGGTCGCAAGCGAGACCACAACGAGGACTCGTTGCTCGTGGAGCCGACCCTCGGGCTCTTCGCCGTCGCTGACGGCATGGGCGGCCATCTGGGCGGAGATCGCGCGAGCCGCATGGCGGTGGAGATCCTGGCGCGCGAGGTGCGCCGCCTCGATCGCTCGGGCGCCATGCGACGGGCGGTCCGCGCGGCGCTCGGGGACACGGCCCCCGACGAGGGGCCGGTCGCCACGTCGCTCCGCCAGGCGGCGCGCACCGCCGGGGCGGCGATCTTCGACGTGGCCCAGCGCGAGGCGCGGCTGCATGGCATGGGGACCACGCTGACGTCGATCCTGCTGCGTGGCGACAAGGCCTACATCGCGCACGTGGGCGACAGCCGGGCCTACCTGTTTCGCGACGGCAAGGCGCAGCAGGTGACCGAGGATCACTCGTGGATCGCCGAGCAGGTGCGCGCGGGCTTGCTCTCCGAGGACGAGGCGCGGGACTCGCGCTTTCGGCACATCATCACGCGCTCGGTCGGGTTCGAGCGCGAGGTGCAGGTCGATCTCCTGCAGATCCCGGTGACGCCAGGGGACTGCTTCCTCCTGTGCTCGGATGGCCTGACGAACCACGTCGAGGACACCGAGATCGGCAGCGTGCTCACCGCCGAGTACTACCGGCGCGCGCCCCAGGTGCTGGTCGAGATCGCGAACGAACGAGGCGGCGACGACAACGTCACGGTCGTGGTGGTCTACTGCGCGAACGAGAAGGCCGCCGAGGCGACCGAGGAGCAGAGCCTCGCCGAGGACGCCGACACCCAGGCCGTGCCTCGGGTGCGCTGAACGCTCGGCCCGGCGCCTACGGATGCAATTCGCCGACGGAGACGCTCGGATCGCGCGCCGGTAGATCGGCCACGCGGGCGGTTCGCCGCAAGGCGGCCTCCATCCAGCGCAGGTTGCGGGCGGCGTCGGTCGACTGGGGATCGAGCTCGGTGGCGCGGCGGAAGGTGTCGCGCGCGAGCTCGAGCTGGCCCAGGCGCGCGAGCGACAGACCGAGGTTGAAGCGGAGCGCGGCCGCGTCGGGCCAGAAGCTGATGGCCTGCTCGAAGCGCCGCCTGGCCTCGCTGTCCTCGCCACGCACGTGCGCGGCGACGCCGAGGTTCGACATCGCGGCGGCGTAGCGCGGGTCGATCTCGAGGGCGGCGGTGAACTCGCGCTGCGCGTCCTCGGGCTTGCCGAGGCGTAGCAGGGCCGCGCCTGCCGCGTTGTGGGCGGCCGCGAAGCGCGGGTCGAGCTTGAGCGCCGACCGCGCCGCCTCGAGCGCCGGCTCGAGCCGCTTTTGGGCCAGGCGCACGAGCGCGAGGTCGTACTGGACCACAGCGTTCTTGGGGTCGACGCGCGACGCCACGACCAGCTCCGCCTCGGCGCCCGCAGGGTCGCCGATGGTGGCCTTGACGACCGCGAGCCCCACGCGCGACGCGGGGTCGGCGGGGTTGCGCTTGACGAGCGCATCGAACTCGCGCGCGGCTTCCTCGTAGCGACCCGACGCGAGGTGGATCGCGCCGCGCAGGCGCCTGGCCAGGGCCACGCGCGCCGGGTCGCGGTCGTCAGCGGCCTGCTGCGCCGCGACCGCCCCCACGGAACCCTTGGCCCCGAACTCGAGCGTGGCCTCCTTGACGCGCTTCTGCCGCAGCAGCGTGGCGACGAGCGCGAAGCGGGCTCGCTCCTCGTCCGGCGCGATGCGCAGCGCGGATCGGAGGTGGCGCTCCGCGCCGGCCTCGTCGTGCTCGCGCTCGGCCAGCGACGCCAGCGCCAGGTGCGGCTCCACGTAGCCCGGGCGCAGCTTGGCGATCTCGAGGTACGCGCGCCGCTCGCCCGGCAGATCCCCCGCCTGCCGCGCGCGCTCGGCGTCATCGACCAGGAGGTTGAGCTGCGTCGCGAGCTGGACCTCCGGGCTCATGCTCGAAGGGCCCGGGGACGGCGCGCCGGGGGCAGGCGGCGGCAGCGGCGAGGCCGGCGGAGGTGCGGCGCAGGCGAGCGCCAGCGAGGCGAGGGGGCCCGTGAGCCAGGCGGCACGGAGAGCGCGCATGAGGCCATCGTACCGCGGATCGGGTTCCTCCCGCGTGGCCCTGGGCGCGCGGCCCCGGGCGCTCACTTCCGCGGCTGGTCGACCGTGATGGCGAAGCGGCGCACACCCGCGGTGCGCAGGAGGTCGATGATCTCGACGACGCGGCCGTGCGGCACCGTGTGGTCGGCGCCGAGGACCGCCTGCAGGTCGGGCTTCTTCTCGAGCGCGCCCTTGATGAACGTCTTGACGTCGTCGGGCGTGGCCGGCTGCGCGTTCAGGTAGAGCTTGCCGGTGCGGTCGAGCCCCAGGGTGAGCGCGGTCTGCCCGGCGTCCTCCCCGGTCGTCGCCTTGGGCAGATCCACCTTGATCGCCGGGTTCACGATGAGGCTCGCGGTCACCATGAAGATGATGAGCAGCACGAGCGTGACGTCCACGAGCGGCGTCACGTTGATCTCCGACAGGATCGCCCCCTCGTCGGACGAGGCCTTGTAGCCCGCCATCAGGCGCCCCCGCGCAGGTGCGCGAGCACGGTGTGCGCGAGCTCGTCGGCGCTCGTCATCGCGGCGCGCGCGCGGCGCTGGAAGTAGTTGAACGCCATGACCGCGGGGATGGCGACCACGAGGCCGACGGCGGTGGCGACGAGCGCCTCCGAGATGCCGCGCATCACCGTCTGCGCGCCGCCCGACTGGTTGAGCGACAGATCATGGAACGCCTTGATGATGCCGAGCACGGTGCCGAACAGGCCAATGAACGGGGCGTTCGAGCCCAGCGTGCCGAGGATCGAGAGGTTGTGCTCCAGGGTCGCGAGGGCGCGGGCGCGGGCGCCGGTCATCGCCTCGGCGGCGGCGTCCGCGTTGCGCAGGGTCCCGAGGCCCGCGCGGCCGACCGCGGCGGCCACGTGCGCCTCCCCCGCGAGGCGCTTCCTGGCGTCGTCGGCCTGGCCGCCCGCGAGCAGCGCCGCGACCTCGTCCGCCAGGCGCCGGCCGGCCGCGCGAGACGCCGTGCGCCGGAACGCGAACGCCCGCTCGAGCATCACGGCGACCGATGCCACCGACAGCACGAGGAGCAGGTAGAGCACCCACTCGGCGCCGAGCAGCGTCAGGCCGAGGAGCTTTCCGGTCAGGTCCACGGGCCGGAAGATACTCGGGATCGCCCCGGATCGGGCCCGCCGATGACTTCTCCGAGCAACACGGTCGCGTAGCTGCCGGGGGGCAGCGAAAAGCCGAGCCAGAGCGCGTCGCCCTCGAGCCAGGCGCGCAGACCCTCGGGGCGAACCGCGGCGGCGCGCCGGGTGCCCTCGGCGAAGCGCTTCACATGCGGATGGGCGAATGAATCCAGCGACAGGTCCGCCGCCTCGAGCAGGGTGTCCTCCTCGGCGCGCGCGGCCGAGCCCTCGGGAGGGCGCGGCATGTTCCAGCCTGGCATGGGCCCGGTCGGCACGATCTCCCAGGCATCGATGCGGGCCTGGTCGGTGGCGGGATCCGTCGACGCGAAGGGGCCGCCGGCGGGGACGCGACACAGGAGATCGCCCGCGCGCACCGTCCGCAGCGTGCCCGCCGAGACGCGCGCCTCGAGCCACGTGTTGAAGAGATCCGACTGCAGGGCCGAGATGTAAAGGCGTGCCTCGCGCGGGTCCCGCACGGTGCGCCGGCCGAGCAGGAGCGCGCGGCCGGTCTCGGCGTTGTCGCCGCGCCGGCCGAACCGCTGGGCGCCATAGAAGTTGGGCAGGCCTTCCTGCGCGAGCGCGCCGAGGAGCTGCTCGGCGCGTGCGAGCGCGTCCTCACAGGCGCCGCGCACCGCGACCTCGAAGCGATTGCCCCGCAGGTGCCCGGTCTTGAGCTTGTTGCCGTGCCGGCTGACCTCGAGGACGCGGAGGCCCGGCAGGGCGAGCGCGCGGGCCGCCTCGGGGGCGGCGCCGGGAACGCTCACCCACTGGCGCGCCACGGCGTGGCGGTCCTTGAGGCCGGCGGTGCCGCAGTCGCGCTCGGCCACCCCGAGCGCGCGCGCAATCGCGGACACGGCCTGGCGTGTGTCGAGGCCGCGCTTCTCGATCCACAGGTACGTGTGTGAGCCCTCGCCGCTCGGCGGGTACGCGGGCAGCTCCTCGACACGGAAGTCGTCGGGCGAGACCTTGTAGGCGCCGCCGGTGCGCGGCAGCTGCCCGAGGCGGCCGCTCATGGGCGCTAGCGCGGCACGCACTGGGAAATCTGGCCGGCCGGGGTGACGTAGCTCGAGCAGGTCTCCTTCTCGTCGCAGTCGGAGTCGGCCTCGCACGTGTTCTGCAGGTTCATCCACCAGCCCGCGGTGAGGATGAGGCCGAAGCCAGCGGCGAGCGAGATGGCGCCCGAACGCTGGAAGAGGCTCTCGTTCTCGCGGCTTCCGATCGCCATCAGGGCGCCGCCCGCGGCCGCGGCGGCAGCCCCGAGGACCCCGAGGAACACCGGGCCGCGGAAGCGGTTCGAGCCGCAGCCCGTGGCGAGGACCAGGACCAGGCACAGGGTGAGGCGGGCTGCGTTCGTGGTCGAGCCCACTGGCTCAGTCCTTGGACTGGGCCATGCGGACGTACATCTGCACGCGCTTGTCCTCGGGCGCGAGCCCCGCGGCGACCTGGAACGCCGCCAGGGCCTCGGGGCGCTGGCCGTGCTTGTAGAGCGCGATGCCGAGGTGCACGTGTACGTCGACGGAGCCGGGCTGGGCGGCCCGCGCGGCCTCGAGCTCGGCGATCGCGCGATCGAGGTCGCCGGCGTCGCGCAGCGCGGCCGCCAGGCGGATGCGCAGGTCCACGAACTGCGGGGACAGGGCGAGCGCGCGCTCGAGCTCGTGCACCGCCTCGCCGGGCAGGCCGCACGCGAGGTAGGCCTCCGCGATGTCGGCGTGCATGTTGGCGATCTTGCCGCGCGCAAACGACTCGAGCTCGGGTGCTCCCGGCGCCTTGCCGGCCTGTGCGCCCGAGCCGGCGAGCGCCCGCGCGTAGACCTCCTTGGCGCGGTCGTACTTGCCGAGGTCGTTGAAGGTCACCGACAGGTTGAGCGCGGCCTCCGTGTAGCGCGGGTTGATGCGCAGCGCCTCCTCGAACGATTGCCTGGCCTCGCGGAAGCGCGCCTGCGCGTGGAAGATCACCCCGAGCATGTTGTGCACATCGGCGAACCTGGCGCCCTCGGCGTCGCGCGCCACGCGCGTGAGCAACTGCTCGGCGGTGGCGTAATCGCCGCTCGCGTAGCGCTCGCGGCCCTGCTGGAGGACGGTCAGAAGCTGGCTGTCCATCATCCCCTCGAGGGTGGCGGCGGCGGCGCGGGCGGCGGCGGCGTCCCTGGTGCGGGCGCGGCCTTGGGCGCCTCCTCCGGTGCCTTCTTGACCTCGGGCAACGCCGGCAGGCCGGCCGGCGACAGCCTCGGCGCGGGGCTCTGCGGCAGGCTCTCGAGCCGCACCAAGAGGCGCTTGGCGCGGCGGCCGGCCGGCGTCTTCGGGTACCGGGTGGCGAGCTGGCTGAAGGCCTCCCTGGCGCGCGGCAGGTCGCGCAGGTCGAAGTACGCCTCGCCCAGCAAGAGCAGCGCCTCGTGCTCGAGGCCGGTCGGTCCGAACTTCTCGAGCACGGTGCGGGCGCGCCAGAGCGCGGCGCGCGGGTGCGGCTGCGTCTGGGTGATGCCCGAGAGGTAGAAGCGCCCGATCCCGAGCTCGTGCTGCGCCAGCATGCGCGCGCACTCGGTGCGGTACTTGCGCGCGGTCTTGACGAGCGACCTCGTGACTGGCATGCCGCTCGGCCCGTAGCGCTCGAGGAACGAGTCGAGCTCGCGCAGCGCGTCGATGGTCGGCGACTGGTCCATCTCGTGGCTCGGCGGCGTGATCCACCACTCGTCGGGGACCTGCTTGTAATACGACTCGCCGATCTTGAAGGCGACGTAACCGGTGTCGACCTTCTCGTGCGTCGGGTGCGAGCGCGCAAAGGTGCGGTAGCCGTCCACCGCCTCCGTGAAGCGATCCCGCGCGTAGTTGAGGTCGGCGATGGCGAGCTCGGACAGGGTGGCGTACTTGGAGAACGGGAACTGCGTGCGCACGCGGGTGAAGTAGCCCATCGCCTCGGGGTAGTTGTCGTCCTTGAGCTCCTCGAGGCCTTTTTCGTAGTTGCGCCGGGCGCTGCCGCTGTAGACGGTCTCGCCCTTGACCTGCTGCTTGCCCTTGACGTCCTCGGACGCACAGCCCGCCGGCCAGGCGCCGAGAAACACGAACAGAAGCGGAATCATGCGAGACATGCGGCGCGGCGGAGCATACACCGACCCGTCGTGCTCGTGCTCGTGCTCGTGCTGTGCTCGATCCGGAGCCGGGCTGAGCGTTACCCGGAGCTTGCTACACTGCGGCCGGAGGTGCGGATGCGGTCGTCGTGGCTCGTCCTGGTTCTCGGTGTGGTGCTCGGGTCCTGTGGTGGCAACAAGCCGGCCGACGTCGCCCACGCGCCACCGCCACCACCCCCGAGGGATCCGGGCTCCGCCTCGAGCGCGGTCGCCGACAAGAAAGAGGGCGCCCCCGAGACCATCCACGGCGCTGCCGAGGAATCCGGCAAGGCGAACAAGGCGGCCGAGCCCCCTCCTCCTCCGCCCCCCGCGATGGAGCCGGAGCCTGAGCGCCACCGGACGATCGACGCGATCGACGACAAGGGCGGGGATCGGAAGGCCGCGGGTGGAGGCAAGAAGAAGGGCAAGTCGGGGGGAGGCAAGCCGGACAAGCCGGCCGACTCGACGACCGCGTCCCCGAGCACCATGCTGCCCGCCGAGGCCCCGAGCGCACCCGCTCGGCCGGCCGCTCCGACCGCGGGCCCGGTGCGCGCCGGCTCGGCGGATGACAACCTGCAGTTCAACGCGTTTCTGCGCTTTGTCGACGAGAACGTGGGCCTCGGGATCCGAAACGACGTCAGCCGGCGCGTGATGGTGCGGGTCACCGACCAGGATGGCCTGCCGCTGCCGGACGCCGCCGTCGACGTGATGGATCGGGGCAAGCGGGTGGTCGAGCGGCGCACCTACGCCGATGGGCGCACCATGCTGTTCCCATCGGAGCTGCCGGCGCTCTCGGGGCAGGGCACCCGGTTGTCCGTGTCGTGGAACGGCAAGCGCGTGGACGCCGGCGTGGGTTGGTCAGCGCACCATGCGCTCGACGTGCGGTTCCCGATCGCGCGCGGGGCGTTCCAGCAGGTGCCGCTCGACCTGGCGTTCGTCCTCGATACGACGGGCTCGATGGGCGACGAGATCGAGGCGCTCAAGAAGACCCTCGACCAGATCAACTTCCAGATCACAAACCTCTCGCCGAGGCCCGACGTGCGCTTCGGCATGGTGCTGTTCCGAGACCACGGCGACGACTACGTCACGCAAGTGGTCGACTTCACGTCGTCGCTTTCGCAGTTCCAGCGCAGGCTCGCCAGCGTCGAGGCGGGCGGAGGCGGCGACACGCCCGAGGACGTGCAGGCCGGGCTCGACGACGCGATGCGAAAGCTCAGGTGGCGCGAGCGCGGGGTCAAGGTGGCCTTCCTGATCGGGGACGCGGCGCCGCACCTCGACTATGGCCAGAGCTTCACCTACGTGCACGCCATGCGCGAGGCCGCCCGGCGCGCCATCAAGATCGCCACCATCGGCGCCTCGGGGCTCGATCGCCCGGCCGAGATCGTGTGGCGGCAGCTCGCGCAGTACACGATGGCGCCGTTCGTGTTCCTCACCTACGGCGAAAAAGGCGACTCCGAGGGCGGCGCGGCCTCGTCGGTGAGCCACCACATCGGTTCGAACTGGGTGGCCGAGAACCTCGACGCGATCATCGTGCGCCTGGTCAAGACCGAGCTCTCGCACTACTCGAAGACCGGCTCGCCGCCGCGCGAGGACTTCTTCGAGGCCAGCCGCGGCAAGGGACCGAGCGACGACGTGCTCTCCGACCTGTTCCGGCAATCGGTGCAGCAGCTGACCGACTACTGTGTGCACAAGCTCGACGATCGGACCCCCACGGTGGTGGCGAGCCTGGCCGCGCCAGACGCGGCGCTCGGAAGGCTCGCCGGCAAGCTCGAGACCCAGCTCCAGCTGGGCCTGTCGCGCACGCGGTCGTTCCAGCTGGTCGAGGGCGCGCAGACCGACAAGCTGCGTCAGGTGCTCAAGACGCAGAGCACGCTCTCGTACGACGAGACGCGC
This sequence comes from Myxococcales bacterium, assembly GCA_023248855.1. GTDB lineage: Bacteria > Myxococcota_A > Polyangia > JAHFDS01 > JAHFDS01 > JAHFDS01. The sequence goes on from JAHFDS010000005.1 coordinate 41,693, forward strand.
ATGGTCGCGCTCGGCAAGCTCGTGCCCGCCAAGCTCGCGGTCCTCTCCCAGCTGTCCCGCGGTGGCCCCGGCCGCCTCGAGCTCGTCGTCAAGCTCGTCCACCTCGGCTCCGGCGAGATCCTCTCCATGTCGCTGCTCAAGATCGACGAGTCCCTCCTCGCCGCCCGATGACCGCCCCCTTCGTGTCCGCCATCGCCCGTCGCCCGTCGCCCGTCGCCCGTCGCCTGTCGCCTGTCCTCCTCCTCCTCGTCTCCTGCGCCACCTCCCGCTCGCCTCGCCCGGCGTGGATCGAGCGCCCGAACCTCGAGCACCCGGAGCTGTTCGTCGCGACCGGCTCGTGCCTCGGGCAGCCGTCCGCGCCGCATGGCCACGCCTGCGCCGTGCGCGACGCGCGGGAGCGTCTGTTCGGCGCGCTCGGCCTGCCGCCCGAGACGCTGCCGGGCGAGCGCCTTTTGGAATCGCACCTCGAGACGCGCGAGTCGGGCGGCACACCGGTGACCGACGTCTGGGTGCTGCTCGGGGTGCCACGACCCGAGGTCGCCTGCTCACGGGCGCGCGCCGCGCGAAGGCTGCGTCTCGGCGTGCGCTGCACCTGGCAGGGCGGCAGCTGCGCCGCCGAGGCGACGGCGCCGCTCGAGGCCACCATCGCTGCGCTCGGCTTCTCTCTCATGCCCACCCGACTCGAGGCCGGCGAGATCGAGCAGCGCATCCAGCCCGCGCCGCTCGACGTCGCCCCGGCGTGCACCGAGGATGCCGCGCACACCCTGGTCGTGGCCATCGAGGTGGCGCCGGCCGGCGAGGAGGGCGGCGCCTTTTACGCCCGCGGCTTCGCCAGCGCCCGCTTCTTCGATCTCCGCGCGCGGACCGCGACGCGCGTCGCCTCCGTCGGCCCGGTCAAGACCGGCGCCTTCTCCGCCCGCACCGCCGCCGACAAGGCCCTGCACGACGTGCTCGAGAGCGTCGGCCGTGAGCTCGAACCCCTGCGCACGCCCTGAGACCCACAAAAAGAGGCGGATTCTCCCGCGCAAGTCCGCCTGCGAATCCGGTACTGTTCCCATCCCATGCGCGCCTGCCCGCTCGCGCTCCTGACCCTTTCTGCTTGCACCCCCGCCGCGCGCGGGGAATCGCCGAATCTTCCGGTGTTTCCGCGCGCCTCCACGGTGCAGCAGGCGCTGCCGTGCGGCGCCGCGCACTCCGCCGTCCCGGCCAAGGGGAAGCGGGTCGAGCTCCGCATCGCGCCGTCGCCGGACCGGCACTGGGTGTCCGTGGGCGACCGCGGCGTCTTCTTCCACTCGTCGCCCGAGGCCGAAAAGGGCGCGTGTTTCGCGGTGGACCTGCCCACGGGCAGCGGCCCGGTCGCGTATCACGTGATCTACAAGGTCGAGGCCGAGAAGGTCGAAAACGGCGCCAGACCGGGCCTCCAGGTGGCCGAGTGGGGCGAGAAGGCCGGCGCCTTCTACGACAGCTTCCACCTCGACTGTGGCGGGCAGGCCTGCACCAAGGCCTCGCTCGAGGCGATCGCCGATCAGCACAAGGCCGCGGCGCGCGGCGTCTACGATCCTTGCGGCTCCATCCGCGTCAAGAAGCTGACGCGCCTGGCCGAGGGCATGGAGAAGGGCTCGGGCGGCTACCCCGCGGTGGCGTTCGAGTTCGACCTCCTGGTCTACGCGTTCAAGCCGCAGGAGGCGCCCGGGACCGGGTCCTGCGAGCGCAAGCGCATGGAAGTGGACTAGGACCCACCGGCGTTGTTCACCGACCCGACGGCCTACGACGTCATCGTGCTCGGCGCCGGCCACGCGGGCTGCGAGGCCGCGCTCGCCGCGGCGCGCGCGGGTGCGCGCACGCTCCTAATGACCGCGTCACTCGACACGATCGCGCAGATGTCGTGCAATCCGGCGATCGGCGGCATCGCCAAGGGGCACCTCGTGCGCGAGATCGACGCGCTCGGCGGGGAGATGGGCCGGGCCATCGACGCGACCGGCATCCAGTTCCGGAGGCTCAACCTCTCGAAGGGGCCGGCGGTGCGCTCGACGCGCGCGCAGGCGGACAAGCGGCGGTATCGCGAGCGGATGCGCGCCGCGATCGAGGCGCAGCCGGGCCTGGCGCTCAAGCAGGCCGAGGCGACGCGATTTCGCACCGCCGCGGGCGCGATCGTCGGGGTCGAGACCGGCGCGGGCGTGGCGTTCTCGGCGCGGGCCGTGGTGGTCACGACCGGGACATTCCTGCGCGGCGTCATCCACGTGGGCGAGGCGCGCGGCGAGGGCGGCCGCGCCGGCGAGCGACCGTCGCTGGGCCTTTCGGCGTCACTCGCCGAGCTTGGCATCCGGCTCGGTCGCTTCAAGACCGGCACGCCGTGCCGCCTCGACGGCCGCACCATCGACCCGACAGGCCTTGCCCGCCAGCACGGCGACGTGCCGGCGCCGCGCTTCTCGTTCTCGACCGACCCGCGGCGCCCACCGCCGCTCGCGCAGCTCGCTTGCCTGGTCACCTACACGAACGAGCGCACGCACGACGTCATCCGCCGAAACCTCCACCGCTCACCGCTCTACGCGGGGCGCATCGAGGGCACAGGGCCACGCTACTGCCCTTCGATCGAGGACAAGGTGGTGCGCTTCGGGGACCGGGATCGCCACCAGATCTTCCTCGAGCCCGAGGGCCTCGACACGATCGAGTGGTACCCGAACGGCATCTCGACCAGCCTGCCCTACGACGTGCAGCTCGAGCTCGTGCGCACGATCCCGGGCCTCGAGCGCGCGGAGCTCGTGCGGCCCGGCTACGCCGTCGAGTACGACTACGCGGACCCGCGGCAGCTCCTGCCCACGCTCGAGACGCGCGCCGTGCCGGGCCTCTTCTTGGCGGGCCAGATCAACGGCACGAGCGGCTACGAGGAGGCGGCCGCGCAGGGCCTGCTCGCCGGGCTCAACGCATGCGCCCGGGCGCATGAGAAGACCCCGCTGGTCCTCGGCCGCGATCAGGCGTACCTGGGCGTCCTCGTGGACGACCTCACCGCGCGCGGCGTGACCGAGCCGTACCGCATGTTGACCTCGCGCGCCGAGCTGCGGCTGCTCCTGCGCGAGGACAACGCCGACGAGCGGCTGACCCCCTTCGGCCGCGCCGCGGGTCTGGTCGACGACGCGGCCTTCGCGGCCTTCGAGCGCCGCAGCGAGGCGCTCTCGGGCCAGCTGGCGCGCCTCGCGGAGCGACGCCTCGACGCGCAGCTGCGCCGGCCCGAGGTCTCCTGGGCGAGCCTCGCGGCCCTCGATCCCGAGCTCGCCGCCGTGTCGCCCGAGGTGGGCGAGCGCGCCGAGGTCGAGGTCAAGTACGCCGGCTACATCGCGCGCCAGCGCGTCGAGGCCGAGCGCATCCGCCGCTACGAGGCCGCGCATTTGCCGCCGGACCTCGACTACGCACGCATCCCGGGGCTGTCGCGCGAGGTCAGGGAGCGCCTCGAATCCGACCGTCCCGATTCCATCGGCCGCGCCGCCCGCCTGCCCGGCGTGACGCCCGCGGCCCTGTCGATCCTGCTCTTTTACGCGAGGGAGAAACGCGCATGCGAGATGTCCGGCTAGTGCCGCTCGGCAAGAATGTTGATGACCTCGGCCCAGGAGAAAAAGAGCTGACGCCGGTGGCCGCGGCACTCGCGAGCGCGGAGCGCGAGCAAACGAAACGCCTCGTGCTGCCCGAGCTTCCCCTGAGAGTCCTGGGTGATCGACACGCTCGCCGAGCGGCACTAGGTATTTGGTCCATCAGAGGGTACGCCAGGCGGGGCGCGGCGATGGCCGCGGTGGTCATGAGCGCGGGCACCGCGTGGGCGTCGGGCCTCGAGGCGGGGACCAATGGTTCGCAGGCGACGGCGCGCGGCGGGGCGTTCGTCGCCAAGGCCGACGACGCCACCGCGATCGAGCACAATCCGGCAGGGCTTGCGCGCCTGCGCGGCTTCCACCTGTCGTTCGACAGCAACTTCGTGGCCGTCAACTCCTCCTTCCAGCGCGCCGGCAACTACCCCGACGTCTGCCCGCCCGGGACGACGGTGGGCTGCGTCCCCGCACCCTTCCGGGGTCAGCCTTTCCCCAAGGTGGAGAACGGCTACGGCCTCTCGTGGGTCCCCCAGATCGCGATGGCCTACGGCTTCGGCCGCGTCGCCGTCGCGGCGGGCATCTTCGGTCCCTCGTCCCCGCGGGGCGTGCTGTTCCCCGACACCGTGACCACGGCCAACGGCACCCAGGCGCCGAGCCCCGGGCGCTACGACCTGCTCGGCTCCGACCTGTTCGTGGCGTTCCCGACCCTGTCGGTGGCCGTCCGTCCGACCGACTGGCTTTCGGTGGGCGTCTCGCTCCATTACGCCTACTCGAACCTCAAGTTCCACCAGATCGTGGCGACGCCGAAGACTGCCTGCCTCTCGATTCCTGCGCCCGGCGACGGACCCGACTACGGCGGCGGTCCGGAGTCGCCGACCTGCGACGTCGACATCAAGATCGACGCCACCGACTCGGGCACCTTCTCGGCAACCGCGGGCCTGCTCCTCGTTCCATCGCCGAGCTTCGAGCTCGGTCTGTCGCTGCGCGTGCCCACCGACATCGAGGCCGACGGCACGGCCCAGATCACGGCGTTCAAGGACGGCCCGACCTCTGTGCTCAACGCCGACAATCCCATGGATCCGGCGAGCAAGTGCCCGGGGGGCGACGCCGAGGCGGCTCGCCTGGGCATGGTCGAGGGCAAGAAGTGCGTCATGGGTCGCTCGAGGATCCAGACGCTCCTGCCCTGGAAGGTGCGCGCGGGCGGGCGCTACGTGTTTCGCTCAGGTGAGCGCGAGTCGGGCGATATCGAGCTCGATTTCACCTACGACAAGTGGGGAGCCTTCAAGAACATCGACGTGCAGATCCGCGGCATCATGCCGGCGCCCGAGCCCACCATCCACGTGCCGCACCACTACCAGGACACCATCGGGGTCCGGATCGGCGGCGCCAAGCGCCTCGAGCTCGGCACGCGTAGCCTCGATCTGCGGGCGGGCCTGTCCTTCGAGACCGCGGCCCAAGGCGACAAGTACACCAAGCTGGACTTCGCCGCCTGGCAGAAGATCGGCCTGCACACGGGCATCGGCTACGATCTGTGGGCGTCGGACTCGGGCTCGCGCGCCACCCTGCTGCTCGGCTACGCGTTCATTTACATGCCCGAGCGCGTGGAGACCGACTCCAACCAGGCACAGACGAACGCGCTCTACAACGGCACGCCGGCGATGCCGACCCCGGCCAACCCCGATCCGCCCGACAAGGATCCGCGCACGCAGCTCGTCACGATCGTCGGCAACGGCACGTTCAACGCCGCCTACCACGTCTTCAACGCCGGTCTCGGCCTCGCGTTCTGACCTTGATGAGCTAAAGGCCCTGCGAGCAGGGCACCGATGCGCCGTTCGGATCGGAGCAGTCGGTCCAGAAGAACCACAGGTACTTCCAGCGTGACAGCTGGTCCTGGCGCTCGCGCCCGAGCAGCCCGAGCAACGCTTGCCACTTGAAGTGGTCCGCGTTGTAGCGGTCGAGCGAGAACAGCGGGAAGACGTGGAAGCTCCACTCGGCGGCTCGCGCGCCCTTGCCGCGCGAGTAGTAGGTGTTGAGGACGACCGTCGACGCCTCGTCGGGCTTCTCGTAGCGAAAGCCGAGCGGCGCCAGGATCGACAGGCGTTTCTCGGCCGACTCGCTGTCTCGCCACTTGAAGTCCCACCACAGGGGAAAGCCCACGTTGACGCTGCTGTCGGGGCTGTCGAACTGCCACCAGAACGGGAAGACGACGAGGCGCTTCTTCTGTGCGTCTCCGTCCACGGATCGCACGACGAGCGGAGACAGGAACAGTGAGCTCGGGCCCTCGCGCTGCCAGTACGCGAGCGGAAACAGGAGCCCGCGGTCGGCGTCGAGCTCGCCCCATTGCCAATAGAGCGGAGTCACCATCCGCACGTACTCGTCGTTCTTCCGGCTCTCCGCGTAAAAGGGGAGGACGCCGCGCGTGTAGCCATCCGGGCGCGTGCGGTTGAAAAAAAGGAGCGACACGGTGGTCTCGGTCGCGCCGTCGCCCCAGCTCATGTAGAGCGGCGGCAAGATGGCGCGGTAGTGCTCGGCGCCATCGTCCCCTGCGAAGTAGAAGGGGACGACGCCGGTCGATGAGCCGTGCACGTGCGAGCGGTGCCAGCCGAGCGGCAGAAACAGCGTCGTCGAGTCCTTGGGTCCGCCCCATTGCCAGAAGAGCGGCGGCACGAACGTGTAGTGCTCGCCGGTCTGCTCGTTTCTGCCGAGGAACAGGAACGGGACGACGCCCAGGCTCCACCCGATCTGCGACTGGCTGTAGAAGCCCGGCAGGAGCACGGTGGTGCTCGAGCTCGCGTCGGCAAAGCGCATGAAGAGCGGCGGCACGACGAGGTCGTAGCTGCCGGTGCCGTCGGGCCCGAGGTTGCGGCCCGCCGCATAGAAGGGCAGCAGGCCAAAGTGCTCGCGCGGACCGACCTCGCGGTGATAGAAGAGCCCCGCCACCGTGGTGTGCCCGTCGTCGTCTCCGAAGCGGAAATAGAGAGGTGGCACGACATCGTAGTACGAATGTCGCTCCACCTTCTGCCGGCCGCCGAAGTAAAGCGGCGCGAAGCCGAAATCACTGCCGTACTTGGTCTCGTGGTCGTAATAGAGCGTCGCGATCGTGGTCTTGCTCTCGGCATCGCCCCAGCGCGCGAACAGGGGCGGCAAGACGAGGTCGTAGTACTCGCTTCCGTCGTCGGAGCGCCCGCCGGCGTAGAAGGGAAAGGAGCCCGCGTTCCAGCCGCCCTTCTTGCGCTGGTGCAACCAGCTCTGCAGCACGATGGTGGTGTCGCTGTGCGGCGACGACACGTGCTCGTACAGCGGGGGCAGAACGAAGTCGTAGCGAGTCGATCCCTCCTTCTCGCCGATGTCGAATTCGCCGCTCGCCCAGAGTGGGAAGACCCCGCGGTGACGGTCGCGCGCCGAGGCGAAATCGTAGTAGAGCGCCGCGATCGTGTTCTCCGTGTGCGCGTCGCCCCAGTGCGCGGTCAAGATCGGCGGCGCCAGCCAGAAGTGGTCGGGGCCGCGATCGTGCGAAAGGAAGACCGGGAAGATCCCGAAATCGCCCCCCGCCGGCTCACGATGGCGCCAGCCCAGCGGAAAGAGGGTCGTGCGCTCACCGCGCACATCGTCGCCCCAGTCGAAGTAGAGGCCGAGCGGCACGTAATGGTAGAAGGCGTCCTTGCCCTTTTCCACCTCGCGTCCGCCGAAATAGAACGGCAGAAAGCCGCTGTCCCACGACGGGCCCTCCACGTGCCGGTAGAACGGCCCCGCAATCAGGAGCGAGCTCGCGTCGTCGTGGTCGTACCAGAACGGGAAGAAGGGAAAGACCGTGTAGCGTCGCCCGTGGTGACGCCCCTGGAACCACAGCGGCGCGAAGCCGAAGTCGTAGTCGTCCGGATCGCCTTCGCCGTTCTTCAGGCCACGCCGGTAGTACGTGTTGAAGACCACGGTGGTGGCGTGGTCCTTGTCGTGGAGGTCGAAGGTCAGTAGCGGCGGGATGAGCGTGTAGCCTTCGTCCCCGGACACGCTCCGGAAGAAGAACGGGAACGCACCGTAGGACAGCTTCTCCGGCGTCCGGTGGTGGTAGCCGAGCAGCGCCCACGTGAACGATTCCTTCTCGTCGCTCCAGTGCAGCGTCAAGGCCGGCGGGACGATCGTGTAATGCTCGGCGCAGCCGCCGCCGGTCGCCGGGGGCTTGCACTGCCGGGCGCCCGTGAACACGAGCGGCGCGATGCCGAAGTCCCAGCTGCCCGCCTCCTGGCCACCCTCCTCGTGGTAATAGCCAGGTGGGATGACCGTGGTGGACTGCAGCGCGTCCGCGAACTTGAGGTAGAGCGGCGAGAGCACGGTGCGGCTCTGGCCGTGCCGACCGGCGTAAAGGAGCGGGAAGACGGTGAAGTCGTAGTCCTCGCCCTTCTTGTCGCGCCAGAGGTACGTGTTGAGGACCAGCGTCGAGTCCTGGGTCGCGTCGCCCCAGTGCACCCACAGGGGCGGCAGGATCGCGTCGTAGCCCCAGCCGCTGCGGCTTCGCCCCGACGCCCAAAACGGCAGCGAGCCGGCGTCCCAACCGTCCTTGGTCGTGCGCCAGTAGGTCTGCAGCGCGACGCCGGTGTCGCGGTCCTTGTCAAAGAACCGCCAGTAGAGTGGAAAGCCCACGTCGTAGCCGCCGCCGCGGCCGTCGCGCCCGCCGAAATAGAACGGGAACGAGAAGAACGTCCAGGCGTCGCCTTGCTCGCGGTAGTAGCTCTGCAGGAGCCACGTCTTGTGCTCGATCGCATCGCCCCAGCGGCCGTAGAGCAAAGGCGGGACGATGTCGTGGTAGACCTCTCCGTCGCGCCCGCCGAAGTAGAACGGGATGGCGCCCGCGTTCCAGGCGCGGCCCTTCGTCGAGACCCAGCCCGGCGGCACCAGCGCCAGCGACGTGTGCTCGTTCCTGTCGCCCCATTGCCAGTAGAGCGGCGGCAGGACGAAATCGTAGTAGCGGTCCGCGTGGCGGCCGCCGAAGTACAGCGGCACGATGCCGAAGTCCCAGTCGGGCGTGCGCAGGTGGTCGCGAAAGTAGGTGTTGCCGGCGATCGTGGTGGTCTCGCGCCGGTCGCCCCAGCGCCAGAACAGCGGCGGCACGAACGTGTAGTGCTCGCCCGTGTCGTGGTGCTCGCCCCAGAACGCCAGCGGGATGAACGCCCCCGAGCGCGATCTCGCCGTCTCGTGATCGTAGAAGTTGAGGATGCCGAGTGTCCGGCGCCCGGGCTCGCTGATGCGAAAGAAGAACGGAAACAGGACGTCGGTCTCGGCCGCCCGGTCGCGTCGGAAGAAATAGGGGCCGATGAACCCGGCGCGTCCCTCGGCGTCGTCGCGCCAGCCGAACAGCGGCGTGACCGTCGTCTCGGACTTCGGCGTGCAGCTCTGCAGGAGAAACGGCAGGACCAGCCGGAGCTTCGAGCCCTCCTCGACGTCGGTCGCGCTCCAGTAGAGAAACAGCGCTTCGATGAAGCTGCGGTCCCGCGAGACATAGAGCAGTGGTGGCAGGGGGATGGCGCTCTTGCCGAAGGCCTGACGCTTCTGGCCCTGCAGGATCTCCGCGCGCTCCTCGGCGCTGATGCACTCGGCAAACGGCCTGGCCGTGGCGGCGGGCGCCGCCACTTTCGGCAGCGGCGCCGGCGGCTCGGCGCGCGCCAGGGCGCCGTCGCGGCCGAACCCCAAGAGGTCGAGAGCCAAAAGCCCAAGACCCAGAAGCGCCCAAGGCGGATACCCAAGGACCGCCCGTCGGCGCATCCGCGCATCCTATGCTGCAACCAGGATCCACAGAAGGGATCCGCACAAGAGATCTGCAGGAGGTCCGTGCTATCCTTGGGGTTGCGTGCGTCTGTTCGGGTACGTCGTCATGGAAGCCTGCGCCCTCGGCGCGCTGGCGACCTCCGGCGTCGTCGTGGCCCGCTGGCTCACGCACTCGGCACCCGCGCAGGCGGAGAAGGTGCAGCTCGGCCGGCGTGGATCCACGCCGGATCGCCCGGCGCCCCGAGAGGCCGCGCCCACCCCGCACCCCGCGCCCTCGTTCTTCGGGCTCGATGACGAGGCCGTGCTTCGCAGCCTGCGCAGCGAACCGGTCGTGCGCGCACGGTTCAACAAGGGCGGCTCCACCATCTCGCTGCGGCTGACCTTCGGCGACGGCTCCCAGGCCGCGTTCAAGCCTGCGCAGACCCACCAGTTCTCGATCCCCAGAAAAGAGGTCGCGGCCTATCGCCTGTCGCGCCTGCTCGGCATCAACCAGGTCGCCCCGGCGGCTCCCCGGGTGCTCTCTCGCGACGACATCGTCAAGCACCTCGAGCCCGGATCCTGGTCCGTGCTGCCGCGGATCCTCGCCGAGACCAAGTTCGACGCCCAGGGCCGGACTGCCGGCATGGCGCAGTACTGGATCCCGAAGATCAAGGACTCGAACCTCGAGATGCCGGCGATGGTGGCCGCCTGGACCGGCTGGCTGGCCCCTGGCAAGTCACCGCCCGAGGCTCGGCGATCGATGGCCGTGCAGCTCTCGAACCTGGTGGTGTTCGACCTCCTGATGAACCAGCGGGATCGCTTCTCCGGCGGCAACATGAAGGTGTCCGAGGACGACCGCGTCCTCTATTACATGGACAACACCGCGGCGTTGTTCTCGCCGCAATCGGGGCATCCCAAGTTGCGCACCTTGCTCGGCAAGGTCGGCCTGTTCAGCGGACGCACAATCGAGGCCCTGCGCGGCCTTTCCGAGGCGTCCTTCCGGGCCGAGCTCGGCGCCGAGCCCGAGCCGCCCTACGAGATCGTCACGGCCGAGGAGCTCGCGGGCATCCTGACGCGCAAGGATCTCATCCTCGCCCACGTCGATGCGCTCATCGCCAAGCACGGCAAGAACGCCGTGCTGCCCTTCCCGTGACCGCCTCAGGGGATCGGCCGGCCGCCGTTGAGGAGCACGATCGTGACGGTGTCCGGGAAGACCACCACGTCGGCCTCGCCGAGCGCCGCGTTGTCCCCGTTGATCTGACCGAGCGCCGCGACCTTGACGGCCCCGGGGGCGATCGACAGCCCCGCGAACAGGCCGAGGCCGTCGGTCCCCTCGCTCAGCCGGCCCGCGTTGGGCAGCGTCTTGAACGGGTTGTCGTTGAAGTACGTGAAGCTCGTCGCGGGCGGGTTCAGGCCCACCTCGGCGAACTCGATGCGGACGTTCTGGCAGTCGCGCACCTCGCCGGCGACCACGCCCTTGCCCGTCGGGATCCCTGACGAAAGGCCGGCCGAGGTGGGGATGATCTGGTAGTCGCTGCGCGAGAGCGCGACCGGTTGGAAGCGGTACTCGGTCTTGGCCGCATCCTCCCAGCAATCGACCGACTGTTCGGTCGCGCACCTCGGATCCGCGGAGGACGCGATCACGCGGAAGGAGACCAGCGGGGCCCACTTGCCGTCCGACGTGCCCATCGGCCCGGCCGCGCGCACCGCGAGCGGTGTGTCCGAGGGGACGGACGGGATCTGGTACGGCGCCTCGTAGCGCAAGCGATCCACGCACACGCCCTTCGAGCAGTACTGCGCCCCGCTCGCGCCGAGCATGGTCTGGCAGGGCGAGGAGCAGTCCGTGTCGGGCCTGGCGCAGGGAGGGTTGCCAGGCACGTCCTTGGTCGGGCACGCGCGCACGTTGCCCGCGTCCACGTCGGCCTGCGTGATGGTCGTGGTGGCGCCACCGATCGGCGCCGCGCGGCCGAGCGCATCCGCGGAGCCGAGGTCGGTCGCCTTGTAGACGTCGAGCTTGACGCCCGTCGAGTCTCCGCCGCCCGAGAACACGCGCACGTGGCCCTTGAGCGTGATGGCCCGGCTGGCAGGCGCCGTGGCGGTCTGGCCCAGGCAGCCGAGCACGGGTGCGAGGACGCCATCGTCCGCGCAGTAGTCGGTGATGCCGCTTCCGTCCCTGCACACGCTCCGTCGCGCGGGCATCGTCGGGGCGACCGCGCACGTGCCCTTCCAGGCGAGGCTGAACTGGCCCTGGCAGGTCCCCGAGCCGTCCCCGCCCCCGGACCCGGCGCCGCCCCCGCCCCCACCGGGGTGGTCACTGCCGCACGCGACCAGGGAGAGCAGCGTCCATAGCCCGAGCGTCGAACGGATCGTCTTCATGGTGGCTCCAGGGAGTGAGCGTCGCCCGGGCGCGATCAGGCGGACACACGGTTTCTGCCCGCAGCCTTTGCGCGGTAGAGCGCGGCGTCGGCCGCCTTCGCCACGGCGTCGGCATCGGCGCCGTCGTCCGGGAAGGTCGCCACGCCGATGGACAGCGTGGGCTTGAGTCGCACGCCGTCGAGCTCGATGTGGGCCGCCTCGATGTGCTTGCGCAGGTCCTCGGCCAGGACCAAGGCTTCGCCGCGGTCGGTGCCGACCATGAACGCGATGAACTCGTCACCGCCGAAGCGGCACGCCTGCGCGCCGGCACCGAAGCGATCGGCGATCAGCTTGCCGACCACCGAGATCGCGTGCGAGCCGCAGTGATGGCCGAACGCGTCGTTGAGGGCCTTGAGGCCATCCATGTCCATCATGAGGACGGCCACGGCGCTGCCGGCCTGCCGCGCGCCCTCGATCGCCTGGGCCAGGGCGGCGTCGAACTTGCGGCGCGTGAGCGTGCCCGTGAGCTCGTCTCGGCCCACCATCGATTCGAGCTTTTCGTGGAAGCTGGCTTCGAGCTCGTCGGTGAGCGTGAACTTGATGACGGTCCCGCCGATGAAGATCTTGTCGCCCTCGGCCAGGATGTTGGGCGTCTCCGCGAGCCGGGCACCGTTGATCCGCGTGCCGTTGGTCGAGTCCAGATCGCGGATCACGTACTGCCCGGCGGGATCCTGCTCGACGATGGCGTGGCGACGCGACGCCCCCAGATCGCCAATCGGAAGCTCGACCTGCGGGTCCCGGCCGATGCACACGGGCCTGTCACAGCGGACGTGGACGCCGAGGTCTGGCTCGGCGCCGCTCACCACCACGAGCGTCGGAAACCGCTTCTGGCCCGAGCGGTAATCCGCGATCTCACGGGTGGTGAGCTTTATCGTCCGCGCGAGCGGCGCAGTCCCGTCGCGTCCTTTCGTCATCCGGCGCGTCAAGGTAACACGTTCGGAAGTCCGCGGGAACGCGCAGGAGTCGCCGACCGCTCGTGGCCCGCTCGCGGCGATGCCACGCCGCGTCGAAGTGGGAGACGGAAACGCCAGTGGTAGGCTGGAAGCGTCATGGGGCGGGTCCGTGTCGCGACCGTGCTCTTCGTCTCCGCGATCGCCTTCTCGGGCATGGCGGTCACCTCGAGCCTCATCTACCTGCGCGCCAAGCAGATGCTGGCGACGGCGCCCCAAGGCCCCGCGCTCCTGCGCGCGTTCGCCGAGCTGTCGGCCACGCACGCCTACGCGATCACGACCGGGGCCGTCCTGTCGATCGTGTTCTGCGCCGTGGGCCTGTGGGCGCTCCGCGTCCAGGAGGGCGCGCGCCTCGCGTACGGCCGGGCCGAGCGCCTGGCGACGACGGCCCAGCTCGCCGCCATCGTCGCGCACGAGGTGCGAAACCCGCTGCAGACCATCCGCGCAGGCGTCGAGCTGCTCGGCGAGCGGCACCCGGACGACGCCCGCGGCAAGGAGCTCTCGCTCGAGATCCTCGAGGAGGTGGATCGCCTGAACCGCCTGACGCAGGACTTCCTGCTGCTCGCGCGCGAGGCGCCCCTGCACCGCGCGCCGGTGGACCTGCGCGGCTTGCTCTACGACGTGGCGGGCAGCGTGGGCCGGCGGCTGCCCGACACGCAGATCGAGGTGAGCGTCGCCGAGGGCCTTCCGAGCGTCGCCGGCGATGCCGACGCGCTCCGGCGCGTGTTCGCGAACCTCGTGCAGAACGCGGCCCAGGCGAGCGGCGGCCGCGGCAGCGTGCGCCTCTTCGCCGAGGCGGCGCCGGGGGGGATCGCGATCCGGGTGGTGGACGACGGTCCAGGCGTGTCCGACGCGGTGCGGGCGCGCCTGTTCGAGCCCTGGTCCAGCTCGCGCGAGGGCGGCACGGGCCTCGGCCTGTCGCTCTCGCGCTCGATCGTCGAGCGCCACGGCGGCAAGCTCTCGCTCGAGGCCACCGCGCGCGGCGCGGCCTTCCGGGTGCTCCTGCGCAGCGATCCGGGGACCTGATCGGCCCAAGGGCGAGGTGATCTGGTGGGTTGCCACGCGCGTTGGCGGAGGCTAAGATTGGGCAGCCTCAAGTCTGGCCAAGAGCGTCCGATTCAGTTCCAGGAAGCCCATGATCCGACTCACCCGTCTCAACCGCCAGCCCACGGTCTTCAACGCAGACCTGATCCTCTGCATCGAGAGCGTCCCCGACACCCTGCTGACGCTCATGAACGGCGAGCGCGCGCACGTGCTCGAGACGGTCGACCAGGTGGTCGAGCTGGCGCTCGAGTACCAGCAGAGGAAGCTCGGGCCCTTGCCCGAGCGGGGTCTCAAGGATCTGCCGACAGCGTCTGAGGGTGGGCTCTAGTGGACCTCACGACCGTTCTCGGGTTGGTGATCGGGTTCGGCTCGATCCTGCTCGGGCAGGTCCTCGAGGGCGGGCATATCGGCAGCATCTCGCAGCCCACCGCCGGCCTCATCGTGCTCGGCGGGACCATCGGCGCCGTGTCGGTGCAGTTCAAGGGATCCGTCCTCCTGCAGACCGTCGGCGAGCTCAAGCATGCCTTTCTGCCAGTCAAGGTCGAGTTTTCGGTCCTCATGGCGGCCATCCTCTCGCTCGCCAACAAGGCCCGCCGGGAGGGTCTGGTCGCGATCGAGAGCGAGGTGAACGGGCTGCCCAATCCGTTCATGAAGAAGGCGTTCGAGATGGCGGTCGACGGCGCCGAGGCGGCTGTGCTGCGCTCGGTGCTCGAGCTCGAGCTCACGCGCGAGGAAGAGAATGGCGAGGAGCCGATCAAGGTGCTCGAGGCCGCGGGCGGCTATTCGCCGACCGTCGGCATCCTCGGCGCGGTCCTCGGCCTCATCCACGTGATGGAGAACCTCTCGGATCCGAGCGCGCTCGGCACCGGGATCGCGGTGGCGTTCGTGGCCACCGTTTACGGCGTCGCACTCGCCAACCTGCTCTTTCTGCCGCTCGCCGGCAAGCTGAAGGCGCGCCACAAGGAGCACACGCTCGCCATGGAGCTCGTCATCGAGGGCGTCTGTGCCGTCGCCGAGGCGGAGCGGCCGAACATGATCGAGCGCCGGCTGTCGGTGTACGTCGGGGAGCGCAAGAAGGGGGCGACCCCGGCCGAGGCCCAGGCGCGCGCCGAGGCCCAGGCGGCGTGAGATGGCCCGCAAGAAGAAGCATCCGGCCCATGTCAATCACGAGCGCTGGCTGGTCTCCTACGCCGATTTCATCACGCTCTTGTTCGCGTTCTTCACGACTCTCTACTCCATCGCGACGGTCGATCAGCAGAAGGCGGGCAAGCTCCAGTTCTCGATGCGGACGGCGTTCAACATCGAGTTCTTCCCGAGCGCGGAGGGCATCGCCGGCATGCCCTCTCTGGTCAACGGCGTGGTGCGTCCGATCAAGGAGCTCTGGCAAAATGTCACGGGCTTCGTCGGGGCCGGCGCGGGGACCAAGCCCAACAAGCGCGAGCGCTATAGCCGCCTGACCGAGATCCTCAATGAGCTGGCGCGCGATGCCAGGCTACGCGAGCGCGTGCGCTTGCATGAGGAGAAGCGGGGAATGGTCATGAGCCTGGCCGAGACCGGCTTCTTCCCGTCGGGCAGCGCAGAGATGCCCGCGGCCGCGCTGGGCGCGCTCGATGCGGTCGCGGCGGGCCTGGCCGAGCACGGCACCGGTCTTGAGCTCGTGATCGAGGGCCACACGGACAACGTGCCGATCCACTCAGCACGCTTCGCGTCGAACTGGCACCTGTCCACGGCCCGGGCCACCTTCGTGGTGGCCCGCCTGATCGAGCAGCACCACATGGACGCCACGCTCCTGTCGGCCTCCGGCTACGGCGAGCACCATCCCGTGGCGTCCAATGACACCGCGGAGGGGCGAGGCCGCAATCGAAGGGTGGACATCGTGATCCGCAGGCCAGAGGTGGAACCCCCGCTACCCCCGCCAGAGGAGCCGGCCGACTGGGTCGCCTCGCTCTGGACGCGCATGAACGACGTCGCGGCCGATAGCGGCGCTACGAGCACCTCCAGCGCTCACCTGGGCGCCGGGGGCCTTGCCGCTGAGGGCAGTGGGGGCGTTGGGGGCCACCCAGACGCCGGAGAGAGGACCGCGGACGACGCGGGAGCGACGAGCGACGCGCATGGCGCCGCCACTCACCATGCCGCCGAGGACGCCGCGAGCCACGGGACTGCGCCCGAGGATGCTGCGCAGGGGGCCTCGCCCGATGCCGCGGCGCCAGCTCCGTCCTCGGATGCGCGCGCCGGTGGAACGGACTAAGTGCTGCCCGGCAAGAATGTCGACGACCCCATTTGACTTGTTTGACCCATCATTGCCAAGGACTGATCGCCAATGGCAGATCCCGAAGCAGCGGCCGCCCCAGCCAAGAAAAAGTCGAAGCTGATGCTCATCCTCGTGCCCGTGGTGCTGGCCAACATGGGCGGGCTGGGCTACATGTTCCTTCGCAACAAGGGCGAGCCCGCCGCAGGCGGGGAGACCGGCGGCACGGAGGGTGCTCACGGAGCAGCCGGAAAGGGGCCTGCGAAGGCCGGGCCCGTGGTTCCGCTCGACGCGTTCGTCGTGAATCTCCACGAGGTCGACGTCAAGAGCTACCTCAAGCTGAGGATTGACGTCGAGCTGGCTGACGACAAGGTCAAGGATGAATTCGAGCTGGCCAAGTTCGCCATCCGCGACGCCGTCCTGCGCTACCTGTCGGGTCTCAAGCTCGCGGACACCCAGGGCGAGGCGGGCAACGCCAAGATCCGCAACGCTGTGCTCGCGCTGATGACCAAGGAGCTCGGCGCAAAGAAGATCAAGCGCCTGTTCATCTCCGAGCTCGTCGTGCAGTGACGCCCGGAGCCTGATCAGCCGCTGGCGCGGAGCTTCGAGAGCTTCTCGGACAGGGTGGTGCGGTTCAGGCCGAGCAGGGCCGCAGCCTCCGTGCGGTTGCCTCCGGTGCGCTCGAGAGCTCGCTCGATGAGCTTGCGCTCGATGTCGTCCATCGCGACCCGCAGGTTGAGGCTCTCCTCGCGCTCGTGTGGGCTCGGCGCGGCCGGCGCCGGCGCGGCCGCTGCGCGGGGCGGTGATGGCGGGACGATGCGCGCCGGCATCGCGACCGGGGTCAGGCACCGCGCCCGACGGCCGAACAGGTGCAGATCCTCGCGCGACAAGAGGCCCGCTCGCTTGAGCACCACCGCGCGCTCGATCGTGTTCGCCAGCTCGCGCACGTTGCCCGGCCAGTGATGTCCCTCGAGCGCGGCGACACAGCTGTCGTCGAATCCCACCACCTCGGTCCCGGCCGCCGCGTTGTCGCGGTGCAGAAAGAACCTGGCCAAGGGGACGATGTCCCCGACGCGCTCCCGCAGGGGCGGCAGATGCAAGGGGATCACCGCCAGCCGGAAGTAGAGATCGATGCGGAACGTGCCCTCGGTCTCTGCCATCCCCTCGAGGTCGCGGTGCGTGGCGGCGATGATGCGCACGTTGACCGGCACTGAGGTATCGGTGCCGACCGGCGTGACGCAGCGATCCTGAAGCACGCGCAGGAGCTTGGCCTGCGCCGACAGCGGCAGATCGCCCACCTCGTCGAGGAACAGCGTGCCGCCGTTGGCGGCAGCGATCCTGCCCGTCCGGGCCGCGACCGCCCCGGTGAAGGCGCCCCGGGCGTGGCCGAACAGCTCGGCCTCCACGAGCGAATCGGGGATGGCCGCGCAGTTGAGCGCGACGAAGGGGCCGTCGCACCGGGGCGAGGCATCGTGGATCGCGCGCGCCGCCAGCTCCTTGCCGGTACCGCTCTCGCCGGTGATGAGCACGGTGGCCTCGGTGCGCGCCACGCTGCGGGTCACTCGAAGCGCCTCCAGGAGCGCTGGATCGTCGCCCGCGATGCCGGGCGCGAAGCGGCGGCGCCAGACCGCCAGATCCGCCGCACGGGCTTGCCAAGGCAGTAGCATCTCGGCGATCTGCTCGTCGTTGAACGGCTGCTCGAGGACGCCCGTGCAGCCTGCGCGCACGGCCTGGACCGCATGGCCCAGGCTGGCCGCGGCTTGACGGCCGAAGACGCAGTGGGCGTGCTGGGCCCGCCGCTCGGCGAGCGCATACTTGACCACCTCCAGCCCCGTGCCATCCGGCAGGGTCCAGGCCACGACGACGAGGTCCACTGCCTCGCACGCCAAGAGGGCCCGCCCGTCCGCCACTCCGGCCGCCAGCCGCACCTCGCAACCGAGGCCGATCAACCGCCGCTCGAGGTCGGCGCGGCACTCCCGGTCGCTGTCGATGAGGAGAACCGAAATCCCTTGAGCCGGTGCGGACATCCAGGCCCCCTTGGTGGCTTACGGCACGGCCAGCTGCACAGGATCAGCCGGCTCGAGTGTCACCCAGTATCGCGTTTTGCACTTTAGATAGCAACAGATTTGTAATCCATAATGCTTCATTTTCATCGTTCATTACTGAATTCATGCGCTGGAACGCAAGGTTTGTTTGCGCAGAAAAACTCGGCCGGTGCGTTTGGGCGGGGGACAGGACCGTCCACGGCCCCATCCGGCTCCTCCGGGGGGGCATCGGCGCGCCGGCCGTCCGCCGGGATCCGCGCGTCGGGCCTGGCGGCATCGGCCGGCCGAGCGCCCGCGGAGCCGGCATCCGGCGTGCCGGCAGCGCCTGCGCCACCCGCGCCGGCGGCTCGTCCTCCGTCGGTGCGTTGCGCGTCCGAGCTACTGGCCTTGGCGCCCCCATCCGGCCGGATCCGGCATCGCCCCGTGTCGGTGCAGAGGTCTCCCGCTGGACAGTCGCTGTGTCGGGTGCAGCGGCTGCTGTCGCAGGCGGCGGCCTCCAGGGCGAGCGCCAGCAGCAGCAGCCGGCTAGAGCGCATCGAATGCCAATCCGAGCACCAGCTGAAGCTGGGTCGCCACGCGGTCCTCCGGCAGATCGCTGCCGAAGAAGAAGGCGTTGCCCTCGATGTCTCCGCACACTTGCACGCCGAGCACGTTGCGGCAGCTCCCGATCCCGGCCGAGACGCCGAGCAAGGTGTAGGGGGCAAACAGGGTGCGCGCGCCCACGGCGAGACGGAGCTCTCCCGACCCAGGGCGCACCCGGATCCCACCGCCACAGCCGACCCCGACGCGATGGCCGGTCTCGACGAGCGCGACGCCGTACAGCGAGGTCCAGGGCTGCGATCGCACGGCGACCTCGGCGAGCGCACCCACCGTCACCGGCGCCGCCCGCCACACCTGTCCCCCCGCGCCGCCGCCCAGCGCGACGCCGGCACCGACTCTACCCTCGGCCAGCACGAGCGGCCGCTCCGCCAGCGCGCGGACCGGGACGAGGCCGCTCACGAGGGCAACGAGCAGGAACGCTGGGCCGGGTGGAGAGATCCGCACGATCCAGGAGCAGTGCAACCAGCATTCCATTGTGCGCGCTCTTGGTTTCCACCACTTGGGGCGATCCGTGGCGGTACCGTCGCCAGTCTTGACGGTGTTGGGCGAGGCCGCCCCGGGGCGGGCCCAAGGCGGATCCCGAGACCGCTCGCGCATTGCAGCCCCCGGCACCCACCACCAGGGCGGTCCGGTTCTTGAAACCCGATCGAATCGGATGATATGCTGCTCTCCAAGTGTCTGACCTGGAATCGAGCCTCCGGGGCATGCTGACGGAGGCCGCCATCGACACACTCGGGTCCCTGTGCTCGATTGTCGCCATGCCCGGCGATGCGGGGCCGGTTGCCACGCCGGCGCTCACGGGCACGATCGCGCTGGGCCACGACCTGCGGGGGGTGGTGATGCTCCGGCTGCCGAGAGAGCTCGGCGTCACCTGTCTGAAGACCATGATGTTGTCGGAGCAGGAGGACGAGGACCTGGTCCGCGATGCGGTGGGCGAGGTCACGAACGTCATCGCTGGCACCCTGATACAGCGCCTGGCAACGCTGGGGCTCGAGGTGGAGATCGGGGTACCGCTCGTGTCCCAGGACGAACCCACCGTCGCTCGTTCGGAGCGTCGCGCAGAGCGCGTCCATCTCACGGCGACGTCCGGCGAAAAGACCCATCAGTTGACAGTTTTCTGCACCTACGATTGGCCTGCCGCGGGGGACAAACGAGTGGGGGGGCGATGAAGCTGCTCGTGGTGGATGACTCCATGGTGGCGCGACGGATGCTGATCCGCGCGCTGCGACAGGAGGGCCTGGTGCTCGACGAGGTGCGTGAGGCTTCCGACGGCCTCGAGGCCCTCGTAGCCGTCGCCACGTTCGTGCCCGATCTCGTGATCTCCGATCTCTCGATGCCCAAGCTGGACGGCAAGAAGCTGCTGGTGGCGTTGCGGCAGAAGTTCACGCGCGATCGGGTCCGCGTGGTCATCCTGACCGCCAAGGCCACGCCGGCCACCGAGGCCGTCATGCTCGAGCTGGGCGCCGATGCCTTCTTGTCGAAGCCGTTCGAGCCGATCCCGCTCCTCAACACGATCCGAGAGGTGATGGCCCGGAAGGCATGACGCAGGTCACCGTTGCGGGCCAGTTGGGTGAAGCTCCCGTGCTGGCGGAGCGGCTGGGCCAGCTTGTCGAGGCGATGGAGGTCGGCTTCCGGGGCATGCTGCGCCGGCTGGTCGAGCTGCCGACCGCGACGGTCTTCAGCAAGACGGCCCAGGGCGCCCTCGCTGGGCTCGGCACCGAGGCGCAGTACACGACGCTATTCGACCAGGCCGACCAGCTGTGCTGCACGGTGGCGAGCGATGCTTGGTTCACCATCTGGACGGCCGGCATCCTGCTCATGATCCCCAGGGCCGGGTTGCAGGAGCGCGCGCGCCGGCGCGACATGTCAGGCCTCATCCTCGACGCGGCCACCGAGGTGACGAACGTCGTCACCGGAAAGCTGGCGCAGGCGCTGGGTCCGATGATCGGCGATCCCGATCTGGCCTTCCTGCGGGAAGAGCGCAACGCCCCTCGGTGCCTGCCCCCGGGTCAGCTCATCGTGGTTTCTGTGCGCGCACGCATCGAACAGGACGCGATCGGCAAGCTCGAGCTGTGGCTGCCACCCACCCTGGCCGATCGCCTGCGCGTGCCCCCGGCCAGCTGAGCTGGCTATCCCTCGTCCTTGTCGTCCTTGCGCAAAGGGTGGGCCCGGATGCGCTGGCTCTCGCTCGCGATGCCGCCTGGCCGGATGCGCTCGATCACCGCGGGTGCGCCGCCGGCCTTGCGCGGGCGCTTCGGTGCGCGCGCGTTCCGGGCGCGCGTCGGCACGCGCAGGTCCTCGCGCATCGAGCTCGGTCCCTCGCCCTCGACCGCAGCGGCGCCGCGGGTGATCGAGTAGGTGCCCGAGCCCACGGGGGCCGCGTCAGGCGCAGAAGGAGGCGTGGGCGCCGGCAGATCGAGCGGCGCCGCTGCGACCGGGACAGCGCAGGGTAGATCGACGAGCGGACCGAGGGGATCGAGGGGCCCAGGCGACCCGAACGTGGCGGGCGGCGGCGCGAGGTCCAGGGGCTCGAGCGGTGCGAGCACCGGCCTTGGCGCCAAGGGCGGCGGCGGTGCGACTGCCTCGCTCGGGGGAGAAAACGCGGCCAGCGTCGGCGCGTGGGCCAGGGCCACCGGGCCCTCGCGGCCCGGCATCGGCGGCAACTCCGCGATGTCCATCGGCGGCAACGGC
>JAHFDS010000616.1 GCA_023248855.1 Myxococcales bacterium
GACGCTGATGGTCCCCAACGGCGGTCGCGGGGGCCCGGGCGGGTTCGATGGGGGAAGCGGCGCCAACGGAATCGTCTCGACGACCGGCGGCACGGGGCTCGGCCCAGGCGGCGGCGGAGGGGGCGTGCCCGGCATCTTAGCCGGAGGCGGGGGGTTCGGGACGGCCGGCCCCTCCAACTGCAGCGGGATTGGTGGGGGTCCAGCGTACGGTACGGCGACGCTCGTGCCGCTGATCGGCGGCTCGGGCGGCGGGGGCGGCTTCACCGACTTCGGCCGGACGGGCGGCGGCGGCGGCGGGGGCGGCGGCGCGGTGCTGATCGCCTCGTCGGGAACGATCACGCTGACCGGGACGGTCCTGGCGAGCGGGGCCAACGGAAGCCCGCCGAATGGTGGCCTCGACGGCGGCGCTGGGGGGAGCGGGGGCGCGGTGCGGCTGGTGGCGACCACGATCGCGGGGAGCGGCGGCACGATCGACGCGCGCGGGGGAGGCGGCTCTCCGGTCTGCGACGGCGCGGGCGGCTTCGGCCGGATCCGCGTCGAGGGGTTCACGAACACCGCCGCCGTCACCTTCAACGGGGTGCCGCCGTCGATCACCACTCAACCGGCGGTCGTGGCGCTGCCGAACACGCCCACGCTGCGCATCACCTCGGTCGCCGGCGTCAACGCTCCGGCGACTCCGCTCGGCTCGTTCACGGTGCCGGACATCACGCTACCGGCCGGGACGACGAGTCCAGTGGCCGTGACCATCACCGGCGCCAACATCCCCGTCGGGACCACGGTGACGGTGACAACGAAGGGCCAGATCGGCAGCGTCAGCTCCGCGGCGGCGACGCTGTCCGGAAGCCTCGCCTCGTCGACCGCGTCCGCGAGCGTCACCATCCCGACGAACGAGCCGAGCGTCATCAGCGCTTCGGCGAGCTTCACGCTCACGGCCTCGAGCGGAGCCGGACCCGTCTACGCCGAGGGCGAAGAGGTCGAGCGCGTGCGCGTGTCGGCGAGCCTCGGCGGGTCGACACAGGTGGCGTACATCACGAAATCCGGCCGCGAGATCGTGGTGACGCCGGGCCGATGACGATGCGCGGTCTGGTGATCGCGGGCTGTGTCGGCGTGCTCGTCGCCGCGGGCGGCGGAGGCGCCGGCGCGCTCGCTGCCTCACCCACGGCACCGGCCGCACGAACGGCGGCGCGCGCCGAGCAGTGCGCCGTCTGCCACCGCGGGATCGACGACGCGCACCCGAAGAAGAGGCTCACTTGCACCACCTGCCACCGCGGCGACGCGACGGCCACGGACCCGAAGAACGCGCACGCGGGGATGCTGCCCAACCCGAGCGACCTCCGCGTCGTCGACCAGACCTGCGGCCGCTGCCACGAGGCGATCGCGAAGAAGGTGAAGTCGTCCATCATGGCCCACCGCTCCGGCACCCAGAGCGGCTCGCTCTTCCCCAACGGGCTTCAGCCCACGCGCGAGGCCGTGACGTTCTCGATGGCGCCCGTGCCCACCACGCCGGGCCTGCCCTTGCCCACCGGCCATCCGCTGCCGGCCGGCGCCGTCGCGCGGCTCGATCCGCTGCCGACCTTCAAGGAGTCGGGCGACATCTTCTTCGATCTCCTCCGCAAGGAGTGCACCTCCTGCCACCTCTGGACGCCGGCCAAGGCCGTGCGCGGCAACTTCCGCGCCACCGGCTGCGCCGCCTGCCACATGCCCTATGCCGAAGACGGCACGTCGCAGTCGAAAGACGTCGCGATGAACCCGGCGAAGGCTGGCCGGCCCCTTCGCCATCAGCTCACGAAGCGGATCCCCGTCACCCAGTGCGCCACCTGCCACAACGGCGGCTCGCGCGCCGCCATGAACTTCCGCGGGATGATGGAAGCCCCGCCCGCCGGCCACGAGACCTTCACCTACGACCAGGACCTCCTCCACGGCCACGCCTACACGCAGCAGACGCCCGACGTGCACTTCACCCGGGGGATGGCCTGCATCGACTGCCACACCGAGCGTGAGGTCCACGGCGACGGCCAGATCTACCGCAAGCGCCACTACGAGGTCGAGCTGCGGTGCGAGACCTGCCACGGCACGCCCGCAAAGCTCGCCACGGGCGTGACCGCGCAGGGGCGCAAGCTCCGGAACGTCTTCCTCCCGAGCGGCCCGAACCCCACGGGGCTCGTGACGCTCGTGAGCAAGCTCACCGGCACGGTCCACACCGTCCCCCAGCTCGCGAACCTTGCCACTCAACCCGCGGGGCACGACGCCACGCATCTCGCGAAAACCGAGTGCTTCACCTGCCACACCGCGTGGGCCCCCACCTGCTACGGCTGCCACATCAAGATGGACTACACCGCCTATCGCAATCCCGTCGACGTCGCCTTCGATCCCCTGAGCGGGGAGCACGCGAAGCAAGGCTGGTTCCGGCTCACGGCAGGCGTGCGCTTTGCCGACCCCGAGCCGGTCCTCTGCGTGAACTGGCGCGGCAAGGTCGTGCCCTTCGTCCCGCGTGCCCAGCCGCTCTTCGCCTACGTGAATCCCGAGGGGAAGACCGAGTACGAGTTCCGGAAGCTCGGCTTCGCCCACAACCCGATCGTCCCCCACACGGTCGTGCGTGCTTCCCGCACCTGCGAGAGCTGCCACGCGAACCCGCGCGCCCTCGGGCTCGGGATGTTCACGAGCAAGGAGCACCCCAAGCTCGAGGAATTCCGCCAGCCTGCGGACTACCGCTGGGACCGGATCGTGGACGAGGACGGGAACCCGCTCCAGGCCACGACGGTGGATGGCGCGCGGCCGCTGAACCGCGAGGAGATGGACCGCATTCGGCGCGCGCCCTACAAACTGCCCGCCGGACCGGCGCCGAACGCGGGAGGCGCGACGCGATGAGACGCGCCTGGGCCCTCGCGCGGGTGCTCGTGGGGGCGAGCCTCGCGCTCGCGACGCCCGCGCGCGCCGACCAGCCGATCTCCGCGCTCGACCCCTTCGAGATCTATGCCGACGGCTTCGGCGACGTCCGCGGCATCGTCGTCGACGCGCAGGGCAACGTCTTCGTCGCCGACCGGGAGGCCGGCACAGTGACGCGCATCGCGCCCACTCACACCCGCACCGTCGTCGCCAGCGGGCTCCAGCGCCCCATCGGGCTCGCCCTGGTCCTCAGCGGGCGCCTCCTGATCGCCGAGGAGAAGGCCGGCCGCGTCGTCCGCGTCGAGCCGAGCGGGCGCCGCAGCGTGATCGTCTCGGGGGTGAAGCAGCCCCGCTGGCTCGCCGTGCGTGAGGACAGGACCTTGTTCATCGCCGCCCGCCGCCTCACCCGCGACACCGATCCCGAGCCCGACGACGAGTCGGCCGAGCCCGAGGTGATCTTGGCGCTCACCCCTGCGGGCCAGCTCCGGGTCTTCGCCGACGGCTTCAGGCACCTCCAGGGGCTCGCCCTGAACCACACGACCCTCTTCGCCGCCACCCAGGGGCGGCGGCGCGCGGCCGAGAGCGACGGCGTGATCTTCCAGATCCCGATCCTCCCCGACGGCAGCGCCGGGGTGCCCATGCCCTTCGGCCCGAGCGACCAGGTCGACAAGCCGGTGGGTGTGGCGCGCGATCGGCTCGGCGCCCTCTCCCTCACC
>JAHFDS010000617.1 GCA_023248855.1 Myxococcales bacterium
GCCGGCAGCTCCGAGACCGCCCGAGCCGCCCGCACTGGCTGCGCCTCCCGCGCCAGCCCGCCCTGCCGATCCGCCGGCGCCACTGCCACCTGAATCGCCGGCGGCCGCTTCCCCGGCGGTCCCGCCAGCGCGTCCGGCGCGACCCGACGAGCCTGCGACGCCATTGAGGAGATCATCGATCGCGCCGGCCTTGGCGCACCCCGACGCGGCGAGGGCCAGGACACTGGCGAACACAACCTCGAGCCACATCGCATTGACCGAACGCATGGCGTGAACGAGCCGCATTTCTCGAAACTCCTTGCTCGACGCAATCGGGGAACTTAGCGAACGAGCATGCGGAAAGCTACGCCAATGCGCGCCATTTCGGCCCTGTTGGCAGAAACGTGGGACGCAACCCTCGGAAAACCCACATGATGCGACATGGCGTGACATCGAGAAACTGCGCAACCACCGAATCACCCGGGATCGGGAACGGGGTGGCCCGATCACGGGTTCTCACCTTCGAGCGGCCGGAATTTCCAGGCTTGCGGGATCACAGGAGGAGACAGAGATGCGGACCCAGGGTCTGTTCGGTGCAAGGCAGCGCGGGCTGGTCGCGCTCGGATGGCTGGTCGCCGGCGCGGTGGGCGCGGCGTCCTTGATGCCGCGGGACGGCGGCCGCGCCCACGCTTCGAGCCCCGGCGTCGCGGCGGCCCTCGCGCCGGCAGCGAGCTCGCCGGAGGTCGCGAGCGCACGCTCGCTGTCGAAGGCCTTCGCGCAGGTGGCGGCGCAGCTACGCCCCGCGGTGGTCACGATCCGCATCGAGAAGGAGGTCGTCGCCCCGCACGGCCTGTTCGGCCTGCCTGGAGGAGGGGGCATCCAGCGCGGCGTCGGCTCGGGCGTGCTCATCGATCACAAGGGTCACGTGGTCACGAACCAGCACGTCGTGGACGGTGCCCGGGAGGTCATGGTGCAGACCTCCGATGGCCGCGAGCTGCGCGGGACCGTGATCGGCTCCGACGACAAGAGCGACCTCGCCGTGGTGGGCGTCGAGGGCCTCTCGGGCATCCAGCCGGCCAGCTTCGGCGACAGCGACCGGCTCGAGGTGGGCGAATGGGTGCTCGCGCTGGGCGCTCCGTTCGACCTCGATCAGACCGTGACCGCCGGCATCGTCAGCGCCAAGGGGCGCAGCAAGATCCGCCCACAGTCGTATTCGTACGAGGACTACGTGCAGACGGACGCGGCCATCAATCCCGGCAATTCGGGCGGGCCGCTCGTCAACCTCGACGGCCAGGTGGTCAGCATCAACACGATGATCGCAAGCCACACCGGCCAGTTCGCCGGCGTGAGCTTCGCCGTGTCGTCGAACGTCGCCCGGCGCGTGGCGCAGGCCCTCATCGCGGACGGTCGCGTCCGCAGGCCGTACATCGGCGTCGCCCTGCAGGAGCTCGGACCCGATCTGCGAAAGAGCTTCGGTGTGCCGCGCGGCGGCGCGCTGGTGGCGCAGGTGATCGCCGACAGCCCCGCCGAGAAGGGCGGCGTGCAGCCGGGCGACGTCATCACGTCGATCGACGGACACGCGGTGGACGGCCAGGAAGCCGTGATCCGGACCATCCAGGACCGCCCGATCGGACAGGCGCTGCGGCTGGACGTGCTGCGCGGTGGCAAGTCGGTGCGCGTGACCGTGACGTCGGCCGAGCTCAAGGAGCAGGCCGAGGCGCTCGCCCGTGGGGCCGCCCACGGTCCACGGGGCTATGGCCTGCAGCTCCAGGACCTCGATCCGCAGGTCGCCAGCCAGCTCGGCATGCGGGGCCGGCGCGGCGCGGTGGTCGCCGACGTCGCGCAGGGCTCGCCCGCGGCGCGGGCGGGAATCTCCGAGGGCGACGTGATCGTCGAGGTGGACCGCAAGGCCGTCGCCACCGCCGCGGAGGTGGTCAAGCTCCTGCGGGCCGGCAAGGGTCCGCACCTGCTCCGCCTGCAGACCCGTGGCGGCGCGCGCTACGTGGCGCTCAAGGAGTAGTGGATCAGTGCCCCGCGACTGCGGCGCCCTCGGAGGGGGCGAACCGCGCGAAGCGCTTCTTGTCGGACGACTTCATGAACGCGTCCGCCGGGTCGGCGCGTCCCTCGCTGGCGGCGAGAAAGAGCGCGTCGTCCATCGTCTGCATGCCCTGGCTCTTGCCCTGCGCGATCAGCGAAGCGATCTGCGGCGTGTTGCCCTCGCGGATGAGGTTCGGCAGGCCGCTCGTACGAAGCAGCACCTCCTGGCAGGCCACACGGCCGGCGCCATCCGGCGTGCGCAAGAGGAGCTGGGCGCAGATCGCCGCGACCGACTCCGACAGCGTGGTCCGGACCTGCGACTGCTGCGCGGGCGGGAACACGTCGATGATGCGGTCGATCGTCTTGGCGGCGCTGTTCGTGTGCAGCGTGCCGAACACCAGGACCCCCATCTCGGCGGCGGTGATCGCCAGCGAGATGGTCTCGAGGTCGCGCATCTCGCCCACCAGCACGACGTCCGCGTCCTGACGCATGGCCGCCCGCAGCGCGGCCGCGAACGAGCCCGTATCCGACCCGACCTCGCGTTGCGACAGGACCGACTTCTTGTTCTGGTGCACGAACTCGACCGGGTCCTCGATCGTGACGATGTGGCGCGAATACTGCGTGTTGATCGCGTCGATGATGGCCGCGAGCGTGGTCGACTTGCCGCTGCCGGTCGGTCCCGTGACGAGCACGAGGCCTTGCCGCACGTGCGCCAGCGTCCCGATGACGGGCGGGCACCTGAGCTCGTCGAGCGTCTTGATGCGATCGGGGATGACGCGAAACACGGCAGCGTGCCCGAAGTGCTGCTGCAGGTAGTTGCAGCGAAAGCGCGCCTCCCCTGGCAGGCCGTAGGCGAAGTCGAGGTCGTTCGACTGGTAGTCCGCCCACTGCTTGTCGTTCGTGATCTCGCGCAGCAGGTCGCGCAAGGCGCCATCCTCGAGGACCGGCCAGTCCGGGACGTCATTGAGCTGCCCCTGGGCGCGAATGCGCGGAGGCATGCCGGCCGCGAGGTGCAGGTCGGAGCCCTTGTTGCTGATGAGGTAGCGAAACAGCTCGTCGATCTTGGCCACGGTGCCCTCTGCGTTAGGTGCCGCCGAACAGCGCAGGATTCTCGGCGTGCAGTCGCGCCTCTTCCCTGGTGATGGTCCCGGCCGAGACCAGCTCCTTGAGCGAGTCGTCGAGCAGGAGCTGCCCGTGGTTCTTGCCGGTCTGCATGATCGAGCGCAGCTGAAACACCTTCTCCTCGCGGATGACGTTCGACACCGCCGGCGTGGTCACGAGGATCTCGAGCGCCGGCACGCGGCGCTGGCCGTCCGCGGTCGCGACCAGGCGCTGCGAGATGATCGCGCGCAGGGACTCGGACACCATGGTGCGGATCTGCGACTGCTGCTCCGGTGGGAACACCCCGAGGAGGCGGTTGATGGTGCGCTGGGCGTTCGAGGTGTGCAGCGTGCCGAAGACGAGGTGGCCGGTCTCGGCGGCCGAGATCGCGAGCTGGATGGTCTCGAGGTCGCGCATCTCGCCGATCGCGATGATGTCCGGGTCCTCGCGCAGGGCCGCGCGGAGGGCGCGCGAGAA
>JAHFDS010000195.1 GCA_023248855.1 Myxococcales bacterium
CGGCCGCCTCGAGCACCGGCACGCCGCTCGGCATCAGGCCCACGTTCTGGTCGCCCGCGGCCAGCCGGTCGATGTCGGTCTCGAGCTCGGACATGGTCTGGTAGCGCACGTCGCGGTCCTTGGCGAGGGCGCGCAGCACGACGCGCTCCAGCGCCTCGGTGATCGCGAGCTCCGGCCGCAGGACGCGCGGCGGCACCGGGTCCTGCGTCAGCACCTGCGAGATCACGCCGAGGTAGTTCGAGCCACGAAACGGCACCTCGCCCGTGAGCGCCTCGTACAGGATGACGCCGAGCGCATACACGTCGACCCGGTGGTCGAGCTGCTCCTCGCCCCTGGCCTGCTCGGGCGACATGTAAAGGGGCGTGCCGAGCACGATGCCGGTCTGCGTGAGCCGCTGCTGCGCCGGATCGCCGCTCTTGACCAGCTTCGAGATGCCGAAGTCGACCACCTTGACGCGCTCGGGGCCCTGTCCGTCGCGCACCAGGAACACGTTCTCCGGCTTGACGTCCCGGTGGACGATGCCCTTTCGATGCGCCGCGCCGAGCGCATTCGCGATCTCCTTGACGATCGGCAGCACCCGTTCGGGGGGAAGGGGCGCCTCGCGCCCGATCAGCGCCGAGAGCGCCTCGCCCTCGAGGTATTCCATGATCGCGTAGCTGCGGCCGTCCGGCGTCTTGCCAAAGTCGGTGACGTCGACGATGGCGGGGTGCCCGATGCTCGAGGCGATGCGGGCCTCGTGCTGCAGTCGCGCCACGACGTCCTTGTCGCCCGCGAACTTGTCGAGCAGGACCTTGACCGCGACCCGCTTGCCGATCAGCTGGTGCTCGGCCTCGTAGACGGCCCCCATGCCGCCCTCGCCGATCTTCCGCGTGATCTTGTAACGCCCGGCGAGGACCTCGCCGATGAACGGATCCGCAGGCGGAGTGGTGGCC
Source organism: Myxococcales bacterium (assembly GCA_023248855.1). Classification (GTDB taxonomy): domain Bacteria; phylum Myxococcota_A; class Polyangia; order JAHFDS01; family JAHFDS01; genus JAHFDS01. The sequence continues at coordinate 933 of JAHFDS010000195.1, forward strand.
ATCGCGCTAGGGCCTCGACGGCAAGGTGCAGACCAGGGACGGGCGTGCAGGAACCATGGGAACGAGCCCCGGGACCACCCCCGGATCCGTCAGATGATAGCGCGAGGCGTTGCCGCGCGCCCGCATCACGGGTATATGTCTGCCCTTCTCACCGCACCAAGGAGCCCCCGATGAGCGCCCCCAAGATTGCCCCGGTCCAGGACATCCTCTCGACCGAGAGCCTGCTCACCCAGCCGCCCCACCGCGTCAAGGACCTGTCCGCCGACACGGTGCGGTTCGGGCGCAAGGAGATCGAGCTCGCGGAGCACGAGATGCCGGGCCTGATGGCCATCCGTCGCGAGTACGCTGGCGGCAAGCCGCTGGCCGGCGCGCGCATCATGGGCTCGCTGCACATGACGGTGCAGACGGCCGTGCTCATCGAGACCCTGGTGGAGCTCGGCGCCGACGTGCGCTGGTGCTCGTGCAACATCTTCTCGACGCAGGACCACGCGGCCGCGGCCGTCGTGGTGGGTGCCCACGGGACCCCCGACAAGCCCAAGGGCGTCCCGGTGTTCGCGTGGAAGGGCGAGACCCTCGAGGAGTACTGGTGGTGCACGCTGCAGGCGCTGCGTTGGCCGGACGGCAGCGGTCCGACGCTCATCGTCGACGACGGCGGTGACGCCACGCTGCTCGTGCACCTCGGCTACGAGTGCAACCGCTCCGGCAAGGTACCGGGTCGCGAGACCGCCGGCTCGGGTGAGGAGGCGATCATCCTGGGCCTGCTCGGCACCCTGCAGAAGACCAAGCCTGGTTTCTGGGAGCCCATCGCCAAGGCCATCCGCGGCGTCTCGGAGGAGACCACGACCGGTGTCCACCGGCTGTACGAGCGCATGAAGGCCGGGACGCTGCTGTTTCCCGGCATCAACGTCAACGACTCGGTCACGAAGTCGAAGTTCGACAACCTCTACGGCTGCCGGCACTCGCTGGTCGACGCCATCATGCGCGCGACCGACGTGCTCCTCTCGGGCAAGCGGACGCTGGTGTGCGGATTCGGCGACGTCGGCAAGGGCTCGGCGCAGTCGCTGCGCGCGCAGTCCGCTCGCGTCGGCGTGACCGAGATTGACCCCATCTGCGCGCTGCAGGCCTGCATGAACGGCTTCGACGTCCTCACGATCGAGGACGCCGTGGCGACCTACGACGTGTTCGTCACCGCGACGGGCAACAAGGACATCATCACCGCCGATCACATGCGGCGGATGAAGCACAACGCCATCGTCTGCAACATCGGCCACTTCGACAACGAGATCGACATGGCGGGGCTCGAGGCGATGCGCGACAAGGGCCAGGTCGAGAAGATCGAGATCAAGCCGCAGGTCCACGAGTGGAAGTTCAAGGACACGGGCCGCTCGATCATCGTGCTCGCCGAGGGGCGCCTGGTGAACCTCGGCTGCGCCACCGGCCACCCGAGCTTCGTGATGTCGAGCTCGTTCTCGAACCAGGTGATCGCGCAGATCGAGCTGCAGAAGAACGCCGAGAAGTACGGCAAGACCGTGGTGACCCTGCCCAAGCACCTCGACGAGAAGGTGGCTCGCCTGCACCTCGAGGCCTTTGGCGCCAGGCTGACCACGCTCACGCCCGATCAGGCCAGGTACATCGGCGTGGCCGCTGACGGTCCCTTCAAGTCCGACCACTACCGCTACTGAACCCTGGGTTTCTTGCGGCCGCGTGAGCGGGGCGTCGCAGGCGGGCAGCTCATGCTCGCAGCGACGACCCTCGCCTTGTGCTGCTTCCTCGCCTCGAGGCCGTGCGCGAGCGCGATCATGGCGCCGGCCACGGCGGCGAACCATCCGAGCATCGCTGGCGGCGCCATGCGCCTCGCGCCGAGGACGATCATGAGCGGCCCGATGAGGACGAGGTGCACCGCATACGCCACGAGGGCGTGGCGCCCCAGCACCTCGATCGGCCGGAGCACGCGACCGGCCGCCTCGGCGAGCCGGTCCAAGAGCGGGCGAAGGCCCATCGTCAGGGCCACCAGGCCGCACAGGAACGCCACGAGCGGTGGTCGCGACACCCAGAACCGAAGCACGTAGGTTGGCACCGGATGACCGAGCAGCTGCTCGATCTGGTGGCCGAGGTGCCGGCCCTGCATCTTGCGGACGAGCCAGCCCCGCCCCGGCGCCCCATAGAAGAGCGAGCTCCACACGGTGTCCGTGAGGGGATCGTTCTTGGTCTGCGCGGGCGGCCCCGAGGTCGGCATCGACCACACGAGGTACCCCATCGCGCAGGCGATCGGCACGAACGCCACGAGGTCCCCGGGACGCCACGCTGGCTGCGTCGCGCGGCGCACGTGGAGCTGCCCCACGATCGCCCCCACGAGGGCGTAGGCGAGGTTTTGCCCCAGCGATTCGTTGCCCCAGTTGTAGGCGAGCACGTGCACGCCGAGCCGGTCGAGCAGCGTGTAGAGGCCGAGGTGCAGGCCGAGCACGACCGCGAGCGTCCCGACCGGACGCGCGGTCTGCAGACAGGCGAGCGCCACCAGCGACGAGACCCCGATCATCGCCAGGATGCCCGGGCTCGTGACGAGGTCCGGGAGCCGGACGCCGTAGCCCACCAGGAACAGCGCGGCCGCGATCGCCCAGAGCTCGAGGGCGCGTCGCCCGACCGTGCGCCACGACAGGAGGCCACGGGCGTTCGCGAGCGCCACCGCGTAGCCCGAGAGCGCGAGGAACGTGGCCGGAATCACCGGCTCCGGGACGTAGATCCACCAGCCGAGGCCGAAGTGGCGCTCGTCGTCGAGGAAGGCCTTGCCCGCGTGAACCAGGATCATCGCGAGGACGGCCAGTCCCCGGAGCAGGTCGAGGCCGCGCGCGCGCGTCACGGATGGGAGGTTACTCCGTTCGCGAGGTGTCCATCGTGAAAGGGATTGCAACCCGCTGCAGACTCAATATACTGATCCCTCCGAAGGTGTTGGTGGGCGGGCGCTGGGGGATTGTGAGGCAGGTTGCTTGTCGTTGCGGCCGGTGAAATCTGGTCGAAACTAGTTTTGTGTTAGAAGCTTCTGAAGGTTAGAACTTAGGCTTACCAACCAGGACTGAGGGGGAACAAAATGGTGCGCATTCGCGATTCGTTTAAGTACGGGGTCTTCGCTGCGGCGCTGGCCTTCGGAGCCACGGGCTGTGATGACGAGGAGCCGATGATGGTGACTCCGCCCACGAAGGCCAGTGTTCCCGTGACCGCGGCAACCACGACCGCCGTGGCCAACAAGAAGTTCACCTTCGCCAACGGCGTTGCGCAGCTCGGGACCACGGGCTCGACCGACGTGACCTTCACGTCGTCCTCGGCCGCGACCGTCGTGGCGGGTGGCAAGACCTCGATGGCGATGGTGCGCTACGGCTCTTGCATCTTCACCTTCCCGGCGTGTGCGACGCCCAAGGTCGAGCCGTGCGACACCCACACGGTCAATCCGTGCACCCTGAACGTGGACGCATCGGGGGCTGGCACCGGCAGCTTCACGCTGGGTAACGCCACGTCGGCCTCCGTGTCCATCGGCATGGCCTCGATCACCTGCAGCGGCACGATGTGCAACGTCCAGGTCAACGGCATGACCGTCGGCATGATCCCGCTGCCCACCGGCTCGACCGGCGGCTGATTTCGGGACTGCTCTCCCAGCCGGGACGAGCACCAGCAGAACGACCGCTCCACACGATCCGGTTCTCCGGGTCGTGTGGAGCTTTTGTTTTGACACCACGCACCCACCGGTTTCGATTCGAGCGCCAGCGTTGGGTCTTGACCTCCAGACCGTGCTGGGCTAATTGAAGCGCCCAAGCACGCGAGGGTGGCGGAACTGGCAGACGCACTAGCTTGAGGTGCTAGCGGTTAACAGCCATGGGGGTTCGAGTCCCCCCCTTCGCACGGCTTCCCGGCATCGCGCTCGTCGCCATGCCGGGTTTTTTTTGCCTCGCCCGCGCGGTCCGAAATCCTTCGTACACCGAAGGTTCACACGCGACGCATCTTCCACGGTAGGCTGGGGTCCCTATGGATCTGCGCCTGTCGCACGAAGAGCAGCTGGTGGTGGCGACGTTCCGGCGGTTCGCCGACGTCGAGATGCGCAAGGTCGCCGCGGAGGCGGATCGCCTCGGGGCCGCACCCGCGGGCTTCGAGCGGGCTGCGCGCGAGCAGCTCGGGGTGGGGCTCGACGCGGTGCCGCTCGACGCGGGGGGCCTTTGCGAGGGCGCCTACTCGCACGTCGCCCGGGTGCTGCGCGGCTTCGAGCTCGGGCGCGGTTGTCCGGCGCTGGCCGCGCTGCTCGAGGCGCCGGTCGATGTGGCGCTCGCCCTCGGGCGCTTCGGTCGAGCAGGCGCTCGTGCGGTGCTCGACGCGATGGCAGCCGGGGCCCGGGCGACCAGCGCCAGCGACGGGGCGCGCCGGCTGGTGGTGAAGGCGGCCGGTGACGCGCTCGTGATCTCGGGCACCCTGCCGGCAGTGCCTGCGCTGGCAGGCGCCAGCCACCTGCTCCTGCTCGCTCACGCCGAGGCGCCCGTGGTGCTGCTCCTCGATGCGGCTTCGTTCGCGCGCGAGCCGATGGTTCCGTCGGCCTGGCGCGCGGCGGCCTGGGCGCGGGCGACGCTGTCGGAGGTGCGTGTGCCCGCCGAGCGCGTGCTGGCGCGCGGCGCTGCTCCGGCGCGCGAGGTGCTGGCGTGGATCCGGCTGTCCCTGTCCGCGCGCGCGGTCGGGGCCGGCGACGCTGCGCTCGCGTACGCCGCCGCCTACGCGGCCGATCGGGTGCAGTTCGGTCGCCCCATCGGCCGCTTCGAGTCCCTCGCGCGCCTGCTCGATCACGGCGAGACCTTGATGCTGGCGGCGCGGATGATGGTGCTCCGGGCCGCGCTGCTGCTCGATCAATCGGACGGCGACGCCGCCCGCGAGGCGGCCTGCGACGCGGTCTCGCGGGCGCGCGATTTCACGACCGAGGCGCTCTCGCGCGTGTCGGTGGACGCGGTGCAGGTCCACGGCGGCTATGGCTTCGTCAACGACTTTCCGGTGGAGAAGCTCATGAGGGACGCGCGCGCATTCGACGCGGTGACGGGTGACGAGGCGTTCGAGCGCGTGCTCGCGCGGACAGCTCGACCGCTTGCGATGGAGGTGGCCTGATGGACATCCTCGAGGGAAACCCGATCCTGCAGGGTGTCCGGCAGATGCTCGGCGCCTTTGCCAAGAGCGCGGTGAGGCCGGTCGCCGCCAAGCACGACGCCGAGGAGTCGATGCCATGGGAGCTCATGAAGCAGGCCCAGATGCTCGGCATGTCCCAGACGTCGCTGGTCGAGACGCCCGACGCGATGAAGGCGATGGACGGTGGCGGCGCGGGCAAGGACGGAAAGCCGCGCCCGAGCCTCAAGAGCCAGGTCGCGTGCGTGGGTGCCGAGGAGCTCGCCTGGGGCTGCGCAGGCATCACGCTCGCGCTCGGCGGATCGGGCCTGGCCGCCGCCCCGGTCGCACGCATGGGCACGCCCGAGCAGAAGAAGCTCTTCACGGATTGCTTGAAGGGCACGGACGACAAGGGGCGCGTGAAGGTCGCGGCGATGGCGCTCAGCGAGCCCTCGACGGGCAGCGACATCTCGTCGCTGGCGACGACCGCGCGCAAGGACGGCGACCACTACATCATCACCGGGATGAAGCAGTGGATCACGAACGGCCAGTCGGCGAGCGTCTACGTCGTCTGGGCGCAGACGGATCCCGCGCTCGGACGCGCCGGCGTGCGCGGCTTCGTGGTGCCGCGCGGGACGCCAGGGCTCGTGCCGGGGCGCAAGGAGGTCAAGCTCGGCATCCGCGCGTCGGAGACCGCGCAGGTGCACTTCGAGGAGTGCCGCGTGCCCAGGGAGTGGCTCCTCGGCGGCGACGAGGGCGCCAAGGAGGGTCTCGCGGGCACCAAGAAGATGCTGGATGCGACGCGGCCGATCGTGGCGGTGCAGGCGGTGGGCATCGCGCGTGCCGCGTTCGAGTACCTGCTCGAGCGCGTGCAGGGCGGCACCTACGCCGGCACGCCGCTCGCGGGGCACCAGCACATCGGCTTTGCGCTCGCCGAGATGGAGATGGAGATCCAGGCGTCCCGCCTCCTGGCGTGGCGCTCGGCGTGGATGGCCGATCAGAAGATGGAGAACGTGAAGTGGGCGTCGATCGCGAAGGCCCACGGCGCACGCACCGCGATGGACGTCACGACGCGCGTCCTGCAGCTGCTCGGCGAGGAAGCGATGCAGCCCGGGCATCCGGTGGAGAAGTGGTACCGGGACGCCAAGATCTACGACATCTTCGAGGGCACCGGGCAGATCCAGCGGCGGATCATCGCCAAGGAGCTGACGGGGGTGAACCCGGTCTGAGGTGATCGGGTGACCGTCGACTCCGCGATCGACGCCTTCCTCCAGCACCTGCGCGTGGAGCGGGGGCTGTCTGCGAACACGGCCAAGGCCTACGCGGGCGATCTGTTCCGGCTTGCGGAGTTCCTGCACCCGCGGGGCAGGGCGGCGGTGCGCGACGTGACGGACCGGGACCTCGTGGACTTCGCCTTGTCGCTCGCGTCGTCGCTGGGTGCGCGGTCGCAGGCGCGCCGCCTCATTGCGGTGCGGGGGCTGTTCAGGTGGTTGCGCTCGGAGCGCGTGCTCGAGGCGGATCCGGCGGCGGAGCTCGAGCTGCCCAAGGTGGGGCGCGCGCTGCCGCGGACGCTCGGCAGGGGCGACATCGACCGGCTGCTGGCCCTGCCGGACCGCGCCACACCGAGTGGGCTGCGCGATGCTGCCATGCTCGAGACCCTGTACGCGACGGGGCTCCGAGTGTCGGAGCTGGTCAACCTGCGCCTCTCGGACCTCGAGCTGGAAAAGGGCTATCTGCGCACGCTCGGCAAGGGCAAGAAGGAGCGCCTCGTGCCGATGGGTGAGGTCGCACGCGTGCGCCTGGGCGAATATGTCGTGGGGGCGCGGGCGAAGCTGGCCCCGGCCGCCGCCTCGGGGCCCGTGCTGTTCCTCACGTCGCGGGGCAAGGCGATGACGCGGCAGGGGTTCTTCAAGCTCCTGCGTGGCTATGCGCTGCGAGCCGGCATCGACTGGGCGATCTCGCCGCACAAGCTGCGGCACTCCTTTGCGACGCACCTGCTCGAGGGCGGCGCGGATCTGCGCAGCGTCCAGGCCATGCTCGGGCACAAGGACATCGGCACGACCGAGGTCTACACGCACGTGTCGCGCGCGCACCTGCGCAAGGTGCACCGCAAGCTGCATCCGAGGAGCGCAGGGCGCACCAAGGGAAGGTGAAGGGTGGGGTGGAAAAGGCTGCGGCTGAATATGCTCGGCGCCAGATGCGGCGCATGTTCATCTGTCTAAGCCCTCGGAGCCTGCCACCCGATGACGACCCCCACGACGCCCATCGCCGAGCCCGCCGCGCCCATCGCCAAGAGGGTGCCGCGCAGCTACACCCTGCACGGCGACACCCTCTCGGACGACTACCACTGGATGCGGGATCTCGAGAAGGACCCCGACGTGATGCGGTACCTCGAGGCAGAGAACGCTTACGCGGACGCGTACATGAAGCGCGCCATCCCGGTGGAGAAGCTCTACGAGGAGATGCTCTCGCACATCCAGGAGACCGACCTCTCCGTACCCTACAGGAAGGGCGCGTTCCTCTACTACTCGCGCACCCAGAAGGGCCAGCAGTATCCGATCCTCTGCCGCAAGGCGGGCTCGCTCGAGGCAGCCGAGGAGGTCATGCTCGATCTGAACCAGCTGGCCACGGGCCACAGCTTTCTCCAGCTCGGCGCGGCTTCAGTCAGCGACGACGGGACCAGGCTCGCCTACTCGCTCGATACGCGCGGCTTCCGCGAGTACACGCTGTTCGTCAAGGACCTTCCGACCGGACAGCTCGGGCCGGAGAAGATCGAGCACACGACGTCGGTCGCCTGGTCCGCGGACGGCAAGACGCTGTTCTACGTCACGGAGGATCACGCCAAGCGCCCGCACAAGCTGTGGCGGCACGCCGTCGGCACGGCAGGTCCCGATGCGGCCATGTACGAGGAGAAGGACGAGCTCTTTCGGATGGGGGTCACGCGCTCGCGCTCGCAGCAGTACCTGTTCGCCCACGCCTCCAGCCCGACCACCTCGGAGGTGCGGTTCCTGCGCGCGGATCAGCCGGCCGCGGCGTGGCAGCTCATCGCGCCGCGCCGCCACGATCACGAGTACGACGTCGACCACCACGGGGACCAGTTCTGGATCCGCACCAACTCCACGGGCCGCAACTTCCGCGTGGTGACCGCGGATGTGCGTGATCCGAGCGAGGCGCGCTGGACCGAGGTCTTGCCGCACCGCGCCGACGTGATGGTCGAGGCGGTGGACCTGTTCGCGCGCCACCTCGTGCGCACCGAGCGCACCGGGGGGTTGCCACGTCTGGTCGTGCAGGACCTTGCCAGCAGGGCCGAGCACGTGATCGAGATGCCGGAGCCGGTCTACGATGTCGAGCTCGGCACCAACGCCGAATTCGACACGGACGTCGTGCGCCTTGGCTACGCCTCGCTCGTGACGCCGGCGTCGGTGTTCGACTACGCGGTAAAGACGCAACAGCGCACGCTGCTCAAGGAGCAGCCGGTGCCGCACTACGACCGGACGCGCTACGAGAGCGCGCGAACGTTCGCCCTCGCGCCAGATGGCACGAGGGTCCCCGTGAGCCTGGTCTTCAAGAAAGGCACGCCCCGGGACGGCTCGGCGCCGCTCCTCTTGTACGGCTACGGCGCCTACGGCCTCTCGATGGATGACGGCTTCTCGTCGAACCGGCTCGCGCTGCTCGATCGCGGCGTGGTCTACGCGATCGCCCACATCCGCGGCGGCGGCGAGCTCGGCAAGCCCTGGCACGACGCCGGCCGCATGATGAACAAGAAGAACACGTTCCTCGACTTCGTCGCGGCGGGCGATCACCTGGTCGCGGAGGGCTGGACCTCGCCCGATCGCATGGTCGCGATGGGTGGCTCGGCAGGCGGCCTGCTCATGGGCGCGATCACGAACCTCCGCCCGGACCTGTGGAAGGCCGTGGTGCTGCAGGTGCCGTTCGTGGACGTCATCAACACGATGCTCGACGAGTCGCTGCCGCTCACGGTCGGCGAATTCGAGGAGTGGGGCAATCCGAAGCTCGAGCCGCAGTACCGCTACATGCGCTCCTACTGCCCCTACTCCAACATCGAGCGGCGCGCCTATCCCGCGATGCTGGTCAAGACGGGGCTGCACGACTCGCAGGTCATGTACTGGGAGCCGGCCAAGTACGTCGCGAAGATGCGCGCCGCGCGGACCGACACCAACCCGCTCCTCTTCAAGACGGTGATGTCGGGCGGGCACCACGGCGCCTCGGGCCGCTACGACAGCCTGCGCGAGGTGGCCTACGTGTATGCCTACGTGCTCACTCAGCTCGGCAAGCACGAATAACGCCCGAGAGATCGGGAGCTGCCTCGGTCGGGCTCGTATGTAGGCTCACGTCTCCCATCGCCAACTCGGACCGGCCCGTGCGAAGATCCGTCAGCCAAATGCCCTCGTCGAGGTCGGACGAGCGCGCGGAGGCGCGCCCCTGGGATGCGTCGACGCTGACGACGCACCTCGATCAGCTCGAAGCCCATCGCGCGGCCACTGGCCGGGCGTATCTGGTCGTGCTCGGCCGCGAGATGCCGCACGTGGTCGAGCTGCCTGCCGAGGGGGAGGTCCGCATCGGCCGTGGGTCGGACTCGCACCTGCGTATCGCCGAGAGCTGGGTGTCGCGCAACCATGCGGCTATCCGAATGCGTCGCGGTGAGGCGCGCCTGCGCGACCTCGACAGCCACAACGGCACGTTCGTCAACGGCGAGCGGGTCACCGGCGAGCGTGTGCTCGCGGCGGGCGATCTGATCGCGGTGTGCTCGGTGACGATCGCCTTCCACAAGTCCGAGATCTCGGCCGAGGGTGAGCGTCACGGGGCGGTCCTCGAGTTGCCCGAGCTCAAGTGCCGGGCCGAGCTGGAGCTCGAGCGGACGTTGCGCTACGGTCGCCCGCTGTCGGTCCTGTCGGCGACTCTGGGCGGAGGAGCCGAGCGAGCAGCGGTGGCGAGCATCCTCGGCAGTCAACTCAGGCTCATCGACGTGCCCGCGTGGGGCGGACCGGGGGATCTCGTCGTGCTCCTGCCGGAGGCGGACGCGGCCGCGGCGCGTGGCGCGGCGGCGCGCATGCAACGCGTGCTCGCTCCCGTGGCGCCGGGCGCGCGAGTCGGCGTCGCGACGAGCCCCGTGGACGGCACGGCCCTCGACACGCTGCTCGAGCGAGCGCACGCCGCGAGCGCGGCGGCGGAGACGTCCCCGGCGTCGGCCGCGACCTCCGGCACGGTGCGCATCGGCGATCGTCAGGTGGTCGTGGCCGAGCCCGCGATGGCGCGCCTCTATGCCCTGGTCGAACGGCTCGCGGCGAGCGAGCTGCCGGTCCTGGTGTTCGGCGAGACCGGGACCGGCAAGGAGCTCGTGGCGACGGCGATCCACGTGTGGTCGGCGCGTCGCGCGCAGCCGCTCGTCGCGCTCAACTGCGCCGCCATCCACGAGAGCCTGGTCGAGAGCGAGCTGTTCGGCTACGAGCGGGGCGCGTTCTCGGGCGCCGTCAGCTCCAAGGTGGGCCTGTTCGAGTCGGCGTCGGGGGGCACGCTGTTCCTCGACGAGATCGGCGAGCTACCCATCGGCGTACAGGCCAAGCTCCTGCGCGTGCTCGAGACCCGGCGGCTGGTACCCCTCGGGGGCGTGCGGGAGCGCGAGGTCAACGTGCGCATCGTGGCGGCGACCAATCGCAACCTCGAGGACGAGGTGCGCGCGGGCCGCTTTCGCCGGGATCTCTTCTACCGCCTCTCGGGCGCTACCCTGTGGCTGCCCCCGCTGCGTCAGCGTCCGCGGGAGCTCGCGGGCCTGGCCCAGGCGCTGCTGGCCGAGGCGTGCGCGACGGCGCACCGGCCGTCCATGGTGCTCTCCCCCGATGCGATGGCGCGCCTGCGCGCTCACGCGTGGCCCGGCAACGTGCGCGAGCTGAAGAACCTCGTGGACTACCTGGCCGCGACGCTGGCCGAAGGCCGCATCGAGGCGAGCCATGTGGGCGCGCGCCTCGCCGCCGCGGACGCGGCCCCGGAGGGCGCGACCGATCCGAACGCCCACGCCTACGAGCCCGACACGCCGCCCGTGACGAACCCCGCGCTGCGGGTGTTCCGGCCGATCGAGGAGGAGATCAAGGCGCTGGAGAGACAGCGCATGATCGAGGCCCTCGAGGCCGCGGGTGGGAACCAATCCGTCGCGGCCGAGCTGATCGGGATGCCCCGGCGGACCTTCGTCGCCAAGCTCAGGCAGTACGACCTGCCGCGCGGGAGATCGCGTTGACCAAGGGGCTCTGGGCGCCGCCGCCGGAGTTCGACGAGTACCGCCTCGTGCGTCCCCTGTCGGGCGGCGCGATGTCGCTCGTGTATCTCGCCCAGGACACGCTGCTCGAGCGGCCGGTGGCGGTGAAGTTCCTCGACGAGGACGATCGCGAGCCCGACGCGATCGCGCGGGAGCGCTTCCTGGTCGAGGCCCGCGCGATCGCGCGGCTGCAGCACCCCAACGTGGTGGCCGTTTACCGGGTCGGCAACGTCGAGGGGCGCTCGTTCCTGGTCTCGGAGTACGTGCGAGGTCGGACGCTGGATCGCATCGAGCGGCCGGTGGCTCCGGAGCGGCTGTTCGAGATCGCGCTCGGGCTCGCGCGGGGGCTCGCGGCGGCGCACCGGCACGGGGTCCTTCACCGCGACATCAAGCCGGGCAACGCCATCCTGGCCGAGGACGGGCAGGTCAAGCTCCTCGACTTCGGCATCGCCAAGCTGCTCGACGCGCCGGCAGGCGAGGACCTCGGCGAGGCGTCGCCGGTGCCGCAGCCGACTGTGCGGCTCTCGCCGGGCGAGGTCGAGCAGCTCAGCGACTCGGGCAAGGTGCTCGATCTGGCGCACGCGCGCGGCCCACGCCCGGGCGCGATGACCGCGGTGGCGCAGGCCGCGGCGCTGACACAGGCGCAGGAGCTCGGGATCCTCCGCACCGAGGGGCTCGAAGCGCAGACGATCCCGCTGCGCGCGTCGCCGCGGACGCTCTCGCTCACGCGCAAGGGCATGATCCTCGGCACGCCGCTCTACATGGCGCCCGAGGTGTGGCGCGGGGAGCAGGCGACGTACCGCGCCGACGTGTATGCGCTCGGGGCGCTCGTCTACGCGCTCGCGACCGGCCAGCCGCCGCACGTCGCGAGCAACATCAAGGAGCTCCGGCGGACGGTGCTCGACAATGACGCCCGGCCGCTGACGTCGGTCTCGCCGGGCGCCGAGCCGCGCCTGGCCGCGATCGTGGATCGGTGCCTGAGGCGCGATCCGGCGCAGCGCTTCGCCTCGGCGGAGGAGCTGCGGGCGGCGCTCGAGGAGCTCATCCCCGAGACCGGCCCCATCATCGCCATCCCCGAGGGCAATCCGTACCGGGGCCTGTCGGCGTTCCAGGCCGAGCATCGCGGCCTCTTCTTCGGTCGCGGCAGCGAGGTGCGGAGCGTCATCGAGCGCCTGCGCGCCGAGCCGCTCGTGGTGGTGGTGGGAGACTCGGGCGTGGGCAAGTCGTCGCTGTGCCGGGCCGGCGTGCTGCCGCGGGTACGCGAGGGCGAGCTCGGACCGACCCGGCGCTGGGCGACGGCGGAGCTGGTGCCGGGGCGGTGGCCGCTCGCGGCCCTGGTGGCGGCGATCGCGCCCCACGTCGGCCTCGACGAGGAGGTGCTCGCGAGCGAGCTCGTCGTCGATCCCGGCCATGTGGCACGGATCCTCAGGCGTCGCCAGGCCGAGGGCGTGGGGCTCGTCGTGTTCGTGGATCAGCTGGAAGAGCTGGTGACCCTCTCGACCCACGACGAGGCCACGCGCTTCTCGCAGGTGCTGCTGCGGCTGGCGTCGGGAACGCCGGGGCTCCGGGTGCTCGCGACCGCGCGCGGCGACTTCTTGACGCGACTCTCGGCGCTGGCGGGGCTCGGCGACGAGCTCATCCGCGCTTGCACCGTGCTGCGGCCGCTCACCGAGACCGGCATCCGCGAGGCCATCGTGGGCCCGGCCCGCACCAAGGGCGTCTCGTTCGAGTCCGATGCGCTGGTCGCGCGGCTGGTCGATGCGACCGCCCGCACCGACGGCGGCTTGCCGCTCCTGCAGTTCGCGCTGGCGGAGCTCTGGGAGGCGCGGGATCGCGCCGGGCGCTCGATCCCGCTCGCAGCGCTCGAGGCGATCGGTGGGGTGGAGGGGGCGCTGGCGCGACATGCGGACGGGGTCCTGCGGACGCTGCCCCCGGCGGAGCGCGCGGCGGCCCGACGCGTCCTGCTCGGGCTGGTCACCGCCGAGGGCACGCGCGCGCGCCGCGGCGCGGGCGAGC
>JAHFDS010000618.1 GCA_023248855.1 Myxococcales bacterium
CCACGGCGCCCGCGCCCAGGCCCGCCGCGAGCGCGATGCCCGCGGCGTCACGGCGCACCGGGAGCCATTGCGGGCGGGCCACGGGCCGAGTCTCGCAGCTCGGCCCGGCGGGCGCAAACCCCGGGCTCGCTGGCGAGCCGCGCGGCCGTAGCCCGCTCGGCAGCCCGGGTGTAACCTCCAGCCCCCGATGCACCCCCGGTTTCCGCACCGTCACCTGCTCGGCATCGGCCCGCTGTCGCGCGAGGATCTCCTGACCCTGATCGACCTCGGCGACTCGTTCCTCGAGATCTCGGAGCGTGCGGTCAAGAAGGTGCCGACCCTGCGCGGCAAGACCATCATCAACCTGTTCCTCGAACCGTCGACGCGCACGCGCACGTCGTTCGAGCTCGCGGGCAAGCGCCTGTCGGCCGACGTCGTCAACGTGTCGGGCTCGTCGAGCTCGACCACCAAGGGCGAGACGCTGCTCGACACGGTGGCCAACCTCGAGGCGATGCGGCCGGACATCGTGGTCTTGCGGCACGCGTTCTCGGGCGCGTGCGAGCTGCTCGCCCGGCGGCTCGACTGCCCGCTCGTCAACGCCGGCGATGGCCTGCACGAGCACCCCACGCAGGCGCTGCTCGACTGCGCCACCATCCGAAAGCACAAGGGGCGCATCGAGGGGCTCGAGATCGCGATCTGCGGCGACCTCGCGCACAGCCGCGTGGCGCGCTCGAACGTGATGGCGCTGTCGCGCCTCGGCGCCCGCGTCCGCCTCGCCGGACCGCGCACGATGGTGCCGATGGGGATCGAGGCGCTCGGTGCCGAGGGCCGCGTACGCGTGTGCGAGCGGCTCGAGCCGGCGCTCGAGGGCGCCGACGTGGTCATGATGCTGCGCATCCAGAAGGAGCGCATCGGCGCGGGCCTGTTCCCGAACACGCGCGAGTACAGCCGCACCTTCGGCCTGAGCCGCGCACGGCTCGCGCTGGCCCGGCCGGACGCCATCGTCATGCACCCGGGGCCGATCAACCGCGGCGTCGAGATGGAGGCCGAGGTCGCGGACGACGAGCGCAGCGTCATCCTCGACCAGGTCACCCACGGCGTCGCGATCCGCATGGGTGTGCTCTACCTGCTCGCCGGCGGGGCCAGCGAGGGGGCGACGTAGGTCAACCCACTGGATTCGCTGCCCGCGCCGGGGGAGTGGAACCCCCGGGGAAGGGGCGTCGTCCAAGGCTCGGAGGCTCGACATGAAACGCATCGGAACCTGGATCCTGGCCACGTGGATGGCCGCGGGCTGCGGCGGCGACGCCAAGCTCGTCGGCGTGGGAGGCAGCGGCGGCAATGGCGGCGGAGGCGGCGCGGGGGGCGCGCCGTCGGACGAGGAGACGCGGCTGCAGGTCTCGATCGAGGAGAGCGCGACGGAGGCCGAGGTGTCGCTCACCGAGAACCAGGCGGCGATCGACCTCGGCACGACCGAGATCGACCAGGTGAGCCTGCCGGGCGGCGTCGCCGCGGGGGCCGAGCCGGCGAAACAGAGCCTTCCCTTGCGGCCGGTGCGCTTCGACCTCGGGCGCGTGCTGCGTCAGCTCGCCAGGACGCCGATGACGCCACCCTGCACGCCCGCACCGACGATCGAGCGCACACCCGCGATGGTCGACTGCCGGCTGCTCGGCCGGATGGGCGCCTACTCGGGTGGCGTCAAGGTGACGTTCGCCGCGTGCGCGCTGCCCTCGGGCGCGAAGATCGACGGCACCGTGCAGACCACGGCCAAGCTCGGGCTCGCCGACGGCGCGAGCTGCGACTTGCCGGGCCTGGCCGCGAAGATGACGCACACGCTCGACACCGACCTCACGGTGACGGGGCCCGACGGCGCCCGCTCGCGGTGGAGCGGACATGCCTCGGCGGAGAGCCGGTTCGGGCGCGGCGGCAGCACGCGAATGACCAGCGTGGACGAGACGCGACAGCGCCTTTCGCCAGACGGCGATCGCCTGGTGGACCAGCACCTGACCGGCAGCACCGCGGGGCGGCTCGATCTGATGTCGATGCCGCCGGCGTGGGTGGTGAGCGGCACGCAGACGAGCGAGCTCAAGATCCTCGGCGCCACGCTGACGACCACGGAGACCGACGTGCGGCAGACGCTGGGCTGCTGCTACCCGACCGGCGGCTCGATCGCGCTCCACGTCGAGCGCAGTGCAAAGCCCGCGATCGACCGGCTGGTGGTCTTCGGCGCGATGTGCGGACAGGCGACCGTCGACGGCACCGCGATCGATCTCGGCGCCTGCAGGTAGCCTCCGTTCCGGGCCCGCCCCGGCGCAGCGCCGGCGGGCGCGGCCAGCCTACAATCGACCCGGTGGCAGCCCAGGTTCCAACCGTGGCGGGAGCCGAGCGGCCGACGTTCGAGCCCGGGGCGATGATCGCCGCGCGCTATCGCGTCGAGCGCTTCGTGGCACGCGGCGGCATGGGCGAGGTCTACGAGGCCACCGACCTCGAGCTGTCGGAGCGGGTGGCCATCAAGACGCTGCGGCGGAGCCTGTCGCAGGACAAGGAGACCAACGAGCGCTTCCGGGCGGAGGTGCTGCTCGCACGACGCGTCACCCATCCCAGCGTGTGCCGCCTGTTCGAGTTCGGCACGCACCGCGATCCCGACGGGTCACAGACGCTGTTTCTGACGATGGAGCTCCTGGTCGGCGAGACGCTCGGGGCGCGCCTCCGGCGCGGGCGGATGGCGCCGGCCGAGGCCCTGCCCATCGTGCGGCAGCTGGCGGCGGCGCTCGATGCGGCGCACCGGACCGGCATCCTGCACCGCGACTTCAAGAGCGAGAACGTGTTCCTGGTGCCGGACGGCGAGGCCCTGCGCGTCGTGGTGACGGACTTCGGCCTCGCGCGCGTGCTCGGCGCGCGGGGACCCACGCCCAAGACCGAGGGCCTGGTCGGTAGCCCCGGGTACATGGCGCCCGAGCAGGTGCGCGGCGAGCCGCTCGGCAAGGCCGCCGACATCTACGCGCTCGGCGTCGTGGTGTTCGAGATGGTGACCGGCGAGCTGCCGTTCCAGGGCGAGAGCGCGCTCGGGATCGCGGTGCGACGCCTGTTCGATCCGCCGCCGCCGGCCCGATCGATCGTGCCCGAGCTGCCGGTTGCGTGGGAGCGGGCGATCCAGCGCTGCCTCGCGCTCGCGCCGGGCGCACGGTTTCCGAGCGCGGGGGCGCTGCCGGCGGCGCTCGACGGCTCGGCGCAGAGGCGCAGGCGCGCGCGGCTGGCGTTCGCGGGCCTCGCGGCGCTCGCGATCGCGGGCGTAGGGCTCGGCGGCTGGCGCGAGCGCGAACGACCCAGCCGTCCCGCGGTGGCGGTGCTCGCGCTGCGCGACCTCGGCGAAAAGCCGAGCTCGGCGTGGCTCTCGACCGCGCTCGGCGAGATGCTGTCCTCGGAGCTCGCCGCGGGCGAGCGGCTGCGGCTGGTCCCGGGCGACAGCGTCGCGCGGGCCCGCGTGGAGCTTGGCCTCGGCGGAGCGGAGGCGTACGCGCCGGCCACGCTGCTGCGCGTGCGCTCGACGCTCGGCGTCGATTTCGTCGTCACCGGGACGTACGTCGAGCTCGGCGCACCCGGCGCGGCCAC
>JAHFDS010000196.1 GCA_023248855.1 Myxococcales bacterium
CGCCGCCCGTGCCCGCACCGCCCGTGCCCGCACCGCCCGCGCCGCCCATGCCGCCGGCGCCCCCCATTCCACCCGCGCCTTCCTCCACCAGAGGCGCGAGCGCCATGAACGTCAGGTAGTTCGAGATCCAGGTCTGGTCCTCGTCGTCGAGCCGTGCGATCGACCCTGGGATGCCGCCGTCCGCGTCGCCATCGTCCGCCACCAGTCGCGCCGCGAGGTCCTCGAACGCTTGCCTGTGCAGCACCCGCGCCGCCCCCGTCGTCGCCTGCGATGCCGAAAGGTGGCCGAGCATGTTCCACGCGCTGTGCGCGTTGCGCCAGTCACGCCACGTCGCATCGTCCGGCGCGCCCTCGACGAAGCCGCCGAGCGTCGCACCTGCGGTCTCGGCCCACGCCGCGTCCTCGGGGTGCGCCTTGAGCCACACAGCGACGACGCCGAAGTACAGCGTCGCGCCCGATGCCGCCCACTCGCGCGACGGGATCACCACCGTCGCGCCGCGCTGGTCGACGTAGTCCTTGACGCGCTTCGAGAGCGACAGCGCGAGCTGCTCGGCCGCGGCGTCACCGCGCTCACGGGCGTACTCGTAAAGGCCCGTCGCCGCCCAGCTCGCCACGGCCGGCTCGATGATGGACGTGTCGGCAAACGGCAAGCTCGCCCGTCCCAGGAACTGCACGCACTGCGCGAGGTAGTCCTCGTGCGACGCGTCCCCGGTGGTGCTCCGGTACGCCATCGCAGCGCGGATCCCCCAGCCGCAGTTGTAGGCGCGGTAGTAGTCCTCGGCGCCGCCTTCCTCCATCCACCCTGGATGTAGACCGAGGTACTGCCACGCGCGCGACAGGTTCTGGGACACGTCGATGCGGCCGCCGCTCCGCTGATAGGTGCTCCAGACCCAGACCGCCTCCTGGGTGTTGTCGCTCTGGACGATGAGGTCGCAGGGCGCCTTCTCGCACTCGATGACCCCGCCGAGGCACTCGGGGTCCATCGGCCTTCCGACGCACTGCATGCGCTGCTGGAACATCACCGCGCGCTCGAGCTGCGCCCGCGGGTCGAACGTCGCCCGGAGCGGCGCGGCCTGCGGCTGCCACGGCTCACCCGCGACGACGCCGCGCGACGACGAAAGCGGCGTCGCCGCCGCGAGGCCCGAGAAAGCGATTGTGAGGAGAGCGACCCACGCCAGACGCATGGATCATGGGTATCACGCCACTGCGGGAGTCGATCCGGCTTCCAAACAGCAGACTCGCATTGATTCGAGCTGGGCTCAGCGGCTGCGGTCGAGGAGCCGGAGGCTCGGGACCGGGAAGGGGACCGGGACCGGCACCCAGAGCGCTGGCACGGGGTCTACGCGTTTCTGTCCAAATTCATTCGGTCAGAATCCCCGTTTGTCGACCGCCGTCCAGCTGACGTTCGCGAAGAAGTCCTCCAGGTACTTCGCGCGCTCGGTGGGTTTCAAGTACACGCTCCACGCGTGCTCCCAGAGATCGAGCACGACCACCGGCACGTAGCCGGCAGGATGGCCGACGTCGTGGCGGTCGATCCAGAAGTTGTCGAACACCTTGCGCGACGGATCGAAGTAGGTGACCGCCCAGCCGACGCCCGGCATCTTCGCGACCCCGAGCATGTCGGCCTTCCAGGCATCGAAGCCGCCGTACTGCTTGGCGATCGCCTGGCCGAAGCGGCTCTCGCCGCCCTGACCCTTGCCGCCCGGGGCGAGGTTTTCGAAGTAGAGCTCGTGCAGGATGACGCCGTTGTTTTCCCAGCCGGCGCGGCGCTTGAGCTCCTGGTACTCGGCCGTCGCCGACTTGCCATCGCCCAGCATCGCCTCGAGCTGCTCGGCGAGCTTGTTCGATCGCGTGACGTAGCCGTTGTAGAGCGCGAGGTGGACGGTGATCTGCTCGTCCGAGATGGCCTG
Organism: Myxococcales bacterium; assembly: GCA_023248855.1. Taxonomy (GTDB): domain Bacteria; phylum Myxococcota_A; class Polyangia; order JAHFDS01; family JAHFDS01; genus JAHFDS01. The sequence continues at coordinate 1,910 of JAHFDS010000196.1, forward strand.
CAGACCCTTGAGCGCGGTGTAGTCCTTGGCGGTGAAGCGAGGAAGCTTGCTCACGGGAGTCTTCTTTCTGGCGGCAGGCGCCGTTGTGAGGATTGCGATTTCGAGCTCTCGGCTCGATGGCCGAGGCGCGCAGTCTAGCACCGCGGCGGCGCGCGGATCGGCCTCGATGCAACTCAGGCCGCGCCAGCGTCGCTCTCGCTCGGCGGCGCCAGCGTGGCGCCCCGGCCGACACCGTGCTCGCCAGGCAGGGCGATGCAGGTCTCCTTGTCGCCACCGAGACCGCCGATCGAGACATGGAGGTCGATGAGGGCATCCCGCACGCGCTTCATGAGGGACTCCACGTCGCCGAGCGCCAGCCCGGCGGTCGCGATCGGCTCACCGATGCGCAGCCTCACCGTGCCCGGCCGCAGCCGGAAGCCGCCCGCCGGCAGCACCCGGGCCGCGCCCTCGATCGCGAGCGGCACCACCGGCACCTGGGCCTGCACGGCCAGCATGAACGGCCCCTTCTTGAAGGGCATGATCGCTCCCGTGTGGCTGCGCGTGCCCTCTGCGTAGGCGAGCACGACCGCTCCTCGCCTGACCTGCTCGCCGGCGCGCATGAGGCGCCCGATGGCCTGCACGCGGTTCGCTCGATCGACGAAGATCATGCGCGTCCGCCACATGTACCAGCCGAGGAACGGGACGTACTTGAGGACGGCCTTGGCCACGAAGCGCAGGTTCACGGGCACGAGGGCGAAGGCCGTGACGATATCGAACATGCTCTGGTGGTTCATGACCACGACGTAGGGCTTGCCCCGCACGAGCGTGGCACCCTGCGCCCGCTCGAGCTTCGCCATCGCCGCCCACGCGAGCCCCGGCGCCCACGCGTGGCGCGCCAGCCAGAGCGGCAACTCACTCGAGAAGATGCTGACGAGGAGCGCGATGCTGATCCACACGACCGACCACCCCGCGAGGAACAGGGCCTGGCCCGCGTTGACGAGCGTCCAGCCGATCGACCGCACACAGGGAGCCTAGCACTCCGCTCCGGGGTTGTGCCCAAGGGGCCGAAAGGCGGGCAGCGCTAGCCGGCGATGCAGAACGAGAAGACGCCGTAGTCGCTGTTCATGCCGGAGCTCACCGAGATCGTGACTTCCCACAGGCCCGCCATGAACAGGTTCACGTTGCCGATCCTGTAGGTGTCGCCCATCGGCGTGATCGTGGGCACGATCGAGGTGCCGTGGCCGTGGTCCGGCATCTTCGGCACCACCATGAGCGTGGCACCCGTCACGGGCGCGCCTGTGGCATCGAGCACCTTGAGCATCCAGTTGTTGTTGCCCTTGATCGGCGGCGCGGGATCGCTCGACTCCAGCACGAGCTTGAGCCGACCCTCCTTGCTCGGGAGCTGCATGTTGGCCGCGTACGTCATCGCCCGTACGTCGGTCAGGCAGCCGATGGCGTTGCTCCCACCGGCGCCACCCATGCCACCGGCGCCGCCGCCTCCCGAGCCGTCGCCGCCGCAGGAGGAGCCCAGAAGGACCGCGAGAATCAGGCCGACTGCGGGTTTCATGACCACCATGTCTTTGTACGCGCGAGCTTGGCAGACGGTTACACACATCGCAAGCCAGGCTCTGGGCGGCCGAGCTGGCGCTCCACGCTTGACGGATCGACCCGCGCCGGGTCTGCTTCGGTCGATGTGGCGTGCTGGGGCCGTGCTGGCCCTGTCGATGCTCGGTGGCTGCGGCGACTCGCCGCCAGCCACGCCGAGGTGCGTGCCGAGCCTCGACCTCGCGTGCAAGCCGCTCTACTCGGACACGTCCTTCGGCACCCTCTTCGACAGGATCATCAAGCCGACCTGTGCGAGCAGCGCCGGGCAATGCCACTCTGTCGGTGGCCACGAGGCCGGCCTGGTCCTCGAGGAGATCGAGCCCGCCTACAAGCTGCTGCTCGGCATGACCGATGGCCGCGCCCGCGTCGTCCCCGGTGACCCAGCGTGCAGCCTCGTCGTCGAGCGCCTCGAGTCCGGCGACCCCACCTTCCGCATGCCGCCCTCGTCGCAACCGCTGTCCGCCGCCGAACGCTGCAACTTCACGCTCTGGATCAAGGATGGAGCCAAACGATGACGATCCGGCGCGCCCTCCTGGCGCTCCTTCTGTGCCTGCCCGCCTGCGGCGAGCGCAGCCCGACGACGTTCCTCTCGCGCGAAAAGCTCATGGACCCGATGTCCTGCGCCGAGTGCCACGCGGAGCACTACAAGGACTGGTCGGGCAGCATGCACGCGTACGCCGCCGAGGATCCGGTGTTCCTGGCGATGAACCAGCGCGGCCAGCGCGAGACCGGCGGCAAGCTCGGCGACTTCTGCGTCAAGTGCCACGCGCCCCTCGCGGTCGCCGCCGGCCTGACCAAGGACGGCCTGAACCTGGGCAGCGTCCCGAAGCATCTGAAGGGCGTGACCTGCTACTTCTGCCACAACATCGCGTCGGTAGAGGGCGCGCACAACAACCCCCTGGTCGTCGCGAACGACACGACCATCCGCGGCCCGCTCGCGGACCCGGTGAACAACACCGCGCACGCGTCGGCGTACTCGCCGCTGCACGACCGCGACGAGGCTGACTCGGCGAGCCTGTGCGGCAGCTGCCACGACATAGTCACGCCCAAGGGCGCGTTCATCGAGCGCAGCTTCGACGAGTGGCACAGGTCGGTGTTCTCGATGATCAAGGGAGCCACCTGCGGGCAGTGCCACATGCCGCAGTCGCGCGACCTCCGGCCCATCGCCAAGGCCCCCGGCGTGTTCGCGCGCCGCTACCACGGCCACCAGTTCGCCGGCGTTGACGTCGCGCTCACGCCCTTCCCCGAGACCGAGGCGCAGCGTGGCAGCATCCAGTCTTTCCTGGAGAACAGCACGCAGACCGCGCTGTGCGTGCTGAGTCGCGGCACGAACGCCGGGGTTCGCGTCATCATCGACGCCGTCGGCGTCGGCCACTCGCTGCCGAGCGGCTCCTCGCAGGACCGGCGCCTCTGGACCGAGGTCATCGCGTACAAGGACGGCCAGGTTCTGTACCGGAGCGGCGTCCTGCCGCCGTCGGGCAAGATCACCGAGGCCGACGCCGACGCGTGGATCCTGCGGGACCGCATGCTCGACGACGCGGGCAAGGAGGTCCACATGTTCTGGGAGGCCGCCTGCTACGAGTCCCAGACGCTCCCCGCGCAGACCACGTTCGACACGCGCAACCCCGACTTCTTCAAGACGCACAAGGTGCAGTCGTTCCCGCGCGGCGACTTCACCAAGACGTTCGCCGGGGTGCCCGACCGGGTGACGCTGCGCCTTCGCATGCAGCCGATCGGCCGCGACGTGCTCGACGACCTGGTCGCGAGCGGCGATCTCGATCCCGCGGTGCGCGATGCCATGCCCATCCACGATCTCGTCATCGGCCACCAGGCTCTGCCGACGGGTGAGACCAAGGCGCTCACGACGCTCGAGTGGACGCCTACGCTGGGCACGGATCCGGTGGTCGGCTTCCCGTACAGCGAGCAGGGCATTCCCGTGACCTGCGTCACCCAGTCCAACCTGAACAAGTCCGCAGAAAAATATGCGCCGGAGATCACCACCTCCTGTCCGGCGCGGCCCTGAGCGTCCCGACATGGGATTGGGCACCTCCCGCGACATCATGTCGCAGAGACGCTCGCCGCTCGGCTGTGTAGCATCCAGGCGTGATCCACGGAGGACGACGATGAAGACGGGGGCGTTGCTCGCAGGGCTGTTGTGCATGTCGCTGGCCGCGTGCGGGGACGACAAGGGCGCAGCTGGCGGCGCGGGCGGCGGCGGTGCTGCGGCGTGCGCGAGCCCCGGCGGTGCCGTGATGGGCGCGGCCGACGCGCATTGCACGATGACCGTGACCATCAACCAGGCCGCCTGCACGGGTGGGGGTGGGCTTGGCGGCGCGGGCGCGGGCGGGGCCGGTGGCGCCGGCGGGAACATGGGTGGCGAGATGTACCCGCCGACCCTGAGCAACGCGGAGGGCGACGACGACGACTGCAAGTATCACCTGAAATGGACCTCCACGGCCGTCTGCCAGAACAGCGACGTTTACTTCACGGTGACGCTCACCAGGAAGAAGGACAGCGCGGCGGCCGCCGGTGGCAAGACCTCGGCCGAAGTGTTCCTCGACGAGATGCACCCGGCTCCGAACTCGAACCAGGTGACGAGCGAGACCGCACCCGGCGTCTACAAGGTCGGCCCCATCCGCTTCGACAAGGCGGGAAAGTGGACCGTCCGCTTCCACACCTTCGAGCAGTGCGCGGATTCCGAGGCATCGCCCCACGGTCACGCCGCGTTCTACGTCAACGTCCCGTAGGACTCTCTGGACCAGATGGTCGTCGTCCGTCGCCTGGTGATCGTGGCGCTCTTCAGCTTCGGGTGTGGCGGCAGCGATCCGCAGGGCGGCGGGCCGCGCGACGCGGCCATCCCCTGTCCGAACGACCTCCCGCCAGCCTGTCCCTCACCCGCCCCGAGCTACGCGGCCGACATCGCACCGCTCATCATGCGGCGCTGCACGCCCTGTCACTACCCGGGTGGCGTCGCCGCGATGGGCAACCACGACCTCTCCGACTACCCGCGCGTGTTCGCACAGAAGCGCGACGTCCTGACCCAGTTCTACGCCTGCAAGATGCCGCCCGCGGACGCCGGTGCCCCCACGGCCGACGAGCGCAAGGCGATGCTCGGCTGGCTCGTCTGCGGCGCCCCCGAGTAGTCGTTTCTGATCGGCGTCGGGGATCCTGGATCAGAACGCGGCCCAGCGCAGGCCGAGGGAACCGCCGACGCGGCCAGGCTGGTTGTCGCCGAGGTGGCTGAACAAGAGCCCCACGTCGACGCCGGCCTGCGCGGTGAAATGCTCGCTGAGGTCCCACGCGACCGACAGCCCCACGCCCGAGTCCGCGCGCCCGGAGTTGTCGACGGTCCGGCCGTCGAGCTCGAGCGACGACTCCCACGAAAGGCGCAGCAGCGCGCCCAGCACCACCTTGCCCGGCACCAGCTCGAGCCCGCCCGCGAGGCCCACCGCCACCCCCGGTCCGAAGCGCTGTGCGTGCCCGTCCGCGCGCTCGCGAGGCAGCGGGATCGTCGCCCCCACGGTCGCCTGCAGGAACATGCCGCCCCAGACCTGCTCCAGCGTGACCGCCGGCGAGATCACCCAGGCACCTCGCCCGGTCGCGTCCGCCGCCAGCGGGCTCTTCGACTCGTCCACCGGGCGCCCCACGGGCGCGAGCACGCCGAGCGAGAGCGCGACGCCCGGCCAGGCGCCCGCCTCGCCCACGTTGTAGAGGTCGTAGCGCGCCGCGGCCTGCGCATCGCCGAGGCCGCCGCCGCTCTCGCTCCGGGTCGTGCCGTCGCGCTGGTTGAGCACGACCGGGACCAAGCCGTAGAGCTGCACGCGCTTTTGCACGCGCAGAAGGCCGAACATCGAGAGCCGCCACTCGCGCTCGCCGTAGTCCCCGAAGCCATGCCACTGACCGTTCGGATCCCACTGCCCCGGCGCGGTGGAGAAGGCGCCCGTGAGGCCGACGGCGCCGTCCTCCCACATGCGCAGGCGTGGCACACCGACCGACGACGACACGCAGCACGCGGCCGCCGCCGCATCCCGCGCCCCCGTCCCCACGAGGAGAACAGCGAGCAGCGCGCCGTGATTCCGCCAGCTCCGGCGGCAGCTCCTCACGGCACGTCGATCGGGAACATCTTCTTGCCCCGCAGGGCACCCTGCGAGGCCGTCACGGTCACCTCCCAGCGGCCCACCATGATGAGCGAGACCGGCGAAGCCTTGTACTGGCCTCCGCCGAGATCCTGGACCACGGGCACCTCGGGGCTGCCGTGCCCATGCTGCGGCATCTCGGGATCGACCGACAGCGCCGCGCCGACCACGGGGTTTCCGGCCAGGTCCTTGAGCGCGAACGTCATCGTGTTCTGCCCGACGATGGGCGGGCTCGGATCGATCGTGGCCTCGAAGACGAAGTCCGACTTCGTGGAGACCGCCGGGTCGCCGCCGCACGACGCGAGCGCGCTCGCCGCCGTGAGGGCGAGCCAGGTCGGACGGAGAGACCCCAGCATCGACACCTCCCGCTTCATTCCACGACGGCGAGCACGCCGCCGATCATCATGCCCATCGCGCACCCGAACCTGACGTCGCCCGAGCGGCTCGGCGTGTACGTGACCTCGACGGCCTTGCCGATCGGCAGCTCGGTGCTGCCCGGCTGGCCGTCGAACTGGATCTCGGTCGCGCACGTCTTGGCCACGTCACGCGTGATGACGAGCGTCAGCGGCACGCCCTTCTTCGCCGGGATGCGCGCCGGTACGAAGCCCTGGTCCGTCACCTTGACGATCACACGCTCACCGGACGCGCTCGTCGCGGGCGCCGGGGCGGCCGCTGGCGGCGCAGACGACGCGCAGGCCCCGAGCTGGCAAGCCAAGAGGACGAAGAGTCTCTGCACCGAACGTCGCATGCGACAGGCATGCCCCTGCCGACCGACGCTGTCAAGGCGGCCTGCGCGTCCACGGGCCCCGAGCCTACGACGGCCGACTGGCGCCGCCCTGCGACGAAACGTCGCACCCCTGGGTTGCTCCGCGGGGTCCGACCGCGTCAAATGTGGCCGTGTTCCGGGGACGACGCATCCGCATCCACTTCGTCGGCATCGGTGGCATCGGCATGTCCGGGATCGCGGAGGTCCTGGTCAACCTCGGCTACGACGTGCGCGGCTCCGACGCGGCCGACCAGGACACGACGCGGCGCCTGTCGCGGCTCGGTGCGCGGATCCACCGCGGCCATGCCAAAGAGCACGTCGGCGACGCCGAGGTGCTGGTGGTGTCGAGCGCCATCGGCCTCGAAAACGCCGAGGTCGTGGAGGCGCGCGCGCGCAAGATCCCGGTCATCCAGCGCGCCGAGATGCTGGCCGAGCTCATGCGCATGAAGTACGGCGTCGCGGTCGCGGGCTCGCACGGCAAGACCACGACCACGTCGCTCGTGGCCACGGTCATGATGGCGGCCGGGCTCGACCCGACCGTCGTCGTGGGGGGCAAGCTCAGCGCCTTCGGCTCGTCCGCGCGCCTGGGCGCCGGGGACACGCTGGTGGCCGAGGCCGACGAGAGCGACGGCTCGTTCCTGCACCTTACGCCGACCGTCGCCGTGGTCACCAACATCGACCGCGAGCACCTCTCCCACTTCGGCAGCTTCGAGCGCCTGTGCGACGCCTTTCGCCAGTTTGCCGACAAGGTGCCGTTCTACGGCGCCGCCGTGCTGTGCGCCGACCACCCCGTGTGCGCACGGCTCGGCCGCGACCTCGAGCGGCCGGTGGTGACCTATGGCTTCGCCGATGGCGCCGACTTCCGCGGGCGTTCTGTGCGCTTCTCGGGCACCACCACCCGCTTCGAGCTCGAGCGCCGTGGCGAGCCGCTCGGCCCATTCGCGCTGGCGATGCCGGGCGCGCACAACGCCCAGAACGCCCTGGCGGCGCTCGCGGTGGCCGACTTCCTCGGCATCGATCTCGAGACCGCGCGCGTGGCGCTCGAGGGCTTCGGCGGCGTGGCGCGCCGCTTCACCATCCACGGCGAGGCCGCGGGCGTGCTGGTGGTGGACGACTACGGCCACCACCCCGCGGAGATCGAGGCCACCCTGGCAGGTGCGCGCTCCGCCTACCCCGACCGCCGTCTCGTGGTGGCCTTCCAGCCGCACCGCCACACGCGCACGCGCGATCTCTTCGACGAGCTCGCGGGCGCCTTCTCCGCTGCCGATCGCGTGCTGCTCGCGGACACGTACGCCGCCGGCGAGCCGCCGATCCCGGGCTTCGACGCCGCCCGGCTCGGGCAGGCGATGACGAGTCGCGGCAGCCGCGTCACCCACGTCGGCCCGCGCGCGCAGGTGACGCCGGCCGCGCTCGCCGAGCTGCGCCCGGGCGACCTCTTCCTCGCGCTCGGCGCGGGGGACATCGTGCATTCGGCCGACGAGGTGCTGGCCCAGCTCGCCTCACGGCGGCCCCAGCACCCATGAGCGACTGGCGGGAGGACCTCGCGGCCGTTTGCCGCGGCGAGGTGCGCCGCGACGAGCCCCTCGCCAAGCACACCACGCTCCGCATCGGCGGCCCGGTGGATGCCTGGGTGGCGCCGGCCGACCGCGCCGACCTCGCCGCCGTGCGCGCTTTCTGCCACGCGCGCGGGATCCTGAGCGCGCCGCTCGGCGCCGGCTCGAACCTTCTGGTCAAGGACGGCGGCGTGCGGGGCGTCCTCGTGGCCACCGATCACCTGCGCGCCCTCGAGCGCACCGGCACCGTCATCCGCTGCGAGGCCGGCGTCTCGACCGGCAAGCTGCTCTCGGTGGCCACCATCGCGGAGCTCGGCGGCCTCGAGTTCCTGGGCGGCGTCCCCGGCTCGGTCGGCGGGGGCCTGCTCGGCAACGCCGGCACCTACCTCGGCGAGTTCAAGGACGTGACCACCGAGGTGGTCTCGATCGACGCGGCCGGCCGCGAGATCCGGCGGGACAATCCCGGCTGCGGGTTCGTCTACCGCGGCAGCGCGCTCCCGCGGAGCGAGATCGTCGCCTCCGCCACGTTCGCGCTGCGGCCGCGTCCGCGGGCCGAGATCGACGCCGACGTGCGCGCCCTGCGCGACCGGCGCCACGCCCGCGAGCCCAAGAAGGTCGCCAACGCCGGCTCCTTCTTCAAGAACCCGCCGGGCGACTTCGCCGGCCGCCTGATCGAGGCCTGCGGGCTCAAGGGCCGTCGCCAGGGCGCCGCCGAGATCTCGGCCGTGCACGCGAACTGGATCGTCAACACCGGCGGCGCGACGGCGGCCGACGTGCTCGTGCTGGTCGAGCTGGCGCGCGCCGAGGTCGAGGCCCGGTTCGGCGTCCACCTCGAGCTCGAGGTCAAGGTGGTGGGCGAGGATCGGTAGGGCGCCTCACACGCCCGCCTGGCGAAGAAAACCGGACCGAAAATTGGACCCCTGCGATCGGGCGACGCACAGTGGAAGCGCTTCGCCGTCGCGAGGCCGATCCTATGATGACGAGGCGCCGTGTCGGGGTTTTGATGGGAGGTCGCTCGAGCGAGCGCGAGATCTCCCTGCGCACCGGCCGGGCGGTGGCCGACGCGCTCGCCGCTCGCGGCCACGAGGTGATCCGCGTGGATCTCGATCAGCGCCGCTGGGGCAGCGTGCTCGCGGACGCCCGCGTGGAAGTCGCGTGGATCGCGCTGCACGGCACGCTCGGTGAGGACGGCTGCATCCAGGGCCTGCTCGAGATCGAGGGCATCCCCTACACGGGCTCGGGGGTGCTCGCGAGCGCGCTGGCGATGGACAAGGTCATGGCCAAGCGCATCTTCGAGTCGAACCGGATCCCGACCCCCGCCTGGCGCATCGTCCGAGAGCCGGCGGACGCGCTCGCGCTCGGCCTGCCGGTCGTCATCAAGCCCTCCGAGGAGGGCTCCTCCGTGGGCGTGACCCGGGTGCTCGAGGAGCAGGGCCTCGGCGCGGCGATCGACCTCGCCAGGACCCTCCACGGGGTCGTGCTCGCCGAGCGCATGATCGCGGGTCACGACTTCTCGGTCGGGATCCTCGACGACGTCGTGCTCGGCACCGTCGAGATCCGCCCGAAGAACGCCTTCTACGACTACGAAGCCAAGTACGAGCGCAAGGACACCGAGTACCTGTGCCCGGCGCCGCTACCAACCGAGGTGGACCGGGAGCTGCGCACGGCCGCGCTCTCGGCCCACCGCGCGCTCGGCTGCAAGGGCCACAGCCGCGTCGACGCCATCGTGTCCCCGGATCACAGGGAGCTGGCGATCCTCGAGGTGAACACGCTGCCGGGCATGACCGCGACGAGCCTCTTGCCCAAGATGGCGGCCGCCGCCGGCATGAGCTATGGCGAGCTGTGCGAGCGCATCCTCGACGGCGCCGCGCTCGAGGGGAGGCGCGCGTGAGGCTGGGCAAGCACGCCAACAAGCGCCGCCGCGCCATGCTCGCCCCCGGCGAGCCGCTCGGTCCCCGCATGGCGGTGCGCCTCCGCGGGCTCGGTCGCACGCTGGTGCGAGCAGGCCGGCCGGCCTTGAAGGCCACGGCCGCCATCGGCGTGGCCGCGATGGTCGTCGGCGGCGGGCTCGGCGCGTGGCGTCTGGTGGAGCGCTCGCCTCGCTTCGCCATCGGCGAGATCCGGATTCCCCCGCTCGGGCGCGTCGCGGTCGTCGACGTCGAGCGCGCCCTCGACGCCAGGATCGGCCAGAGCCTGCTCGGGGTCCGCGTCGGCGCCGCGGAGGAGGCCATCGCCGCCCTGCCGTGGGTGAAGTCGGTGCGCGTGCGGCGCGAGCTGCCCCGCACGCTGTCCGTCGAGATCGTCGAGCGCAAGCCGGTGGCGCTGCTCGCGCTCGGCGGGCCGCTCTACCTGGTCGAGAAGGATGGCGTGCCGTTCAAGCGCGCGCAGGTCGCCGAGACCGAGGGCCTGCCCATCATCACGGGCATCTCGCGCGATCGCTATCGCGCGGTCCCCGAGGCCGCCCACGCGCTCGTGCGCGAGGCGCTGGCCGTCTTGGACGTCTATGGGCGGGCGGCCACGAGGCCGCGGCTCGGCGAGATCCACGCGCACCCGCTGCATGGATTCGAGATCGAGGCGGTGCCGGCGAGCGGGCGCGCGTTGCGCGTCTACCTCGGCCAGGGTGACCTCGAGGGCAAGCTCCGGCGGCTCGATCAGGTGCTCGGCAAGGTCGGCGGGGCGGGCGCGACGAGCGTGCGGCTCGACAACGCCTCCCGCCCCGACCGCGTGACGGTTCGACTCGCGTCCGGTTGAAGACGCGTGGAAACGAGAGGATTCGATGGGAAAGAGCTCTGAGATCATCGTCGGCCTCGACATCGGCACCACCAAGATCGCGGCGCTCGTCGGGGAAGTGACCGACGAGGGGATCGACGTCATCGGCGTGGGCACCGCGCCCTCGACGGGGCTGAAGAAGGGCGTCGTCGTCAACATCGACGCGACCATGTCGGCCATCAAGAACGCGATCGAGGAAGCCGAGCACATGGCCGGCTGCGAGATCTCGGTCGTGTACGCCGCCATCGGCGGCGCCCACGTGCGGTCGATGAACTCGCACGGCACGGTCGCGGTCAAGGACAAGGAGGTGCGGGGCGCCGACGTGGCGCGCGTGCACGAGACCGCGCGCGCGGTGCCGCTGCCGCAGGACCGCGAGATCATCCACGTGCTCCCGCAGGAGTACATCGTGGACGACCAGGACGGTGTGCGAGAGCCGCTCGGCATGTCGGGCGTGCGCCTGCAGGCCAAGGTCCACATCGTCACCGCCGCCGCGCCGAGCGTGCAGAACATCATCAAGTGCTGCAACCGATGCGGCCTCACGGTGGCGGGCATCGTGCTCGCGCCGCTCGCGTCGTCGTACGCTGCGCTCGACGAGGACGAAAAGGAGCTCGGCGTCGCGCTGCTCGACATCGGCGGCGGCACCACCGACCTCGTCATCTTCCTCGACGGCTCGGTCGTGCACACCGCGGTCCTCGGCGTGGGCGGAAACCAGATCACGAGCGACATCGCCTATGGTCTGCGTACGCCGCTGCACGAGGCGGAGCGCGTCAAGCAGCGCTTCGGCTGCGCCATGGCGACGCTGGTCGACAGGGACGACAAGATCGAGGTGCCGGCGGTCGGTGGGCGTCCGGCGCGCGAGCTGCCGCGGCAGACGCTGGCCGAGATCGTCGAGCCCCGCGTCGAGGAGATCTTCGGCATGGCGCACAAGGAGATCGAGCGCAGCGGCTTCGCCGACCGCCTCGCCTCTGGCGCCGTGATCACCGGCGGCACCGTGAGCCTCGACGGCATGACCGAGCTGGCCGAGGAGGTGCTCGGGCTGCCGGTTCGCCGCGGGGCGCCCAAGCGCATCGGGGGCCTGGTGGACGTGGTCAAGGCGCCGAGCTTCACCACCGGTGTGGGCCTGGTTCTGTACGGCGCCAAGCAGGTCGAGGCGGCCGTCGCGACCCAGGAGCGCCGCGGCCGCTCGATGGGCCGTCTGCGCGGCTGGTTTTCCGAGATCTTCTAGATTCAACAAAATCTCGTTTCTTTCCCGCCATTGCGCGGTAGTGTGTCTGCTCCTGTTTCGGACTGTTCCTGCTACGGAGGATCCCATGGGCACGCGGCTGTACGTCGGTAACCTTTCCTACAACACCACTGAGAGCTCGCTCCGCGCTGCTTTCGAGCAGTTCGGCCAGGTCGTCGACCTCAAGGTCCCGACCGACCGCGAGACCGGCCAGCCGCGCGGCTTCGCGTTCGTCGAGATGAGCAGCCCGGCCGATGCCGAGGCCGCCATGTCGGGCATGAACGGCAAGGAGCTTGATGGCCGTCGCCTCAAGGTCAGCGAGGCGCAAGAGCGTCCGCGCGGCGGTGGCGGCGGTGGCGGCGGTGGCGGCGGCGGTGGCGGCCGTGGCGGCGGCGGCGGT
>JAHFDS010000619.1 GCA_023248855.1 Myxococcales bacterium
CACCAGGGCCCGCCCGCCGGGGCCGCTCTCCGCGCGCGCCCGCGCGTGGCCCCGCTCGGCCTGCTCGTCGGTGACGGTGCCGTCGGCGCGCAGGAGATCGCCGAGGCGCACGGTCGAGGTCGGCGCCCCTACGCCGACGACGTAGCCACGGCGCAGGTAGATGGCCGCGCCGGGCGCCTCGGCACCCACGCGCGTCTTGCAAGGGCTGCGCAGCGCCCCGGTGGCGCGCGTGGAGAGGTGCCAGAAGAGCGCGCTGCGCAGCTCGGGGATCACGCCCGGATGCTAAGGGCACCCAGCAGGCGTCGCTAGTTTTTGCCAGGTGGGAGCTACGTGCCTCTGCTGCTCATGTTGTTGCGCGCGCGGACCTCGATCAGGTACTTGCGGACGATGTCGGCCACGTCCTCGGTGAAGCGCACCTCGCCCTCGGCGATCTCGCGGAGCGCGGTGACCGCAGGCTTGTTGTCACAGTCGACCAGCGGGTCGGCGCCCTTGGCGAGCTGACGCGCGCGCTCGGCGCCCAGGATCACGAGAGCGAAACGGTTGCCGACCTTCTCGAGGCAGTCTTCTACGGTGACTCGGGCCACGGGACCTCCTGAAGGAGCAGAACCTAGCCCCCGCGGCGCCTCCGGTCAACCGCGTGGCGGGATTCGCTGGTGAGGCACGGTCCGCACGAGGAGGTCTGCAGGCCCGAGCCGCCGCCGCCGGACCCTGACGACTCACCCCAGACCCTCGTGCGCGATGGCCCAGGGAAGCTTCGCCCGACACGGGTCGGAGCCACGCATCATCCTCGTAGGGACAGGGATTCCCGTCGTCTCCGAGCGATTCCTGACCACGAGGATGGTATGCTGTCCCAAGCACGGCACCTGATCTGCATGGCTGGGGTGCATGCGTGGAGGCTGCGTGGCCGCTGAGACCACCTGGGATCCGCTGATCGGACGACTGATGGGCTCCTACCGTCTGGAGAAGCTCATCGGCGAGGGTGGGATGGGGCGAATCTACCTGGCGAAGCACTCGCGGATCGGCCGCAAGGCCGCCGTCAAGGTGCTGTCCGCCGAGGCCGCGCGCGACTCGCACGCGGTGTCGCGGTTCTTCCACGAGGCCAAGGCCGCCGGCGAGGCCTCGCACGAGAACCTGGTCGAGGTGTACGACTTCATCCGGGACAAGGACACCGGCTGCTGCGCGTACATCATGGAGTACCTGGAGGGCGAGGACCTGCGCCAGGTGCTGATGCGGGAGCGGCGGATCAAGCCCGCGCGCGCGATGCACATCGGCGCGCAGCTCGCCGCGGGCCTGGGCGCGGCCCACGCGATGGGCGTCGTCCACCGTGACGTCAAGCCCGAGAACGTCTACCTCATCGAGCGCGCGGGCATCCCCGACTTCGTCAAGCTCCTCGACTTCGGGGTGGCCAAGTTCGCGACCGCCGTCGCGCACAAGACGCAGGCCGGCTTCGCGGTCGGCAGCCCCTTCTACATGGCGCCCGAGCAGACGCTGGCCAAGGACATCGACGGCCGCGCCGATCTCTACGCGGTGGGCATCATCATGTACGAGATGCTGGCCGGCCGCGTGCCGTTCGACGGCGCCAAGAACAGCGAGATCTACCGCAAGCACTGCGAGGATCCGCTGCCGCCGCTGCGTGCCGACTACGGCATGGGCGGGATCTCGCCGGCGCTCATGGGCGTCATCAAGAAGGTGCTCGCCAAGAAGGCCGACGACCGTTACCAGACCGCGTCGGAGCTGCGCGCCGCGATCCTGTCGTCGAGCGACGAGACGCTCGGGGAAGAGGAGGAGGACGGCGACGAACCGACGAAGACGCAGAAGGTCAAGGCGCCGCGGGACACGGTGATCGGCACCGGCCCGATGACGCCGGGCCGGCGCTAGACTCGTCTCGCGCTAGCCCGCCAGGCCCTTCTGCACCAGGATCTCGGCGGTCAGGATGGCGCCCTTGGCGGCGCCCATCTTGGTGTTGTGCGAGACCAGCACGTACTTGAGGGCGGTGTCGCCGAGCGCGGTGTCCTCGCGAAGGCGGCCGACCACGGTCACCATGCCGTCGCCGTGGTCGCGATCGAGGCGCGGCTGCGGGCGATACGGGTCCTCGTGGACGTGGATGAGCCGCTCCGGCGCGCTCGGCAGACCCAGGGCCTTGAGCCCCTCACCAAACGCGCGCATCGCGGCCTTGGCCTCCGCCACCGACGCGGGGCGCTCGAGCTCGACGAACACGGCTTCGGTGTGGCCCTCGAGCACCGGCACGCGCGTGCAGGTGCAGCTCACCTTCACGTCGTGCGGCACGATGTCGTCGCCCGAGAGGCGACCGAGGATCTTCTTGGTCTCCTTTTCGACCTTCTCTTCCTCCTTGGCGATGTACGGCACCACGTTGTCGAGGATGTCCATGGCCAGGACGCCGGGTGACCGGCCGGCGCCCGAGACGGCCTGCATCGAGGTCATCAGGACGCGCCGGAGGCCGAACTGCTGGCGCAGCGGCTCCAGCGTGATGCAAAGACCGATCGTGGTGCAATTCGGGCCCGGCGTGATGAGCCCCTTCCACCCGCGCTTTCTGCGCTGGATCTCGATGAGGCCGAGGTGGTCGACATTGACGCCGGGGATGAGCACGGGCACGTCTGGCTCGTAGCGAAATGCGGAGGCGGTCGAGACCACCGCGGCCCCCTGGTGCGCGTAGCGCGGCTCGAGCACCCTGGCCGCGTCGGTCTCGACGGCCGAGAACACGAGGCGCACGTCGCTCGCGTCCATCTGCTCGGCGTCCTCGACCGCCAGCTCGGCGAGCGCGGGCGCGAGCGGCTCCGCGCAGTACCAGCGGAAGGCGCCCGACGACTCGGTCAGGGCGTCGCGGTATTTCTTGCCGGCCGAGCGGGCCGAGGCGGCGAGGCGCTTGACCTCGAACCAGGGGTGATTCGCGAGGCTGGCAAGGAACTGCTGGCCGGCGACGCCCGTGGCGCCGACGACCGCGACCGGGATCCTGGAGCGTGGTGGCGACATCCCCGGGAGCTTACTTCGATGCTGCGACGCGTCAACGTCTTCGGTGCATCGTGCCTCAGCCGCCGGGGCACGACAGCGTGAGATCGGCCGCCGGCGTGGCCTCGCACAGGGTACCGCAGGTCTCGGTCCGCACACAGGCGCAGGTCGGCGAGCTGCCACAGGCGGCCGGAAGCGGATGGCAGCTGAAGCTGTCCGGGAAGCCACCGACGTCCGACAGATCGCGTCGGCAGTATTGCGTGCCGTGCTGGCAGAACTGAGAGCCACAAGCGAACAGGCCCTGCGGCGCGGGACATCCGCCGCTCGCCGAGACGTCGAAGCCGGCCGCGTTGGCGTCGCACTCGTTGCCGTAGACCCTGCCGTTGCAGGCGCAGACCGGGGCATAGAGATCTGGACAGCCACCGGGGCGAGGCTTGCATTCGCCTGGCTCGTCGCCGCCGCCGCAGCGGTTGGCCCCGTAGTCGCAGAATTCGGCGGTCGCGCAGGTGACTCCCAGCAGGCCCCCGCACACGCGGCCAGTCGCGCCCCCCGTCCCAGCCCCACCGCGGCCTGCTCCACCGGCCCCTGCTCCGCCGGCCCCTGCTCCGCCGGCCCCTGCT
>JAHFDS010000620.1 GCA_023248855.1 Myxococcales bacterium
CTGGTGCCGGCTGCGCCCGCGAAGCCACCGGTGCCGGCCGAGCCGGCCGAGCCGCCTGAGCCACCCGGCCCGTCACCGGGGCCGCCGGCTCCTGCGCCGGCGTTGGAAGTCGTGCCGCCGCAACCAAGGGCCAGGAGGATTCCAACACCGAGGACGATTCGCATGGGCTCTCCTTCCGTGCCCGGTCAGCGGGCACACGTGTCGCTTCCTGAGCGCGATGCGCGGGAAAATGAGCGATCGCGATCTCCGAGAGGTCAGGTCCGCGGACGATTCGAGGGTAAGATCGCGCGGTGGGCCCGCTGATCGTCCTGGCGCTCCTCGAGCCCGCGTCGTCGGAGCTGGCGTTCGCGCAGGCGCGCTACGAGGACGCCATCGTCGCCGCCAACACCGAGATCCGCGCCGGTCACCTGTCGCGCGAGGCGCTCTGTGCCCGGGAGCGCGTGCTGGGCTGGTCCTACGTGGCGACCGGGCAGCGCGAGGCCGCGCTGCACTCGTTTGGCCTGGCCATGACGCTGGATCCCGCGATCGATTTGCCGCCCGAGGCGCCGCCCAAGGTGCTCGAGGCGTTCGTGTCCGCGCGCCGGCTCCACGGCGGCGTCGGGCTGCGGCTGCGCGTCGATCCGGTCGGTGGCGCAGGGGCGCGCTCGGTCGTGCTGCGCGTCGCTGTGGTGGGCGATCCGCTGGGGCTGGTCGCGCGCATCCGTGCGCGCAGTCGCGAGCCCGGGGGCGCCTGGCGGGAGGTCTCGAGCGCGGCCAGCGCGGCTGGCACCGAGGTCGATCTGGGGCACGGTGCGCGGCGCGGTGCCGTCGAGTACGTGGTCGAGGCGCTCGACGCCCACGACAACGTCGCCGCGGCGCTCGGTGAGGATTTGAGGCCGCTGGTCGCGCTGCTCGCGCCGGCCTTCGCTGACCGGCCGGCGGCGCAGGCTTCGTGGTCGCAGCGCCGCTGGTTCTGGCCCGTCGTGGTCGCGGGGAGCCTGGCGGCCCTGGCCGGCGGCACCGTGTGGGCCCTGCGCGGCGGCGGCACCGAGGATCGAGTGCCCCTGCAGTGGCTGCCGTCCACCGTCCGCTGAGGCCCCGCCGTCCCTGGCCGGCTGGCCGCAGCGGCTCGGGCCGGAGGGTGCCGCGATGGCGCCGAACTCGGCCGGAAAGCGCTCCCTTGGCACGCGCGCGAGCGACAGGGGCGGGAGGCTCGCGAAGGTCACGTCATAGGCCTCGCAGCCGCTGCTGGCGGGCGAGAACACGGTGCCGCGGACCTCGAGGCAGAAGCGCTGATCGATGAACGGGGCGCTCGCCGGGTCGGGCCCGAAGCGCCGCAGCGAGATCAGGAGGTGCTGCACCACGGTCGGATCGTCGCCACGGGAGCGGCCGGCCGCCTCGGTCGTCATGAGCGTGCGCATGGTGGGGCCGAGGCCGTCGAGCTTGGCGATGCGCAGGCGGAACTCGTGGCTGGCTGCGTTGCCGATGAGCTCGGACCGGCTGGAGAATCCCAGCGTCGGCACGCCCGCGCGCGTGTAGCCCGAGGCGTGCGCGTAGACGAGCTGCAGGTCCTTGGTACAGCCGTCGTAGTGGACGCGGAAGCCCTGGGAGATGGTGCGCATCTCGCCGCGCGACTCGGGCTGGTCGGGGTTCGGCTCGCTGTAGTCCTCGCCGTCGAGGAAGTGGTAGTCGAACGGATCCGTGCAGCTCGCCGGGGCGGCGGCGATCGGCGTGCGCCCGAAGAACACGCGGCCGCCGGTGCGGCTCGGAAAGCTGCAGCGGTACACGCCCGTGTCGTCGAACTCGAAGAAGGGGCGCTCCCCGTGCGCGGTCATCCACGGCATCTCGACCGCCGTCCCTGGGGGCACGGGCGTGCAGGCCGTCGGCTCACCGCCCGGCCCGAAGTGGCAGCGGTTGATCTCGTCGATGAGCCACTGCGCGTGGCTGACCAGGGCGTGGACGCGCGTGATCGGCGCGGTGCGCAGGTCGCTCGCGTCTCCGAGCACGTCGTAGAGCGCGCGCTCCGCAGCCGCCCAGTCGGCCGCGGGGGTGTAGCCGGCCCGTAGCGCGCTCGTCGGGGGCGCGAGCACGGGGCCCACCTGGCGAGCCAGCTCGGCGATGTCGGGGAAGAGGCCGGCGCGGGTCGGAGCGTCGGCGGAAGGCGCGTCGGCGGGTGCGGGCGCGTCGGCCCCGCCGTGCACCGCGCCGTCACAGGCTGCCGCCGCGCAGGCCGCGAGGATGCCGAGAGCGACGTGGACGAGGTGTGGGTGGCTCATGGTTCCCGGAGCAGTGCAAGCGCCGCACCGCGCGAAAAACGCGGGAAACCAGGGGCGTAGGGGCGGATCGAGAGGAGGCGTCTCGATCGCCGAGACGCGGGGTCTCGCCCGCGCGACCGGGGCGCTCGGGATGCCATCATGGCCCCTTGGGGCGGGCAGCCCCTGGTGGGCGGATGACCTTGCGCTCGCCGGCGGCGATGTGGAACGGGAGCGTCAGCTGGACGCCCGCGCGGGTGTTGCGAAAGAGCACGCGATGGAGCCCGGCGGGGACCGCCACGCCGGCCAGGGGCGTCTGGCCGATGGGCTTGCCGTCGAGCTCGACGTCGGCCCACGGGTGGATGTCGAACGTGACGAAGCCGGGGCCGGCGGGCTCGGGTGCGGGCGATGCGGTCGCGACAGGCGTCGGCGTGGGTGGCATCCGCGGGGGATGGGGTCGGGCGCGCCCCCGCTGGGTCGGCGCGTTGGGCGCGGCGGGCACGGGCGATGGGGCCACGGCAGGCAAGGCAAGCGCCTGCATGATCGGCGCGGGCGGGGGCGCCGGCGCGGCGGGCTCGCTCGTCGCCCTCACGGCGGCCACGATCGCGAGCGGCGCAGCCACCCCGAGGGCGCCCGTCAGCCAGGCGCGCCCTAATGCGGGACGCGGGGCAGGTGCGCTCGGAGCCGGTTCGCCGGTGTCCCGCACCGCGTCGATCCACCGGGGGAGCTCGGCCCGCTCGGGGAACAGCGCGCGCACGAGGGCGCCCAGATCTCCCTCGCCGGCGTCGGGGCAGCGGGCCTGGGCGGAAACCAAGGCCCGCTCGAGGGCGTGGCCGTCGGCGAAGCGATCCTCGGGCCGCGCCGCCAGCGCGCGCAGGATCGCCTGCTCGAGCGCCTCGGGGACGTCCGCGCGGCGCGTCGAAGACGGCTTGGGGCTGGCCGCATCCAGCGCGCGGAGCACCTCGGGATCAGTGCGGCCGGCAAACGGTGGTGCGCCGGTGACGAGCTCGTAGATCACGCAGCCGATCGAGAACAGATCGGATCGGCCGTCGAGCGGCTCGCCGCGCGACTGCTCGGGCGACATGTACTGCAGCTTGCCGCGCAGGACGCCGGTGCGCGTGTGGTGCGAGGCCGTGCGGGCCTTGGCGATGCCGAAGTCGACCAGGGCCAGGGTTCCGTCGAACGACACCAGCAAGTTGTGCGGGCAGACATCGCGGTGCACGACGCCGAGCGGCCGACCGTCCGGGTCGGCGAGCGCGTGCGCGTGCGCGAGCGCGCTGGCGGCGTGGGCGCCGATGCGCGCCGCCAGGCCCAGCGGGAAGTCCTCGCGCCTCGCGGCCAGCGCGCGCGCCG
>JAHFDS010000197.1 GCA_023248855.1 Myxococcales bacterium
CTCGAATACAGGACACTAGACTGCGCCGATCATGCTGCTGCAGCTCACCGACGTCACCTTCGGCTACCAGGGACAGGAGCTCTTCGAGGGCCTGACCTGGCAGGTCAACGAGGGTGATCGCGTGGGGCTCGTCGGACCGAATGGTTGCGGCAAGAGCACGCTCTTGCGGCTCATGACGGGCGAGCTCACGCCGGACGGTGGAGGCGCCGTGGCCAAGCGGCGTGGGCTGCGCATCGGCTACCTCCGGCAGGCGCTGCACGACCGGCCGGAGGAGACGCTGCTCGAGGCCCTGCTCGAGCCGTTCTCCGAGGTCGTGACCTTGCGCGAGGAGCGCGAGCGGCTGCACACGGAGCTCGACAAGGGCGAGGCCAGCCGGGCGCACGATCTGGTCGAGGCGCTGGCGCGGGCCGACCAGCGGTGGGGCGAGCTCGGTGGCTACGCGATCGAGACGCGCGTGCGTGAGCTCGCCGCGGACGTGGGGTTTGCCGACACCGATTTCGACCGGCGTCTCGGCTCCCTGTCGGGCGGAGAGCGTGGCCGGGTCGAGCTCGCGCGGGTGATCGCGAGCCAGCCGGACCTGCTCCTGCTCGACGAGCCGACCAACCACCTCGACGTGGACGCGGTGGAACGGCTCGAGAGGCGCCTCGCGGGCTGGTCGGGCACGTTCGTCATCGTGTCGCACGACCGCTGGTTCCTGCGGCGCACGTGCAAGGAATTCGTGGACCTCGCGGGCGGCGAGCTCGACCGCTACGCGATGGGCTACGACAGGTACGTGGTCGAGCGCGAGGCGCGGCTCGAGCGCGCCCGCGCCGCCTTCGAGCGGCAGCGCGAGGAGATCGCGCGTACCGAGGACTTCATCCGGCGGAACATCGCGGGGCAGAAGACCAAGCAGGCGCAGTCGCGGAGAAAGCTGCTGGCGCGGGTGGAGCGGCTGTCCAGGCCCGAGGACATCTGGGGCGAGGCCGGGCGCATCGCCGCGCGCTTCTCGGTCGGCGACCACGCGGGGGCCAAGGAGGCCGTCCGCGCCGAGCGCCTCGACGTGGCGCCGAGGGGCGCGCCAGCGGCCATCGTGCGCGGCGTGGACCTCACCGTCTTTCGCGGCGATCGCATCGGCATCATCGGGCCGAATGGCTCGGGCAAGACGACGCTCTTGACGACGCTCGTGGGGCGGCTCGAGCCGCGCGGAGGCCTCGTCACGATCGGGCCGAACGTGCGCATCGGCTACTACGACCAGCGCCACCGCGACCTCGACGATACGCACTCGCTGGTGGACGAGATCCGCACCGTGCGCGGCGACCTGAACGTGGACGGCGCGCGCGCCTATCTCGCGCGCTTCCGCTTCTTCGGCGACGACGTGTTCCGCGTGGTGCGCGGGCTCTCGGGCGGGGAGCGCTCGCGGCTGGCGCTGGCGAAGATGATGCTCGTGCCGCGGAATCTCCTCGCGCTCGACGAGCCCACGAACCACCTCGACATCCCGGCGTGCGAGGTGCTCGAGGATGCCCTGCGCGCCTACGAGGGCACGCTGCTCGTGGTCAGCCACGATCGCTACTTCCTCGATCGTGTGGCCACGAAGATCCTGCAGGTCGACGGGGCGCGCGCGGAGCTGGAGCTCGGCAACTACTCCGACCACAAGGCCCGCCACACCGCCGCCGCCACGGCCAGGCCGCCCGCCGCCAGGCCACCCGCCGCCAGGTCGCCCGCGGAGGCCCCGGCCGGAAGGGACGCGGCCGCAAAGGGCGCCAAGCCCGAAAAGACACCCCTCGCGACGGCGTCCCCGAAGGTGGATCCGGCCTTGGCGCGCGAGGCCAACAAGGACCGGGTCAAGCGGGAGCGGCGCCTGAAGAAGCTCGAAGACGAGATCAGCGCGGTCGAGCTGCAGATCGGCAAGCTGCGTGAGGAGCTCGGTGGCGAGCACGGCGGCGACTGGCAGCGGCTGCACGGGCTCGTCGCGGAGCAGAAGATCCTGGAGGAAAAGCTTGCGGGCCTGATGGCCGAGTGGGAGACGCTGGCGAGTGGCGTCTGAGGTCGGGGCGCCCGCGGCTCGCCGCTCTGCGTCATGCGCGGACCCGCGCCACCGAGGGCGGGTCGTGGTAATGCTCCGCGCATGAAGCTCGCGACCCTCCGCGATGGCACGCGCGACGGGCGACTGCTCGTCGCGGCTCCCGATGGACATCGGGCCGTCCCCTCCGAGGGCCGCTGGCCCACGCTGCAAGCCGCGCTCGACGACTGGACGCACGCGGAGCCCGTCTTGCGCGAGCAGGCCCGGGCGCTCGCGTCCGGCGCCGTCGCCGGCGAGCCCGTGAATCCGCGGCGGCTCGCGGCCCCTCTGCCCCGTGCCTACGAGTGGGTCGACGGCTCGGCGTACCTCAACCACGTGCGCCTCGTGCGCAAGGCGCGCGGCGCCGAGCCGCCGCCGACGCTCGAGACCGACCCCCTCGTCTACCAGGGCGGCTCGGGGGACCTGCTCGGGCCGACGGACGACCTGGAGCTCGGGGATCCCGCCTGGGGCCTCGACTTCGAATCCGAGGTCTGCGTGATCCTCGGCGACGTCCCGCGTGGTGTGCGCGCCGACGAGGCCGCGCCGTACGTGCGCCTCGTCTGCCTGGCCAATGACGTCACGTGCAGAAACCTCATTCCCGACGAGCTCGCCAAGGGGTTCGGCTTCTTCCAGTCCAAGCCCGCCACGGCGTTTTCGCCATTTGCCGTGACGCCGGACGAGCTCGGCCCCCATTTCCGCGACGGCCGGCTGCACCTGCGCCTGCGCACCACGCACAATGGCGCATTGGTGGGCGACTGCGACGCCGGACCCGAAATGCACTTTTCTTTCCACGATCTCATCGCGCACATCACCAGGACGCGGCGCTACGTGGCCGGGACCTTGCTCGGCAGCGGAACGGTCTCGAACCAGGACCGCGCGCGCGGCATCTCATGTCTGGCCGAGCGACGCATGATCGAGATCATCGACCAGGGCAAGGCCCAAACGCCGTTTCTGAAGATCGGCGATACCGTGCGCATCGAGATGCTCGGCCCGGATGGAGCGAGCCTCTTCGGTGCGATCGATCAGCGGGTGGTGGCGCCGCGCGCGACCGAACCCAAGGAGGCCTCGTGAGCTACACCCTCTACAACTTCTTCCGCTCGAGCGCGAGCTGGCGCGTTCGGATCGCGCTCGGCTGGAAGCGCCTCGAGTACCGCTACGTGCCGGTGCACCTCGTCAAGGACGGAGGAGGGCAGCATTCGCCCGAGCATCGCGCGAGAAACCCGATGGCGCAGGTGCCGGTGCTGGAATGGGAGGAAGGCGGCCAGAAGCGCCAGCTCGCGCAGTCGCTCGCCATCCTCGAGCTCCTCGAGGCGCGCCACCCGTCGCCGCCCCTTTTACCGAAGGACCCTTACCTGGCGGGCCGGGCGCGCATGCTCGCGGAGATCGTCAATGCGGGCATCCAGCCGTTCCAGAACCTCACGACGCTCGCCAAGGTGCGCGCGCTCGGCGGGGACGACCGGGCGTTTGCCCGTGACTTCATCGCGGCGGGGCTGTCGGCCTACGAGGCCTCCGCGTCGGACGTGGCCGGGCATTTCTCGGTGGGTGATGCGCCGAGCTTCGCGGACGTGTGTCTGGTGCCGCAGCTCAATGCCGCGCGCCGCTTTGGCGTCGACCTCGGGCCCTTCGCGCGGCTGGTGGCGATCGAGGCACACTGCGCGCAGCTGCCGGCCTTCGCGGCCGCGCACGCCGACAATCAGATCGACACCGAGGGCAAGCCATGACCACGCCGCTCGCACCGCTCGGCATCCGGCGCCTCGAGGGCATCCACTACTACGTCCACGACCTCGAGCGCAGCCGGCGCTTCTACACGGAGCTCCTGGACTTCGCCGAGGTCGGGCGCTCGAGCGCGGCGCTCGAGCAGGCTGGCCGGCAGCGCTCCGCCGTCTTCCAGGCCGCCGACTGCGTCATCGTGTGCTCCCAGCCGGCGGGCGAGGGAGGCCGCGCGGCGCGCTATCTCGCCAAGCACCCCGATGGCATCGGGACCCTGGTGTTCGAGGTCGAGGACATCGAGCGCACGTTCCGCCTGCTCGAGGAGCGCGGCGGCACGCCGATCACCGACATCCAGCGCTCGAGCGACGACGGCGGGACGTACGCGGCGTTCTCGATCGCGACGCCCTTTGGCGACACCACCTTTCGCTTCCTCGAGCGTCAAGGGTTTCGCACGTTCTTTCCGGGCCTCGAGCCCATCTCGCCGCCCGCGCGCACGAATCGCTTCGGCTTCCAGAGGTTCGACCACGTGACGTCGAACTTCCAGACCATGAAGCCCGCGCTCCTGTGGATGGAGCACGTGCTCGGCATGGAGCGATTCTGGGAGGTCGCCTTCCACACGAGCGACGTGGCGCCCGGGCGCGAGACCGGCTCGGGCCTCAAGTCCATCGTCATGCACGAGCCGCAATCGGGCACCAAGTTCGCCAACAACGAGCCATCACGGCCGTTCTACAAATCCTCGCAGATCAACCTCTTTCACGAGGACCTGCGCGGCGACGGCATCCAGCACGTGGCGATGACGGTGAGCGACATCCTGTCCGCGGTGCGTGGTCTGCGCACGGCCGGCGTCAAGTTCATGCCGACGCCGGGCGCCTACTACGACATGCTGCCCGAGCGAATTGCCAAGAGCGGCATTGCGCGCATCGACGAGGACATTGCGACGCTGCGAGAGCTCGAGATCCTGATCGACGGGGACCACGACCACGCGTACATGCTGCAGATCTTCCTGCACGACTCGGCGAGCCTCTACGGCGACCCGTCGGCCGGTCCCTTCTTCTTCGAGATCATCCAGCGAAAGGGCGACCAGGGCTTCGGCGCCGGCAACTTCCGGGCGCTGTTCGAGAGCATCGAGCGGGAGCAGCAGAAGGTGGGGCGAGTGTAGCGTGCTCGATCGGATGGTTTGCGGGGAAGTCGCGCGAAAGCACCACATCCAGCTGCGCGACGCCGAGGGCAGGCTGCGCTTCGAGGAGTGCCTGACCCGGGACGGCTTCGACGGGCCCTACACGATCCTCTACCACCGCGAGCGGCCGCAGACGCAGCAGCTCGCGCCGGCGGAGCACGGCTGGGCGGCGCCGGTGGCGGCCTCCCCGGGGCCGCTGGCCAAGCGGCATTTTCGCTCGCAATCGCTGCCGCGGCGGGGTGGCGCGCCGGTGGACGCGCGCGTGCCCATGCTGTTCGGCGACGACGTCGTCATCTCCGTGGCCTTTCCGGACCGGCCGGACCCCGTGTACGTGACGCTCGGTGACTCCGACGAGCTGCTCTACGTCCACGAGGGGGGCGGCCTTCTGCGCTGCCCGCTCGGAGACGTCGGCTTCTCCCAGGGCGACTACGTGTTCGTGCCGCGCGGGCTGCCCTTTCGATTGCTGCCGACCGACGGCGCGCAATGCTGGCTCTCGATGGAGTTTTCGGCGGGATTTGGCCTGCTCAAGCAATTTCGCAACGACACCGGCCAGCTCAAGATGGACGCACCGTACTGCCACCGGGACTTCAAGCGGCCGCTCTTCGTGGGCCCCATGGACGAGGGCATCCGCCGCGGGGTCGTGCGGCGCGACCAGCGATTCCACGGCTTTTCCTACGCGGGCTCGCCGCTCGACGTCGTCGGGTGGGACGGCGTCGTCTACCCGTGGGCCTTCCCCATCCTCGCGTTCCAGCCGCGCACGGGGCAGGTGCATCTGCCGCCGACCTACCACGGCACGTTCTCGGCCCGGGGCGCGCTCGTCTGCAGCTTCGTGCCGCGCCTGGTCGATTACCACCCGGAGGCCATTCCGTGCCCGTACCCGCACAGCTCGCCGCATTGCGATGAATTCATCTTCTACTGCGCGGGCAACTTCACGTCGCGCAAGGGCGTCGCGCCCGGAAGCATCTCCTACCACCCGTACGGCATCCCCCACGGACCGCACCCGGGCGCCTACGAGGCGTCGATCGGCACGACGCGCACCGAGGAGCTCGCCGTCATGATCGACACGTTCAGGCCGATCCAGCCGACGGCGGCAGCGGCCACCGTCGAGGACGCGACCTACATGGCCTCCTTCGTCTGAAGGGCCGCCCCCTCGAGCGCGAGCAGCCCGCGCAGGATCGCCGTGAGCTGACCGAGCCGCAGCCCAGCGCGCCCGTGACCGAGGGGCGAGGGTGTCGCGAGCCCGAGCCTTGCCAGAAAGTCCTCCGCCAGGCCGACCTTGCCGCCAAAGGCGTCGCGCGCGAGCTGCCGCACGTCGAGCCGCGCTGGCGGCAGGGCTCCGCCCACCTCGGCGAAGAGGCCCGTGCCGTACCGTCCCCACGCGCAAAGGACGTCGGTGTCCCGGAGGAAGGCGCGCCAGCGCGCGAGGAAGTCCGGGACGTCTGCGCCCGCGAGCAACACCTCGGCAGACAGCCCGAGGTGCGCCGGCGTCCGCGGTGACAGCGGGTTCCTCGGCGCCAGCACGAGCTCGAGGCGCTCTCCGGTCGCGAGCCTCTGCGCTGCCCAGTGGACGAGCTCGTCGGGGTGGTCGGTCGCGCGCTCGACCGAGCGGTAGGGCCAGGCGTTCGCCTCGCCCACGACGCACACGAGGTCGCCCGCGCGCGCAGCCACCCACGCCGGCACGAGCGGTCTTGGCGGCCTTTGGGGCCGCTTCTTGCGCCCCCGGCCGTGGTGCAGCCGGCTCGCGCACGCGAGCTGCGCCTCGACCATCGCGCGGAAGGGCCGCAGCATCGCCTGACAGCGCTCCGGGTCGCCGCCGAGCGCGCCGAGCACGTGCACGAGCGCCTCGATGGTGGAGACGCACAGCGCGTCCGGCTCCTTGCGGATGCGGTACTCGCCGGGCGTAGGCGGCGAGAAGGCGTAGCGCGGCAGCGCAGCGAGCTCGGGATTTCTGCGCACGACCTTGCGGGTCTGGGACCACGTGCCGTCGACGACGATCAGGGTCACCGGGCCCCGGGGCGGATCATGCACGACGTCGATCGCGCCCGGCCCGGGATAGAGCAGCACCGCCGGTCGCGGATCGGACAGCGCGCTCGCGAGCACGGGCGAGCCGCTCCAGTCGATGCCCACGTGCAGCTCCGCGTTCGGCAGGCACAGGCTCGCCATGCGCGCCGTGCCGATCGGGACGGTGCGCTCGCGCGGGTGCTGCAGGATGACCACGCGGCTCTCGGTCTCGATGCGTGGCAGGTGCGCGCAGTAGCAGACGCCCTCCGGTCGCCGGCAACGCGCGCAGACCGCGCGGGGCGGGGCAGAAGGGGGAAGGGACATCGGAGACCGGTATAGCCCATGCGCGAGCAGGGCCGCGTGCAGCCGACCACGCTGTCAGACCTGGATTCCGGGCCTCGACGGGTGATCGCGAAACAACACGGCCACGAACGTGATGTCGTCCTCGAGCGGCTTTTCGCCGAGAAAGCTCTCGATGGAAGTGATGATGGCGCCGCGCACCTCGGCCGGGGTCCCGGATTGGTGTCGCTGCACGATCTGCCGCAACCGGCGCTCGCCGAAGCTCTTGCCGGCGACCTGCGCCTCGACCAGCCCATCGGTGAACACCGCCAGCAGATCCCCGGGACGCAAGGCGGTCGTGTCGGCGCGATAGTGCAGCACGGGCGCCGAGCCGAGCGGATCGCCCCGCGCCGCCAGCCTGAGGAAGGTGCTCGGCGAACGGTAGATGTAGGGCAAGACGTTGCCGGCGTTGGCGTAGCGGACTTCTCCGCGCACCGGATCGATGATGAGCGCGATGCAGGTCATGTAGACTTGGCCGCGTCCTGCGCCGTAGATCGCGCGGTTGAGGTCGGCGAGCAGCGCCGCCACCGACGCGGCGCTGGTGTCGGCGCCTTCGCGCAAGAGCGGCAGCGTGTCCAGGTAGCCGCGTGCGGTGGCGCCGAAGATCGCCGCGGGCACGCCGTGCCCCTCGACGTCCCCGAGCACGATGAGCAAGGACTGGTCGTGCAGGCGCGCCCAGTACCAGAAGTCGCCCGAGCACTGCGAGGCGGCGAGCACGGTGCCCGCGAACGACAGGGGACCGAAGTCGTGGAGCTCGGTGGGGGGCAGCAGCATGCGCTGGATGCGCCGCGCGACCTCGAGCTCGTTCTCGACGGCCGCGTGCGTGCGCGCGGCGGACAAGAGCCGCTGGATGCGGTCGGCCAGGAAGTTGAACGCGTGCCCGAGCTCGCCGATCTCGTCCTTGCCGCGGACCTCGACGCGCCGATCCACCTGGCCGGCCGCGACGTCCGTGGCGGCCCGCACGAGCGTGCGGACGGGGCGGCGGATCTGCAGGGCGAAGGCGATCGCCACGAGCACACCGAGCGCCGCGATCGCGCCCGTCAGCAGGACGGACGTACGCCAGGCGTCGCGAGCCTGGGTGTCGATGCGCTGCCGTGCCTGGGCCAGGCTGCGCTCGACCTGATCGAGCGAGAACGACAGGCGCAGGACGCCGAAGCGCCGCGTCCCCTCGCGCAGCGGCGCGAACACCTCGAGCCGCGGCTTGCCGGCGAGCGTGACCTCGCTGGCCTCGATCTCCGTCATCGCGAGCGCTGCGCGCACCTTCGGGTCGTGCTCCGTCTCGCTGGCGAAGCGCGGGTCGCTGTGGACCACGGTGCGGCCCTGGTCGTCGATCACGGCCACCTGCTTGAGCTCCGGATCCGCGCTCACGGTCGTCGAGATCACCTGGCGCAGGAAGACGAAGTCGTAGCCGCTCACGGCGCTCTCGCTCACGAGCGCGAGGTTCCTGCCGAGCGCGAGCGCCTTGATGCGCATCGCGTGCTTGGCGTCCTCCGTGCGCGCGGCGAGCTCGGCGCCCAGGGCCGCCTGCTGCCGCGAGATGAGGTAGCCCGACAGCGTCGGGATGACGATCGTGAGGACGAGCAGCTGCGCGATGACGAGCTTGGCCGCGATGCCGAGGCCCCGGCGGAACGGCACGACCGGGTCCGGCAGCGGCGCGGGGTCTGGCACCACCACGGCATCGACCAGCGGCCTGCGCTCGCCCGCACCGCGAGCCCCGTCCACGGCCACCGTCAGCCGCCGAGGAACCCGAGGTACTGGCTCGGGTCCTCCGCGGCCTCCATCTCCGCGCGGCAGCGCGGGCAGGCCACGGAGGGGGGCACGATCGAGGTGGGCGTGGCGCCGGGGCCGATGACGAGCGGCTCGTCCAGCTCGTGGTCGCACGAGGGGCAGAACAGGGGATAGAGCAGCGACGTCACCCTGGCCCCGCCGAGAAAGCCCAGGATGGCGTTGGCCTGGCGCACCATCACAGGCCCACCCGGATCCCAGACATAGTGACCCGGCTGCGGGAGCGCCCGCATGAACAGGATCCACTCGCGGACGCCGGCCGAGGTCAGCCGCTCGATGCCCGCGAGGTCGAAGGTGACGCGGGGCGAGCCGCCGCAGCGGTCGGCGAGGTTGCGATCGGCGAGCCGCGCCTGCAGCTCGCTCGCGAGCCCCCCGAGTTGCGCGTGCTCGTCGATGATGCCCTGCAGCGTCAGGCGGAGCCCGCGCTCCTCGTCCACCAGGCCCCGCGCCAGGCGCGAACCCCTCGGCATCGTCACTTCGTGCTGGATCGCCACGTCGACCTCCTAACCAGCCACCGGCTTGCCCGCTTGCTCGGGTGCCGCAAGAGGTCGCGAGAACACGTTGATCGAACGCCCGCGTGCCCTTCGCGGCGGCCCCGCGAGCTCGACGAGCGCGATGATCTCGGTGCGCCGACCGGCCTCGATGTTGAAGACGAGGTGTGTCACGGACTCGGCAATGGCCGTCAGGCCGAGCTCGTTGCTGGTGTGCGACAGGTCGATCGCCCGCCGGCGGGCGCGCAGCTGGCTCGTCATGATCTGGGCGATCCGCGCCGATCCCAGCGACCCGTGCCCGTCGCTCACCGAGAGGCCGAAGCAGACACCGTCGCTGCCGTATCGCACCACCACGGGTCGATCGGGCGGGCTGCAAAGGGGCGTCGTCCGCGGCAGGTGCGCGTGCGGACGCGCGCCCCCAGCGTCCACGGGCGCGTGGAAGAAGGCGTTCAGGATGAGCTCGTCAGCCGCGGTCGCGAGCGCCTGGGCGCGCGTGCCGAGCCCGAGCCCGGCCGCGTGGGCGAGCAGCCGGTCCAGCGCCATGTACTTGTCGTCGGTGTGGCGCAGCTCGAGCTCGACGACGTGCGAGCCGAAGCACAGGTACTTCTCGAGGCCGAAGATGTCGCCGCCCGCCAGCTTCTCGATCGTGACGAGCAGGTCCTTGGCGAAGCAGGCGGAGTCCCGCGAAAGGACGTTGAGCCTGCCGCTCTCGGCCAGGAGGTCTCCGACCGCGCGCGCCGGCGAGCGCGCGTGCACGATGACCGTGTGCCGGGCGTCCGGCGCCGCCGCCTCGGCGGCGAGGGCCTGCCGCACCTCGTCCGCGGGGTCCTCCGATGGCGGCGGCACGAGGCCGGCCTGGTCGATCACCTTGACTGTCGCTTCTCGCACGACCACCGGGGGCTCGGAGCCGCACCGTGGCACGTGGCGCACCCGCACCGCGTACCTGCCACAGCGCAGGAGCGACGCGCAGCTGCGCGGGGTCGCATGCTGCTCGATCAGCACGACAGTCTCGGCGGCAGTCAAGCGTGATCCAGGCAGGAATCTTAGATTCAACGGGCGGGCTCGATCAAGCCCGCGCGTCCCCCGGCCCCGCGCGGCGACCGAGCCACCAGGATCCCCCGTTTCACCAGCGCCGCCGCCGCCGCGATCACCGAGGACTCGTCGACGCCTGCGGAAAGCGCCGCCTCGCGCAGCCGCCTGCCCTCGACCGACGCCTTGATGGCGAGCAGCTCCAGCGCGCGTGCTCGCTCGCGCCGCACCCCGCCCGCCGCCGTCCGCCAGAACACCACCACGGAGGCCCTTCGCGCGGGCGCGCGCAGCCCACGACGCTCCGCATCCGCCCAGCCGACCACGTCGTGTACGTAGCTCCGCACGGCCGCGCCGGCGCACACGCCATGCGCTGCACCACCGGCAAACGTGGGGGCGGCGCTAGGCGCGACCTGCACCGCCCACTCCCACCACTCCAGATCGGCCAGCTCGACCAGCCAGGCCGGAAGCCGCCCCGCGCGGACCTCGGCGCCGAGCCACTCGACGAACGGCGCGGCGTTGCCATTGAGCTCCCAGTCGCGCGGCGGACGTGCGAGGAAGAACGCGCGGTAGGTGGCGGCCCAGCGGGCGCCGAGCGCCCGTCGGACACCCGGGTAGATCGAGGCCAGCAGATCGCGCCGGTGGTTGTCGCAGAACGTCGCGTAGACCGCGAGCCGCCGGGCGTCCAGGCCGAGCGCGGCCGCCGTCTCGGCGACGCCCGCGCGGCCCACCAGCACCGGCTCGATCGTCGCGAAGAATTCGCCAAGGCGCATGGATTTTTCGGCCCCGCCCTTCATGCGCGCCTGCGCCCGGCGGTCCGGGCCTGCCGACGCGCGCGGTCCGCCTCGTCGCACACGGCGCCCAGCGATGGGATGTCCTGGTCCCACTCGATGAGCGTGGGCGTGCCCGCCGGTAGCCGCGACATCGTGAAGCGGTAGAGCGCCCAGACCGCGTCGCACACCGGCGCCGCGTGCGTGTCGATGATGAGGTCCGCGTAGCGGGTGTGTCCGGCGAGGTGCACGTAGCCCACGCGGTCGAGCGGCAGACGCTCGATGAATCGCCGGGCGTCGTAGCCGTGGTTCTGCGCGTTGACGTACACGTTGTTCACGTCGAGCAGCAGGCCCGCGCCGCTGTGCGCCAGGATCTCGCACAGAAAGGCCGCCTCATCCATCTCGGAGCCCGGCATGACCGCGTAGTAGGACGGGTTCTCGAGCAGAAACGGCACCCCCACCGCGCGCTGCACGCGCGCGACGCGCCTGGCCACGTGGCGCACGGCCTCGCGCGAAAAAGGCAGGGGCAAGAGGTCGTGGAGCTCGACGCCGCCCAGCGCCGAGTAGCACACGTGGTCGGAGAACCAGGGGCTGCCGACCCGCTTGCAGAATGCCCGCACGGCCGACAGGAACTCGCGGTCGAGCGGATCGGGCCCGCCGATGTCGAGGCTCACGCCGTGCGGCACGATCGGCCAGCGTTCGCGCGCCGCGTCGAGCACCCGATCGACCCATCCGCCAAAGCGCATGAAATTCTCTGGCACGACCTCGAGCCAGTCGAGCTTGCGCTCGGTGGTGAGGATCTCGTCGTAGTACGGCCGCCTCAGGCCGATGCCAATGCCGACCACGTCCGCCTTGCTCATGCCATGTCCAACCGGATGGGGTCCGCCAACCGGCGCAGTCTAGCCGGTGCGCCCTGCAAAGTACGAGGGGGACCACCCTGTGGGCAGTCCCCCTCGAAAGCTCATGCTTCGATGCTCCCGGACCGCGTGCCCTGCGTCCTCCAGCCCGAGGCCAGGACCCACGCAGGGCTCACGACGCCGGACGCGGCCCTACTTCTTGTCGCCGCCGCAGCTCTTCTCGCCGCCCTTCTTGTCCCCACTGCAGCTCTTGTCGCCGCCCTTCTTGTCCCCGTCCTTCTTGTCGCCCGAGCAGCTCTTGTCGCCACCCTTCTTCTTGCCCTTCTTCTTCTTGGCCGGGGCCGGCTCCTCCTCTGCACGGGCCACCGCCGTGCCGAGAGCCGTGAAGGTGAATGCCGCGAGCGTTGCACTGAGGATCGTCTTGTTCATCGCTGTCTCCTTCTGATCATCGCGGGAGGTTGTCCCGCTCGTCCGTTCCCCCCTACGGATGACCCCCCCGTGCAGTTACTCCCTCCACCTGGATGGACGAAGGAGCCCTACGACTTCGGAGTGCTTCCGCGGGCGTCCGGAGGGTACGATCGAGCCGTGCCGGAGCGCAACACCTGCGCGATCTTCGTGCTCGCTGCGCTTTTTTTCGGCCCCTCGGACACCTGCCGGGCGAGCGTCCCCCTGCTGCGCTACCGGGTTCACGTGGGCGCGGAGCTGGCGGAGGTCGAGCTCGTGCTGCCGAGCGGCGCGCGTCGCCTCGTGCCCGGCGACGACGGGGCGGGGCTCGGCATCCACGCGGTCACGCCCTCGCAGGGCCGCGCGGTCCCCGACGACGGCGGCTTCCTCCTGAGCGGAGTGGGCCGTGGCGCCACCGTGCGCTATCGTGTCTCGCTCGAGCGCGCCGCGGCGACGAGCTTCGGCGGGCGCCTCGACGACGGCGTGATCTTGCCGGCCGACGCGCTCTTGCTCCGCCCGGCGCGCCTCGCGGAGGACGGCGCCGAGGTCACGATCACGTCGGCGGCGGGCGTCTTCGTGTCGGCGCCCTGGCTCCGTTCGGGGGACCACTTCGTGCTCGATCACGACGCGCTGGTCGAGGGCGGCTGGATCGCCGTCGGCGGGCGTCCGCCGGTCCTGCGCACCACGGGCAAGACACGCCTCGAGATCGCCGTGGTGGGCGCGGGAGCGCGCGCGGAGCGTCTGGTTCGCTGGGTCGAGGAGGCCGCCCGCGCCGTCGCCACCGTCTCCGGCGGCGCGTTCCCCACCGCGCGCGCGCAGGTCGTGGTCGCGGCCCTGCCCGGCCAGAAACGCCCGGTGTTCGGCGAGTGCCAGCGCGCCGGCGGGCCGTCGGTGCTCCTTCTGGTGGGCCGCGACACCGACGACGCCACGCTGGCCGAGGACTGGATGGCCCCCCACGAGCTCTTCCACGTCGGCGTGCCGCGCATCTACCCGCGCACACCCTGGCTCGCGGAGGGTCTCGCCACCTACTTCGCGGCCGTCGCCCGCGCCCGGGCCGGCAAGATCGACCGCCCGCGGCTGTGGCACATGCTGATGGCCGGGGCCAAGGACGCCGACGGAGACGGCTCGCTCGGCGAGGCGTCGGCCACGCTCGGACGCCACCACGACTACGACCGCGTGTACTGGGGCGGTGCGTCGGTGGCCCTCTTGATCGACCTGGCCTTGCGCCGCGCCGGCGTGCACGGCGGCCTGCCCGCGCGCCTGACCGCGCTCCGCCGCGCCACCCACGATGCGATGGACGTCGTGACTGCGGAGCGTGTCCTTGCGGCCCTCGACGGCGGCACAGGTGTGCTCGGGCCCATCGTCGCGCGATACGTGGCCGGCCGCGTCTCGCCGCGCGTCGCGCTCGACGCGCTCTGGCCTGCGCTCGGCGTCCTTGACGACGGCGAGCGGGCCCGCCTCGACGACCGCGCCCCGCTGGCGCCGCTGCGCCGGGCGATCGACGGCCAGCAACCCTGAACGGCCGCGTGGTAGGCTCCGCGCCCATGTCTCACCGGACCCTCGCCGTCGCCCTGTGCACGCTCGCCGCGTGCGGTCCGTCCAGCAAGCCCACAGGGGCCGATGCCGGCGCCACCGGAGGCCACACCTCG
>JAHFDS010000621.1:0-3124 GCA_023248855.1 Myxococcales bacterium
ATGCCGGCCTCGGCGAGCGCGATCCAGCGCGCCTCGAGCCGGGCCTCGAGCGTCGCGCCGGAGACGGCGTAGCGCACCCTCAGCGCGGCCGCGATGTCGCTCCAGGTGCGCCCGCGCGTCTCGGCCGGCGGCAGGCTCGCGCCGGCGATGCCGCCCGCGAGGAGCTCCTCCGCGATCGCGCGGTCGGTCAGCACCTCGCTGTCCACGAGCGTGCCATCGAGGTCGAACAGGATCGCGCGGATGGGCACGCGGTCAGCCGTCCCGACGCAGATCGAGGAGGATGGTCTGCACGTCGGTCATGGCCTCGATCGAGGCGCGGCCGCCGATGCGGCCGACGCCGCTTCCGCGCATGCCGCCATAGGGCACGTGGAGCTCCCAGTAGTTCGTGGTCTCGTTGATGTTGACGACGCCGCAGTCGAGCGATTCGGCGAGCTCGAGCGCGCGCGCCGCGTCTCGGCTCCACACCGCGCCCACCAGGCCATACGGGCCGCGCACGAGGTCGCACAGCGCGTCCTCGCGCTCGAACGCGGCGACGGGCGCGACCGGACCGAAGGTCTCCTCCTCGAAGATCTCCATGCCGGCCGTGACGCCCGAGAGCACCGTCGGCTCGAAATAGAGGGGCGTCGGCCGACCCGGGGCGCGACGGCCGCCGCGGTGGACGGTGGCGCCGCGGCGGCGCGCGTCCTCGACGTGGCGCTCGGTCTTGTCGGCCACGGCTGCGTTGTTGAGCGGCCCCATCGTGGTGCCCGGCTCGAGGGGATGGCCCAGGCGAAGCCGGTCGGCCTCGCCGCACAGGGCCTCGACGAACGCGGCCGCCACGCGGGCGTCCACCAGGATGCGCTCGGCGGCGGCGCACGATTGCCCGGCGCACAGGAAGGCACCCACGGCGGCCGCTCGAGCCGCGCGCGAGATATCCGCGTCTGCGCATACGATGAACGGGCCGTTGCCGCCGAGCTCGAGCAGCAGGGGCTTGCCGGCCGCGCGCGCCGCCACGTGGTGCCCGGTCGCGATGCTGCCGATGAAGGCCACGGCGTGCGTGCCCGGGTGCGCGACCGCGGCGTCGCCGACCACGGCGCCGGTGCCGGTCACGAGGTTTGCCGCGCCGGCCGGCAGGTCCGCCTCGGAAAGGCACTCGGCGAGGGCCACCGCGACGAGCGACGTGGACGGCGCCGGCACCCACACGACCGCGTTGCCGGCGGCGAGCGCGGGGGCGAGCAGCTCGGCGGGCATCGTGAGCGGCCAGTTCCACGGCGTGACGATCGCGTAGACCCCGCGCGGCCGGCGCATGGCGAAGATGCGCTTTCTCGGGTCCGCCGACGAAAACACGGTGCCCTCGAGGCGACGGCCCTCCTCGCCCCACAGGCGGAAGCACTCGACCGCCTCGTCGACCTCGGGCAGCGCCTCGGTCCAAAGCGGCTTTCCCTGCTCGAGCGCGATCAGGCGGCCGAGCGCGTCACGCCGCGCGTGGATGCGGTCGGCGATGCGGTGGCAGAGATGCGCGC
Source organism: Myxococcales bacterium (assembly GCA_023248855.1). Classification (GTDB taxonomy): domain Bacteria; phylum Myxococcota_A; class Polyangia; order JAHFDS01; family JAHFDS01; genus JAHFDS01. The sequence continues at coordinate 1,503 of JAHFDS010000621.1, forward strand.
GCTCGACCGGGGTGAGCCGACGCATTGCGCGTGCGCCCTCGGCCGCGGCGGCCACGGCGGCGTCGACGTCCGCGGCGGAGCCACTCGCGAAGTCCCCGAGGCTCTCCCCGGTCGCAGGGCTGGTGGCGCCGAGCGAGCGACCTTGCTGCGGCTCTCGCCACGCCCCTGCGACGAAGATGCCTTTCACGAGGCGACAATAGTACGGACGCGGCCCCCATCGGGCGCCTATCCCGTGAGCAAGCGCGTCGGTGCGGGGGCCCGCTTGCGCGCGCGGTACTCGGCGAGGCTCGCGCCGGTCCAGCGGCGGAAGGCGCGGGCGAAGTGCAGCGGCGTCGGAAAGCGCAGCGCGGCGGCGATGTCGTCGGCGCTGCGTCCAGGGTCGGTGGCCCAGCGCAGGGCCAGCGAGCGCCGCGCGCCCTCGAGCATGCGCAGGTGGCTCGTGCCGATCTTCTTGAGGTGGCGCTGCAGGGTGCGGCCGCTGATGGCGAGGCGGGCCGCGACCTCGTCGAGCGCGCAGTCGCCCTGCCGGAGCGCGTGCCGGTAGGCGCGCTCGATGTCGTCAAGGGGCGTGCGATCGGCGCGCAGGCTCTCCACGCGAAGGGTGGCGGTGGCCGACAGGATCGCGCACAGGCGCGCGTCGTGGCGGAGCGCGGGCCGGTCGAGGTGGTGGGACGCGAACACCAGCTCGTTGCAGGGCGCCGAGAAGACCACGGGGCAGCCGAACAGGCGCACGTGGGGCGAGGGGTCGGCGGGTGGTGGGTGGCGAAACCGCACCTCGAGGGGCGTGAAGTCCTGGCCGACGCCCTTTCGCACCAGGCTCACGACCGCGGCCAGGCTGAACTCCGACACCGGCGGCGGCAGCACCATGGGCTCGCCGTCGTAGAGCAGCGAGAGCGCGGCACGGTCGCCGTCCTCGGTGAGCCGGTACTCGAGGAGCTCGTCGATGAGCGAGAGCAAGGGCGCGCCGCGGCCAAGCGAGTCGCGAAAGCTCGCGCTGGTCAAGAGGATGTAGCCGAGCACGCCGAGGTCCCCGTGATCCATGCGCATCCCCGCATGCATCGCGAACGAGGGGTCGCCGGCCATGCCCGAGAGGTCACGCCAGAACGAGAAGGGGTGGCGCAGGCCCACCAGGCGCTCGGGCCCGGCCAGCTCTTCTGGATCGACGCCGAGCGCGCGCGCCGCATGGGCGAGGTCCTCGCGCGTGGCCGCGGCGAGCAGCGGCCGGAGGATCTGCGCGGAGGTGCTGACCGGGGCCCGGGTCGCGTCCTGCATGTCTCCTCGATCCGAGCCGAGCCCCGTGCTCTGCACGCGAGGTGCCGCTCGAAATGGGCGAGATCACGCGCGTGGGGTGGGTGAAAGGGCCACCAGCGGGCGGGTCAGGCGACCCCAGGGGGATTCAGAACATGGCCGGGCCGGCGGCGAAGCCGACGCCGAGGGACAGGGCGCGCTGGCCGTTCACGGTCACGTCGGGCCTCACCACCGAGCGCACGATCGGGTTTTCCGTGACCTCGGCGGGGCTGATGCAGCCGGCGGGCGGGGCGCTCGTGGCCGAGAACATCGCGCAGGCGTCGGCGGTCGCCGCGCAGCTCTTGTCGGCGTCGAACAGGCTGCAAAGGGTGGTC
>JAHFDS010000621.1:3134-3574 GCA_023248855.1 Myxococcales bacterium
GTGGCGAGCGCCTGGTTGAGGAGCTTGGCGAACTCGGGCAAGACCTTGGTATTGAGCTCCGTCTCCGTGATCGCGCCGCACATCTTGCCGCTCTGGATGCCTGCGGCGGACAGGCGCACGTCCCTCGCTTGCGCGGCCACGAGCGTCAGCTGGAGCGGCTCGGCGCCGAGCGGGACCGAGAGCGTCAGGTCGGCCGGGCCGAACTGGCCGACGCCGCCCGCGATCGCGCCGGCGAGCTTGGCGGAGGGGCCGTCGAGACGGAAGGTGTTTCCGCTGCGCGAGCCGACGCCCGCGCGCAGGCCGGCTTGCCCGCTCGGTGCGTCCAGGAGGTTCGTGCGCGAGACGGCCTCCGCCAGGATGGTGACGAGGCCCATCTGGAACGCCTGATCCACGAACGTCTGGGGGTTCGTGCCGGCCTGCCCCCCCACCGTGCCGAGGAT
>JAHFDS010000622.1 GCA_023248855.1 Myxococcales bacterium
GAGCGGGACCGGCCGAGCCCCCGGAGCCACACGCCCCCGCCAGGAGCCCGAGCGTCGCCAGCGTCATCCGAGCCATCGATCCCATCCGTGTCCTCCTGTCGACGATCGCGACGACAAAGCGGCGCAGTAGTATTTTACCATTTTCGCGAAGTCGTCGCGCCCCGCGCACGTTTTCGCGAAGACCGGTGCGGTAGAATCGGCGGGTCGTGCATTCGGGCAAGCCCAGCTCTCCGGCGGCTCCGACGGGGCGTTGCGCGCGCTGCGACACCACGTTGCCGGCCCGCGCGGTGTTCTGTCCCGGCTGTGGCGCGCGCGCCGGGACGGGGGCGGAGGCCACCGTGACGGCGGCAACCCAGCCCGGGGACGCGCTGCCGCCCATGCGCCTCGGCGCGGGGACCGTGCTCGGCGGCGCCTACGAGATCGAGGGGATCATCGGCGAGGGCGGGATGGGCGTTGTCTATCGCGCCAGGGACCGCACGCTCGATCGGGTCGTTGCCGTCAAGTGCTTGCACGCGAATCTGACGGGCGACGCCGGCATCCGCCGCCGCTTCGCGCGCGAGGCGCGCCTGCTGCGCGACTTCGCGCACCCGGGCGTGGTGGCCGTGCACGACTTCGTGGAGATCGAGCACCTGCTGGCGATCGTGATGGAGCTCGTCGAGGGGCCGACGCTCGGCCAGCAGCTGGCGCGCTGGCGCGGACGCATGCCCATCGAGGAGGTGGGGGACCTGTTCGGTGACGTGCTCGCGACCATGCAGGACGCGCACGCCCGCGGCATCGTCCACCGAGACCTCAAGCCCGACAACGTCCTGCTGGCGCGCGCGCGTGGGCGCATGCAGCCGAAGATCGTCGACTTCGGAATCGCCAAGGTGCTCGAGGGCACGACCTACACCGTCACGGGCGCGCTGCTCGGAACGTGCCGCTACATGGCCCCCGAGCAGATCGAGCGTGCGCTGGCGGCCGACCACCGCGCGGACATCTACTCGCTCGGCGTCGTCCTTTACGAGCTGTGCACCGGGCGCGGTCCGTTCGAGGCCGACAGCCACTTCGCACTCATGATGGCGAACGCCTCGCAGATCCCGGAGCCGCCGTCGCGCTACCGGGCGGACCTGCCGGCGGCGCTCGACCGGCTGGTCCTCGACGCCTTGGCCAAGAACCCGGCCAAGCGCCCCCAGAGCTGCGCCGCGTTTCGCGCGCGGCTCGAGGCCATCGTGCCGGCGCGTCCGCACCGGCCGACGACGCCCCCCGACCCGCTGCCGCCCGTGCTCGCCGAGACGACCGGCGAGCTCGTGCTGGTGCCGGCCGGCCCCTTCCGCATGGGGCCCGAACGGCGCGAGGTCGACCTCGACGCCTACTACATCGACCGCACGCCGGTCACGAACGCGCAGTTCCGACGCTTCGTGGAGACCACGAGCTACAAGCCCGCCGACGGCAGCCCGCGCTTCCTGCAGCACTGGCGGGGCGGCCGCGCACCGAGCGTGCTCGAGCAGCACCCGGTGGTGCACGTCTCGTGGCGCGACGCGCAGGCCTACGCGAGCTGGGCCGGCAAGCGCCTGCCGACCGAGGCGGAGTGGGAGAAGGCGGCGCGTGGCACCGACGGGCGGCGCTACCCGTGGGGCAACGCCGAGCCGGGCGCGGAGCACGCCAACTTCGGCGGCAAGGGCCGCGGCACGACCCCGGTGGACGCCTACCCGCGCGGCGCCTCGCCCTACGGGGTGCTCGATCTCGCGGGCAACACCTGGGAGTGGTGCCAGGACGTCGACGACCCGGCGTTCTACGCCGACGGTCCGACGGTGAATCCCGTGTCGCCGCGGCGCAGTGACCGGCCGGCGAACGTCATGCGCGGGGGCTGCTGGCTCTACGGCGCGACCTCGATGCGCACGACCTCGCGGACGAGCTTCGAGCCGCACTATCGCTTCGCGCTCGGCGGCTTTCGCTGCGTGCGCGGGGCGTGATCCGGCACCCGCGGAAGCGGGTACGCTCGGTCCATGAGCGCGCGTCGAGACGACCTGCCGACCGTGTGCGTGCTGTGCAGCCACAACTGTGGGCTGCGTGTGGACGTCGAAGGGGACCGCATCGTCGCCGTACGCGCCGACGACGAGAACCCGATCACGACCGGCTACGTCTGCAACAAGGCCTTCTCGATCGATCACTACGTGCACCACGCGCAGCGCGTCCGGAACCCCCTCAAGCGGCAGACCGACGGGAGCTTCGCGCGCATCTCGTGGGCGCAGGCGACGAGCGAGATCGCCGCGCGCCTGCGCGGGATCCTCGAGCGCCATCCGCCGCGCGCGCTGGCGATGGTGGGCGTGGGCGGCCAGGGCAACCACCTGGACGGCGTTTACGCGCTGTCGTTCCTGCGCGGGCTCGGCTCGCGCGCGTGGTTCAACGCGCTCGCGCAGGAGAAGACGCAGCATGCCCTCGTGGACCGCTGGATGTTCGGCGCGCCGCCGACGGCGTTTCTGCACCCGGACAGCGAGCACGCGCGTTACCTCCTCATGATCGGCACGAACCCCGCGGTCAGCCATCGCGGGCACAACGCGACCGAGCTCCTCGGCGCGCTCAAGGCCGACCCTGCGCGCACGCTGGTGGTCGTAGATCCGCGGCGCACCGAGACCGCGCGCCGTGCCGACGTGCACCTGCAGCTCGAGCCGGCGACGGACGCGTGGCTCCTGCTCGGCCTTCTGGCCATCGTCGTGCGTGAGGGCCAATGCGACCGCGACTTCGTCGCGCGCTGGACGCGCGACTTCGAGCGCATCTCCGCGGTCCTCTCGGCGATCGAGCCGGCCGCGATGGCCGCCCGCGCGGGCGTGCCGCTTGCCGAGCTCGAGCGCGTGGCGCGCGGCTTCGCGACCGCGGACAGCGCGGCCGTGCTCATGGACCTCGGCGCGGAGCAGGTGTCGTTCTCGACGCTCATCGCCTACCTCGTGCGCCTGCTGGTCGCGCTCACCGGCAACCTCGGGCGCGCGGGCGGCAACGTGTTCCTGGGCACGTTCGCGCCGGCGGGCGGCGGCCTCGATCGCGCGCCGTTCCACGCTCTCGCGTCGGGCATCGAGGCCATCGAGATGCTCGCGCCGTTCGGCATGCTCTCGCCGAACCTCTTGCCCGAGGAGATCCTGAGCACGCACCCCGAGCGCATCCGCGCGCTCGTGTGCGAGGGGTCGAATCCCCTGATCCAGGCCGCGGATCTCAAGCGTCAGCGCGAGGCGCTCGCTGCGCTCGAGCTCTGCGTGGTCATCGAGCCTGCGATGACGGAGACCGCGCGCGCCGCGCATTACGTCCTGCCGACGCCGGTCGGCTACGAGAAGTGGGAGTACTCCGGGTTCCCGAAGGGCTACCCGGGCATCTACGCGCAGGTCCGGCCGCCGATCCTGCCCGCGCCCGACGAGGCGCTGCCCGAGGCGGAGATCTACGCGCGCCTCGCGCGCGCGGTGGGCCTTTGCGAGCCGGCGCCGCGGATCTTGCACGCTCTGGCCGCCAGGGCGCACACGCCGCTCGGGGCGGGCGCGTACTTCGCCACCCTCGGCGCGCTCGCCGCGGCCCGCGGGCGCGAGC